>JAJFKA010000090.1 GCA_021773555.1 Gammaproteobacteria bacterium
TCACCAATTCCACAGGTTCCGTTTCGGCAGTAGGAATCACTTCCTGGTGCTGCACTGACATTGCTCGTTTCGCACACGTCAACAATCGGCCGAAAACCATAACGACCACCCACATCAGTGACGCAACTCAAACCGGGCTGACACTCACTGTCAGTATCGCAATCTCCTTGCCCCGGTCCACAGAGTCGACCGACACAAAACCTGTCGCCCCCCAGTTCTTCCGGTGCTTGTCTGTCGGGCGCCTCACATACATCAACGATGGAACGAAAGCCGTAACGGGCACCAATATCATTCACACAAACCAGGCCATCCTGACATTCAGCGTCGGCATCACAATCTCCCTGTCCATGCAGACACTGCTGATTAGCACAAAAAACGTCACTGCCGACCTCTGAAGGTGCAGGATTCTGCGGGACCTCACACACATCAACGAAGGAACGAAATCCATAGCGGGCGCCAACATCAACGCTGCAGACAAGCCCGGGTTCGCATTCAGCATTGCTGTCACAATCACCACTACCTGCTGCGCATCGGTTGAGCAGGCACCAGGAGTCACTTCCCTCCTGTTCTGTTGTGAGTTCACACACATCGACAATGTCGCGATACCCATAACGGGCACCCACATCATGTACACAAACCAGTGGGGACTGGCACTCGGCACTGGAATCACAATCGCCTTGCCCCGCCGCGCAGAGGACGCCCACACAGAAACTGTCTCCGCCTGGCTCTGTTGGTGCAGGCGTTGCTGCAGCAAGAACGAGCGGACAGGCCACAGTGCCTAAAAACAACATCGCCAGGTAAACGGCACGACCCGCGCATGCCCGGTGTGCAGAGAAAAAGTCCGCCTTAACGGACAAGCTTTGCGGATACATTCTGCTTCAACTCTTTCATCGCCCGGTCAAAGGATTGTTCAAGATCAACATCGCATCGCTCCGCCAGAATCAGGACTGACCATAGACAGTCTGCAAGCTCATGGGCAAGCTTGTCCCGGTGATCTTCTATAGCGCGCACCCCTGCATCCGCCTGTAGCAGCTTCGCAAGATCACCCACATCACCAACAAAACCGAGCCCAAGTTCTTCCGTGCTCCACGCTCGCCCGTACTCCTGTCGCTCGAATTGCTCATAGAGTTCGCGAACCTCTGTTGCGCGCCTGCGCATATCAGCAAAGCTACCATCGTGATTCGCCATAGATATCTCCCTGCCCGCAACTGACTCCCGGTCCGATGCCTGTCTATTATTTGAATTGACCGGATCCCTTCCAGTTTGTTTCGCAACCGATGATTTGGCCAGCGCAACCTGACGGTCGGATACAATTGACCTGCCTGGCTGAAGCCTCTGGCGCTGTGCCTGCGTCCTACAGCAATCGCGTCATAAACGTACTGTGAGGGTCCAACTCGTATTCACCGAACGGACCGCACTCCAGAAACCCGAATCGCTGGTACAATTTGCGGGCCGGTGCAAACGCCTGCATTGATCCCGTTTCCAGGCTTACTCGTGTGTATCCTCTCATCGACGCCGCTTCCAGCATGACGTTAAGCACTTCCGCAGCAACGCCGCGTCGCAGGTATTCAGATGCAGTCCGCATGGACTTTATCTCTCCGTGGCGAGCATCCAGTTCTTTCAGGGCACCGCATCCGGCCAGTCGATCACCGTGCCAGACACCCCAGAAAGTGACATTGAATTCAGGCACGTCAGCAGGATCAAGTGCATGCACGCTTTCCGGGGGCGACAGCGAGAGCATTTCCTGCCGGTGCGCCAGGAGCAGCGCCACCAGATCAGGCTGCCGGGGATCGGTTACGCGAACATCAAATTTGTCCAACTACTTCTTCCACTACAGCCGACGGATTTCTGCAGACTCACCGGTACTGCCTTTGGTAATACCTGATACTTTTGAGTCCCTTGCCGAAGACTTTGGGAATTTCCTGGAGAGTTCAGGTCCCGCCGCCGTCAGACCGCCATCCACTACAATCGCCTCACCAGAGACAAATTCAGAATCGTCACTGGCAAGAAACAGTGCAGCACCGGCAATATGATCACCACGGCCATAGTCCGGCCAGGGTTGCGCGCGCGAAAATGCGGATTTGGTCGCCGCCTCATTCCCGCCATCGGCCAGCGGGGTCACGATGAAGCCGGGACAAATGGCATTGACTCGAATTTTATCGGCGCCAAGCTCAACCGCACCTGACTTCGACAGACTGATCACCGCAGCCTTGGCAGCGGAGTACACTA
The DNA here is from genome assembly GCA_021773555.1 of Gammaproteobacteria bacterium. Lineage (GTDB taxonomy): Bacteria > Pseudomonadota > Gammaproteobacteria > Pseudomonadales > Azotimanducaceae. Next base: position 2,230 of record JAJFKA010000090.1, read on the forward strand.
ACGGGCCAGCATCACCACTTAGTCCGGCAATCGAAGCAGTGTTAATAATCGAACCACCCCTTCCCTGCGCCTTCATGATACGTGCGCCATGCTTCATACCAAGGAAAACGCCCTTGGCGAGCACATCAAAGGTGTAATCCCAATCACTCACGCTGGTTTCGGTCAGCGGACCAATCGCACCTCCGACGCCCGCATTGTTAAAGAGGATATCAAGCCCACCGTATTGATCGACAGCATGTTGTAGCATTGCCTCGATCGCCTCTTCACGTGCTACATCGGTACGCACAAAACTGACCTTCCCTGCATAACCAGCGGCATTTGCGGCTTCCACAGCTGCCGTGCCCGTGGTTACATTAAAATCAGCAATGACAACGCATGCACCTTCTTTAAGAAATCGATTGACGGTGGCCAGCCCCATACCGCTCGCGCCGCCGGTAATGACCGCAATTTTGTTTTTCAGTCTCATCTATCCACCTTATAAAAAAATCTGTTTGAACCTATCTCTAGGCTTCAGCAGCACGCAGGTTAAGTACACGACCATCGTGCGCCGATCGGGTAATCCGATAAAAGGAAATTGAGCCTAGTGCCAGAAAATAGAAAATCATTAGCGACGGGCCGTAAATAAATCCAAGGTCCCATATTACGTCGACGGGCACCTCGCCCGGTGCCGCATCTTTCGGGAAACTGATGAAATCCAGCGCCACTCCTGCAAAAAAGGCACCCACGCCTGACGTCGCCTTCGCTGCGAAGGTCCGGGCGGCAAAGAATAACCCTTCCTCACGACGTCCGGTTCGGGTCTCACTATCTTCAACAATATCTGCCAGCATGGACGATTGTACAATGCCAAACATTACGATCAGGGTCACGTCCAAAGCCGCGTGGCAGGCCATAATCGGGAATAACCAGGGATGTCCATTGTCCGGAAACCAACCCAGTAAACGGAGAATGACCGGCATCGCCCCGAAAATAATGGCAGTCAGATAAATGCCCATCGCGCTTCGTTTCTTATCGAACCGTCTCGTTATAATCGGCGCGAAGATTGCAGCGAACGCAGCAGACCCGAACAGCAGGAGTATAATCCAACGAACCTGAGAGGGGGCAAACTCCCAGAAGTGCAGGTTGATGTAGGTGTTAAAGTTAGTACTAACCCCTGCCGCGACGGCGGCAAACAATCCCGCAAAAAAAAGTGCTGCAAAGTTGCGATTTGACAAAGTAACCTTGAGGTCCTTCAGCAGTTGGGGAATGGCGTAGGAATCCCGTTGGGGCGGCGCTTTCAGATATGGAATGTATTTGTGCAGGCCCACGGATGAACCAAGGATAGATACCAGCATAGCCACTGCACCAATTGTCCCGTATATCTTATAGGTATCCTCGTTCTGCTCACCGAGATTTACCATGAACACTCCCCACATCAGCAGCGCCATGATCAAGCCGCCATACCAGCCCATCATGTAGCGGAAACTCAACAGTCTGGTTCGCTCATCATAATCGTCTGTCAGTTCGGCGACGATCGCGGTACTCGGTATTTCGTACAAAGTGATAAAAAACCGAATCAGGATCGCGGCGATAGTCAGGTAGACGAACAACCAGAAGTCACCGAGCTCCGGTGGATTCCAGAGGAAAAAGTAGACGAAGGCAACCGGAATTGCCGAGGCATACATGAAGGGGTGACGCCTGCCGAGCCTGGAATGTGTATTGTCGGACCACATTCCCACCAGCGGATCAGAAACCGCGTCAAATATCATCGCTATCAGGATGGCTGCGCCCGCATAGGCACCCGGTAAACCAAGCACCTGATTGTAATAAAACAGCAGGAAATAAGAGAAACCGTTGTCCTTCACGCCGTAGGCTACGGAACCAAACCCGTAGAGCCATCGAACCTTGTTGGTTATCACCGGCGCTGTCGCCAAATTATTCTCCTCTAGGGACGCTCTGATTAAGTTCTTTTCCCGCGATGACCGCGTTGAATCCGTACTCAAAACCTCGCGAATTTAGAGCGTATTCGCGATTTTCTCCGTGCGGATTCGCCTTGTCCTCACAATAAAACCTTCTTAATCAGAGCTTCCCTCGCTGATCAATGTCTGATATCTGCGTGCCACCATAGCAGGTTTTACATTCGGCGCTAATCGGGCACAGCACCCTGGCCTCTAGGCGGCGATACCTATACCGCGCTCGATAAACCAGTAGGTAGCCAGTCCGCCCACACAATAGACCGGCAACTGGATCAGCGCCGGATGGACTTTCAACTGACTTCGGCCGATGACCCACAAGAGCATCACCGCAGCAGCCACGATAGCCAACTGGCCCAACTCAATACCCACATTGAACAGGAACAAGGCCGGGACCATATTGCCCTCGGGCAATCCAATTGCTGCCAGCGCACCGGCAAAGCCCAGCCCGTGTAGCAATCCAAAAGCAAAAGCTACCAGCCAGGGTTTTCTGCTGATCAGACCTTTCTGCGCGTTAAGACCCTCCCGGGCCAGCAATACGATACTCAGCGCGATCAACGCCTCAATCGGAGTCTGGGCTACCCTGATCACATCAAATGCAGCAAGTCCCAGGGTGATCGAATGCGCCAAAGTAAAACTGGTGACGACTTTTATCAGGTTGGTAAATCCCTGCACCAGATACAGCAGGACCAGCACAAACAACACATGATCAATTCCAAATAACAGATGTTCAACTCCCAGCATCAGGTATGCCGGAACTGCGGGGACACTGGAGCCCAGTAACAATGTCGGTCGACTGGCAGAAATCAGATGATTGCTGATTTCGCGCTCTGGCCCCGTAATAGTAACCATGGCATCAATCAACGTTCGATCGATTCCGGGAATTTCGACAAACGCCAGAGGCTCGTCAGGATTGCAGGAGATCACGAAGGACTCTTTTAGCGCGGATTCACTGACAACAGCGGACTTTTCCGAGTGGCTGCAATTCGTCCGCACTCCGAGGTTCAGGAATCTGCCATCCACCTGGGGTTGTTTGAAGGTTGCCTGCCATTGGCCGTTACCCATTGCCGTCAACTTCAACAATGCGGGGCGGATTTCGTGCGCCATTGATAGCTGGTTAGCTAAAGACAGGCCCAGGAACAGCAACGTAAAAAATAAACACTTAATCGTGCTCATCTAAACTCGACTTTGTACTTGTCCCGCAGGGATTCATAGTAATCCTGCATTGCAACGTCCAGCTTGCTCTGTCGGTAATCGGCAACGATGCGCTTCTCAATATACTCAAAAGGTGTGGGGACGCCCGGAATCTGCTCATCAATACGGATCAGATGGTAGCCAAAACTGCTCCTTATGGGTCCGGTCCAGCGCTGGTCCTGCGGGGATTCAATCTGCTCGTTGAACTCCGTAATCTCTTGACTGAACGCGCGAGAGAATTCTGCACCGAAATCGCCACTAATCTCTCGCAGACTGCGGGCGCGATAGTCATCGTTCAGCATCGAGGTCTCGCCAATGCTGCCCACTTCTTCACCAGACATTAATAACGACAGCGCCGCGGAGGCATCATTTAACTCGGCGAAGTATTTCTGAGCAAAAGAATAGCGATCCGGCAAGGTATACCTCATCAGATTCTCTTTGTAATAGTCAAGGACTGCCTGTTTCTCTATTGCCCCGTCTTCCACATCTTCCACGAGAAAGTTTAGTTTCTGAACGAGCCGACGACGTACAATCGCATCATCTTTATCCAGCCCAAGGCTCAGGGCCTCACGATAAAGTATTTCTTCTTTCATCCAGGTATCTACTAACGACTCAAGTTCGTCGGGCCTGGCCACATTACCTGTCTGCGCCTGCCACAGCTTATCCAGCCGCTCACGAAGCGCCTGGTCGACGACAATGGTGTCAGATTTTTGGTTCAGATAGCTGTCCGCGGCAAACAGCAGGCAGCCCAGAATAACGAACCAGAGCAGGGGTTCTCTCAAACTGCAATCAATCCTTGTACTGTACTCCTCACTGGCTCGCCTCAGGATTCAGCCAGATCGGCGAGGACCATGCGCGTTCCTGGATTGTGGCGGGAAGATCCTCGCGCGGTGCGACACCCGATCGAACCGCATCCCAGGTTGACCACCGACAGGTTGGATTTTCCAGCACACGGACATAATACATCGCCCGCTCACCGCCATCGTAGTCCGGGTCACGCCAAAGCGCCTTCAGCTCCGCGGCACCGGAATTGGCACTAATGCCACAATCCGTCAGATTTACTGAGGACCCATTGTCCGGACAGCGGTTGGTTGATTTGTCCACGACACCGCCATCAGAACAGGCAACATCAAACACGGATTCAACAGCCTTGCCGGCTCGAATCGAGGCTTTGACAATTTGCACCCGCTGCAGAGGAGCACCCTGCGCATCGCGAGCGGCCCACACCAGAAAATCCGGTGAATCGCGTTCTGGTACCAGGTCGCCGCCCATTGGAACACCCCTGGCATAGGCCGCTTTCAACAGGTCCTGATCGTTCGCTCCCGGCAATCCGTAACCGGCAAAAAACCGGACCTTGATGCGCGTTCCGGTGGTACCGAATGTCTCTTTCCGACGCAACGCATCATAGATTGCAGCACGGGTATTTTCTTCTGCCCACACACCTGCGAGACCTGCCGCACCCCAGAACTGGTAGTAACCACTGGTATATTCATTACCTTCCTTATCCGGTTCAGCAAGTTTGACCGAGCCTCGTTCGACCGGCTCATCATCCAGAAGACCGACTTTACTCCAGTAGTCATCCTCATAACCGGACCAGGACGCGTTGTGGGTATCGCTTGAGCCAATCAAACCGAACTTGAATGGATTAAATCCCTTCTTTTCCTGCAGCTCAATCCCATTCATGAGTGCCTCGCGGACGTAACTGCCATTGATGGCACTGGGGAGGGTGGTCGCTATTCGGTAGGGCATGATCTCAAATTCTGCCCATTCATCATTGGGCGATAATGCCGGGTGAGTATCGGAGGTGCCCTTAACCTGGGTTATTTCTACCAGCGGTTCGTTGCGCATACGCCGGTCCGCATAGTCACTGGTCAGCGGCGCACCACCAAAATCCAGGAGTTTGAACATCTGCCCATTCGAACCATTGGAATTGTGCGGGATAGCCAGCGCTTCGAGCCCCTGCGATCGCTGCTCGTCCATCCAGTCCCAGAGGTCCTCCGGGTTGCCTGAGTCAATGCGGGAAAACGGCAGATTCGGGCCACGATCACCTTTAAAAATGACATTTCGATGCAGGTTTTCAAAATCCCCACTTGAGCTCGTGTACTCGTAACCTATAAAAGTGGTGAACTTGCCAGGATCATTGTGTCGATTTGCTGCGGCGATAATGTCATCCCAGGCGCTCTTGTAGACCGCCGGATCAAGGATTTCCAGACGACGTTCCGACAGCAAAAAATCCAGGATTTTGCCAAATTTAGCCCGTCTGCCAAGCGCATCAGACAGCTCATCCATTCCCTCAGACAATTCGTGTTTTGAGAGTTGCGTCGTCGGATCTGACATTGCCCGAAGTGCACCAAGATAAAATGCGTGATCGCTGACCGCATAAAAGTCCAGCGGTTCACGTAACTGCATATCGAAGCCGCCGGGGTGGCGCATGGGCTTACCTCTGGCAAATTCATAGGCATCATCCGGCGACGATATGGTCCCAAAAATAAAGGCATCGAAGGAATACATGGTATGGACATGCAGGTCTCCGAAATAGGCATTCCTGAGGGGATTGGCCTTCATTGCATCACCGGTCGACACGGTATCTGCACCGGTCTCACTACGCGATGGTTCAACTGTGCCTTTGGGGTCTGAACAGGCGGCCACGAACAGAACCAGCAGCAGTAACAGGCTACGCATTTCATTCACTCCTTAAGAATATTCGCTGGGATAATAGAGCTTTCATCAATTTGATGCCAATGGTTCACAGTAGAGCGCACCAGTCATTATCGGCGCTACCTAATTTGCATTATCGGGCGCATAATTAATCCGCTAAACAAGAAGAAAGGTCGCAATTATGATGTATCAACGTTACCTGTCGGTTGGTTTGTTACTCTTGTTGTCTACCCCGTTAATGGCCGAAAGCCCTAAAAGTCCCTACTCCCGGGAAGAACTGCTCATCGTCAAAAACGCCTGTATAGAGCTGGGTAACCGATATGCCCATTACCTCGATTCCGGCCAGAACGAAAAAATTCCGGAATTGTTCGACGAGCATGGCTCATGGCAGAGTCGCAGCGGAAAATACACCGGTCGAGAAGATATCAAACTGGCGTTTTCCAATCGTCCGAAAAACCGGCGCTCGGTTCATATTATTACCAACCACCTTGTTGAGGTTCAATCTGAGTATCTGGCAGAAGTGCGTTCCAACTTCGTCACCTATCAGACCGATCAGGCGACTGGACTCGTTTCCTTTAAGGACCAGCCCGTCCGCGTCGGACATTATCTTGACGAGTGTGTCCGGGATGGCGATAAGTGGATATTCCAGTCACGGAAGATGCAATCGGTGTTTGACAGACAGAAACCCTGACTGGATCGCCAGATGTCCTGATAAGGGCTGCGAGTCAGCAGGCCAGCCTGTGCTAAACTCGCGCGTCTTATGCCTGTCATCACCTTCAAAAACGTCTCCCTCAGCTTCGGCACCTTTGAGGTCCTCAAGCGCGTCGACTTGTCGATCGAGAAAGGCGAACGCATCTGCCTGACAGGTATCAATGGCAGCGGTAAAAGTACCCTGCTCCGGCTCATCGGCAAGGAAATCGTCGCTGACGAAGGGCAAATCTGGCGAGAAGACAACCTGCGGTTTTCGCATCTGGACCAGAATCTGCTTAATGATCCACAAAGCACGATTTACCAGGTGGTTGCCGGTGGCTTGCGTGAGGTTGGAGAGCAACTCGCTGCGTATCATGCGCTTACAACCCATACCGAGTCCCCGGACCTTGCCCGGATAGCCACTTTGCAGGAAAAAATCGAGTCTGTGGACGGCTGGACAATCGGCCATAGAATCGATTCCGTGCTTGATCGGATGAATCTGCCAGCAGACCGAAAACTGGCAGAACTGTCCGGTGGCTGGTTGAAACGGGTCGCCATCGCTCGCTCGCTGGTGACAGAACCCGATGTCTGGATCCTCGACGAACCGACGAATCATCTGGATATCCCCGCCATTCAGTGGCTTGAATCACTGCTGCTCAATTATGCTGGCACCCTGATTTTTGTCAGTCACGACAGGAGTCTGATGCAGGCGGTCGCAACCTCTATCGTGAACATCGACCGCGGTACGGTGACTCGCTGGGACTGCGACTACGAATCTTTTCTGGTCAGGCGAGATCACGACCAGGAGGTAGAGCTTCAGCAGAACAAATTGTTTGACGACAAGTTAAAAAAGGAAGAAATCTGGATCAGGCAGGGAATCAAAGCCAGGCGAACCCGCAACGAAGGTAGAGTCAGTGCGCTGGAATCACTTCGGGAAGAACGCGCCAAACGTAAATCTCACGGGACTCTGAAACTCGAAGTCGACGCAGGAATCGTTTCGGGCAAGATCGTCAAAGAATTGTGCGATGTCTCCATGGGGTACGGTAGTGAACTCCTGCTCAACGACGTCAACCTGATCGTGCAACGTGGTGATCGTATCGGCTTGCTCGGCCCAAATGGATGCGGGAAGTCAACTCTGCTTAAACTTCTCCTCGAGGATTTACCACCCAGTAAAGGACTGGTTCGTTCCGGGACCAAATTACAGATCGCCTACTTCGATCAGGTGAGAGCACAGCTTAACCCAGACCAATCGGTTTCTGACTATATCTCCGAGGGGCGAGACTTCATTACGATCAATGAGAAGAACGTCCATGTCGTATCTTACCTGGCCAATTTCATGTTCAACGGCGACCAATCACGATCACCGATCCGAACGCTCTCTGGAGGAGAACAGAATAGACTCGTCCTGGCCAAGTTATTCTCACTTCCTGCCAATTTTCTGGTGCTAGACGAACCAACAAACGACCTGGATGTAGAGAGCCTTGAGCTACTGGAAGAACTGCTCATCGGCTACGAGGGAACCGTTGTACTGGTCACCCACGACAGGGCATTTATGGACAATGTGGTCTCAAGCCTGCTGGTTTTTGAAGGGGGCGGGCGCGTGATCGAGTATGTTGGCGGCTATCAGGACTGGCTCGCAGGAGGAGGGAAATTCGACACCGGGTCCACAAAATCCGAGCAATTCGTTCCGGCTTCCGGACACGAAACCAGGAAAAAGCAGAAAAACAAACGACAGAAAAATACCCGGCTGATCGAGGAAATCCCCGGCAGAATCGAAACCACCGAAAAACTCATCGACACACTTCATGGCCAGGTCAGTGCGCCAGGATTCTACGCGCAACCAACAGTCAAAACCGACACTATACTGGCTGATCTTCGGCAAGCCGAAGCTGACCTTGAAGCACTGTTTCATCAATGGGAATCCCTGGAGGCTGACAATGCATGATGTGTTGCTGGTACTAGGTTACAGCACGGATCGCGATCACCCCATATTTCAGAGTCGGGTGCGTAAAGCCGCCGAGTTGTTCGACCAGGGGCTGGCAGCGCAAATCATTATGTCGGGGTGTTGCAGTGACAAACTCGATATCAAACCAAAGCGCACGGAAGCGGCCTGTATGCGAGACTATGCCGTGGAGCTTGGTATCTCCCCCTCGGTTATCTTGTTGGAAGAAGCGTCAGTCGATACGCTCGGTAACTTTTATTTCAGCAAGAAAAATATTCTACTGGCCTGCAACTGGTTCAATGTTGGTGTGGTTTCGACACCCTGGCATTTGTATCGATCACAATGGCTGGCGGAAATGGTGCTCGGTCCGGAATTTGACATTACCGGGTATCCCGCCGATCATCCGCTCGAATGGACCGAAGACGACGTCAGCAGCAGCGAGCGCTACAATGAACAGTTGCTGGAAGACACCAGGGAACTACTGAAAAACATTGCACCTGGCGATCACGAAGCCATAGCCCCATTCCTCGGCGTCCCGCCAAAATAGCACGGATGGATATACTCAGATTGTCGCGTCTGATTGCAAATTGTAGAGGCTCTCGCAATTTTCTTTTTCAAGGCTCTGCTGTGTCTGATGCTCACACATCGCCTTGAGCCTCACCGTGAAAGCCTGCACGATATTGTCATCCGTGATCTCCTGCTGCCATTGGCTCAATTGACTGTTCAGCGAGCGTAAAATCCTGAAGTTTCGACCCGCAAAAATTTCCTGTTCAGCGCCCAGGTCATCAAACAGCTTCATGGAAGTTCCGACAATAAGCGTCTGATCATCAGGCGTTAATCGAATGAGTGCCCGGACATAGTTAGCTCCCCATTGAAACCGGGTCGCCGCGCCAACGGCTGACTCGTAAGCGCGTTTACGCCACTGCAATGCATCAACCGTGTTCTCCTGCTTTTCAGCCAGTCCCGCCAGACTGCTCATGAAATAATAAGGGGACTCGGACTTGTCCAGCTCTGCTAACAGCAGTGCTCGGGCATCATCAAATAACTGTGCACTCTGATAGACGTAGTTGAGTTGACTGACAACACTCTGGCGGGCAAATGCGTTTGAGGTTGCTTCATCCGCGCGTTGCAGATCCTGCCTCAGCTGGACCAGTGTCTCATCTGGCAGGCTGGCGGTTTTGTCCTCCAGAAAAAAGAAATTCAGGTAGGGTAACCATCCCGCAACCTGTTCCGCCGTGGACAGTACCGCTTGATTGCGCTGCGCAAGCATCTGCTCCTGCCATTTGGTTTTGAGCTGTGCTGCTTCCTCGGATGAAAAAATGGGCAGCGTAATAATTTCTTCCGCGTAGTAGGCCAGGGTATCCCAACTCGCGATGGTGAGCTCAGGTGATGAGACGATTGCATCCAGCCTGACAAATGCCCCGGTTGATTTAGCCTCGACAGATTCTTGGGCAGCTTCGCTCGTTTCTTCTGCCAGCGCCACGAGATAAACCATATACAGCCGCGCCGCGGCTTCCTTATCCGGGCTCATCCCGGCAAGATCACGAAAAAATGTGGGTGGTGTGCCTTCAGGCAGACTGCCAGCGTCCTGACCCCATGAGTAGTAGGCCAGTTGTACAAAATCTGCCGCCAGTAGTTTATCCGGCTGATCAAGCGCCAGTTTAACCAGCATCGAGGTTGGCCGCATTTGATCCAGACTCAGCGCCAGCACCGAGTTGTACCTGGCGATATCAATACCGCCGGGGATACGCGTCACCTCAAGACCATCCGGATTAAAAATAATCATGGTGGGGTAACCCTTGACTCCAAACTTGTCACCCCATGCCTGAGCCCGCTCCGTATCTCCGTCAAGGTAGATCGGAACAAACAGATCGGTCTGGGCGATAAATTGCTTGCTTTTGAATACCGTGTGCTTGATTTCCTGACAGGGCGGACACCAGACTGCTCCCCAGTAGAGGTAAACCGGTTTTTGTTCACTGATCGCCAGGTCGAAACCTTCCTGGACAGAACCTTCAAACCATTTGATTGCCAGTGGTTCTGCCACATGAGTTGCTTCCGGGGTCTTCTCGCAGGCGGTCAGCCCGCCCAGCATCGAACAGACCAGTACTATCAATACAGGGGAGACTTTCATGGACACATCCGATAGCAAGTAGGTCTGTCATTGTACTCCACCTGACTCTGCCTATCGAGATTCACCTGGGCCCGGGATCTGCCACTTACAACCGCCGCGGAATGGAGCCGCTGTACGGTGACCAGCTAGTGTTTGCTAGCGCTACCTGACTATACTGGCTTCCTGATGGGACAAACAAATGGTGACAGAATGATCGGTTACATTACCCTCGGCACAAACGATCTTGCCCGCGCGGGTCAGTTTTATGACGATCTGCTCGCAGAGATTGGCGCGAAGCGGCTGATGACGGACGAACGCATGCTCGGCTGGGGCACGGCCCCGGATAAACCCATGTTCTCGGTCATCACGCCGTTTGACGAGGATAAGGCAACCGTTGGCAATGGCGTCATGATCGCCCTGGATGTGCAGACACCTGAAAATGTCGAGCGGCTGTATGCGCGGGCGCTATCCCTCGGCGGCACGGATGAAGGTCATCCCCATGATCGAGGCTCATCCATGGGCTTTTATGGCGGGTATTTTCGTGATCTGGACGGTAACAAACTCGTCGCCTACTGCCTTGGTTACAAACCTGCCTAGTTGCAATCAGGCGTTAAAACTCGTAAACAGTAAAAATCAGCGCAACGCAAAGCACAACCTACATCAGGAATTCAGTTATGAGTGAAGCCTTCGCCCTTGAGATACCCGATCCCAATGAGATCCCAATCGACGAAATATCGGTGGTCAACGCCCATCTATTCCAGACTGACTCACACTGGGCCTACTTTGAGCGACTGCGTCGTGAGGACCCGGTTCATCTTAATGTGGATGACGAATATGGCAGACACTGGTCAATCACAAAGTTCAACGACATCATGCATGTCGATAAAAATCACGCCATATTCTCTTCAGAAGGCGGCATCACCCTCGGCTTACCGGCAAGCCGTCTCCACGAACGGGCCAATTTCAAAACTGATAACTTTATTGCCATGGATCCGCCCAAACACGATGTTCAGCGCGCCACGGTTTCACCTGTGGTTGCGCCTGCCAACCTCGCCCTGATGGAAACCACCATCCGGCAGCGGGTTGAAACCATTCTGGATTCACTCCCGGTGGGCGAGACGTTCAACTGGGTGGACAAAGTTTCAATCGAACTGACGACACAAATGCTGGCAACGCTCTTTGATTTCCCGTTTGAAGACCGGCGTCTGCTTACCCACTGGTCCGACGTTGCCACCGCAGGCACCGACAGTCCCATCGACTACCGGGAGCGCCAGAAGGAACTGATGGGGTGTCTCGAATATTTTACCCGGCTGTGGAATGAGCGAGTGAATCAGCCACCGAAGAGCGATCTGATTTCCATGCTCGCGCATGGCGAGAATACCCGTAACATGCAGCCGATGGAATTTCTGGGTAACCTGATCCTGCTCATCGTCGGTGGCAACGACACCACCAGAAACTCACTGAGCGGCGGCGTACTGGCCCTTAATCAGAATCCTGACGAATATCAGAAGCTGCGAGAAAATCCTGGTTTGATCCCAAAACTTGTGCCGGAGATTATTCGCTGGCAGACACCCCTTGCCTATATGCGTCGCACGGCATCCGAGGACACGGAACTGGGGGGCAAACAAATCCTCAAGGGTGATACTGTGTTGATGTGGTATGTCTCTGGAAATCGCGATGAAGAAGTCATTGATCGACCCAACGACTTTATCATCGACCGAACAAACCCCCGGCACCACCTGTCATTCGGGTTTGGCATTCACCGCTGCATGGGCAATCGACTGGCCGAAATGCAGATCAGAGTAGTCTGGGAGGAAATCCTCAAGCGATTCGAAACTGTGGAAGTGGTCGGAGAACCGGTCCGGACCCTGTCCACCTTTGTGAAGGGTTACACAGAACTACCGGTCAGGCTGCACGCCCTGAAAGCATAGCACTGGCTATCGATACGAACAGGCGTGGCGAGGTACGTTCAAGCCGGCTTGTGTAGAATTGCATCCAGATCAATGTGCTGAAGCTTGGCGAAGATCCTTTCAATCCAGGTGATCGCGAGTTCGTGTCCCCGGTCATCGCCGAGGCTGAGCATGTCCTGGTATTCAGCCGGGATCACGCGAAACAGTACCAGCAACATACTCGCCTCATAGTGCCAGCGGATTTGATCCGCTGACTGCACAACGCCTGACAAGGCAAGTTCTGCTCGATAGTGTTCGAGCAGATTTGTCAGTTCAGCCTCACTCACTCCGGATTCAAGCGAGGCACTTAAAAAGTACGCCAGGTCCATTCCGAACGGGCCACACAACGGCGTTTGCCAATCAAGCACCACAACCTCGTTTTCGACATCATCAAAAAACAGATTATCCAGCCGAAAGTCTCCGTGTATCAGCGTCGGCGCTGTCGACGCAAGCTGTTCCATGAGTCTCAAGCCGTTGTGATCAAGCCACTCCAATAGCTCACGGTTCCTTAACGTCACCTGGCCATTGGCAGCAAAATATCTGGGCAAGGCTTTTTGATAGACAACCTGCCCTAGCTTTGTCGTTAGCTGCAGCGGAATAATCCATTTGGTTGATTCAAGTTTCTCACTCTCCCAAAACTGCCCATGAAGCCGGGCCATGGCCGTCAGTGCCGTTCGCGCATCCTGCAGTCCGCAGCCAGCGACCTGATCGCCTCGCCGTAAATGGCCAAGATCCTCGATCAACAGGATGTAACCAATTCGCTTCAATGTGCCAAGCCAGCTCAACAGCCGAAACATCGACCACATAGACCACATGGGCAGTCGATTAATAAAGCGCAGCACAGTAAGGCCGGTTTCGGGTGCGACCGTCGTCTGCATTCCACCGTAATAACAAGTGGGTGTCCGGATGTTGAGTTCCGGGCGCAACTCGCTGTAGAAACGAATTTCACGTTCATATACGCCGGCGCTCTGGCCCGCATTCCTGTTAGCTGACTCGGTCGGCAGTTTTAGAATCATGGACGCCGGGGCGCCGGCCGCCGCTATGCCGGCCACCGGTACGCCGGCCGCCGGTAAGTTGTTTGAGGTGGAATAGTTCAGGCTAAGTTTAAAAACCTCGCCGAGGAAGCCAACACCTTCCCCCACATTCTCAGCATGACAGGCGTTCACGGTTGCCTGATCCAGTACGCCACTCTCGCGTAATGCCCAGGTCAGCCATTCGGGTGTCACTTCATCCAGGTGCTGTGGGATTTCCATGGTCTCAGTCCTCATCCTCCGATTCTCCGTTGTTTCACTATCCACGCCGCTCATCAAGCATTTTTCGCAGGCCACGTAATTTCTCTGTTGATGTTGCTACCCGCACCGATTGCCGCATAAGATGCGTCGACACCGATAATCACCCGACCGGGACAAACTTTATGCCATCCAAATTCCTGACTATCGCGTTTGTGCTCCTTGCATTACCCGGATTCGCTGACTCCGAGGCCGACGACTCGAGTATGCCAGAGGTGGTAGAAAAGTTCGTGTTCGAATCCAGTGGTGAAATTGATGAGGCTGCAATCGGTGAAATGCTCAACAAAATTCACACTCGGAGGGGTAACAACAATGCAGAGGTGCTCGTCGTCATTGACGGAAAAACCATCAGTTCCCCGAGCGATCACCTTGAATCAGATATGACCCGTAAGGAAATTACCGGATATCACGTCATCGAAAATTCAGAACAGGGCCCGCGCGTCCACCGATATCGTGCCAGCAGCCTAAAAGCCATGAACTCCGGTACGGCGAATTGTGTGTTGAAGAATATCACTAAAGTAAGCAATGCCGCGTCCGCTGAACTCGTCAAGGAAGCATGTGCTGCCTTGAACACGCCTGATTAGGCTTGAACAAGAAGCGGCCTCAAATTGATAATGGGTCTGCCACCAATCGAATGTTCTATTCACGATGGATTCTCCAAATACCGATGCCGGAAGATGAATATCCAGTGGAACCTTTCTCCGGAGTTATGCTCTAATTGTTCTGAATCACACGCTGGTGGCAGAAATTGCTCAACAGATTCATCATACATTTGCTTGTACTCTCCCTCGTGGCGCTCCCCGTGACCGCGAGTACTATGATGAAGGCATCGGCGATGATGAAAGCAACTGCGGCGATGGATGCGCCTTCATCACACCAGGAAATGTCGGTGATGAAAGTGCATGCTGACGCGACCGACAGCGAAAAAAACTGCCACAAGATAGAAACCTCCGAGCGCTGTGCAGACAAGTGTGGTTGTTGTCTCGCCCATTTTTCCTCCATTGCTGTAGACGGTTTGACCTGCGAGGCAGTCTCTTCACAGGAATTTTTTGTTCAAGCCCTCGAATTAGTACATTCTGATCCAGAAAATCTGACCCGCCCTCCCAGACTGGTGTAAATCCCACAGGATAGTTGCGCCTTTATCGCGACTAATCGATCTGTTCGCAGACCTTGCTTTTCCTGATTCACCTGCAACCGGGGCCTTCATGTTCAATGTAATTCCACCTGGCATTTTTTTCATCCCTGCTGGCTACCCCTCACTCTACCGAGGACAAGACCAGTGCGACGAGCCGTCTTCCTTTTATCCACCTCAGCCTGACACGAAGGCTATCGGGTTGACGAATGGGCATTCGTCCAGCACAACCAGTCGGTATTCATGATGGACGATCTGTTAACTCACATGACATCTCGCCGACAATTACACAGATTACCCTGGGTATAAAACGCTGGCTTTAATCACGCACCACCACTCAACAACAACCAATGAGGTAATACAAATGCAACACATTCAATCACTGACTCTTGCAGTCATCATACTGGTTTCAATTCCAGCACTGGCCCACGACCCAAAGGAACATGTAAAAGCGGGCGAGGCACCTGACTGTCAGGCGCTGGCGACAATGGATCACTCAAACATGTCTATGGACGATCCGGTCATGCAGGCAATGCTGGCGAAGTGTCCGGCGACAATGATGGAAGATCACGCTGACGATCATGATCCGGCAGCGAAGGAGACACAGGCGAACGATCATAGCGCTCACAGCGACCACCATTGAGGTCAGCGAACCGGCAAAGGTAGTCAGGTAAAAAAGGAGTACTAACTATGCAGATGATGCGGATACTGTCGATTACGGGTTTGATATTTCTGACCGGGCTGTTCTCGTTCCTGTGGTCGGGTTTATATCCAATGGGCGCCGACGATCACCACACCCCGCCTGTCTACTGGGCGTTGGAGACGTTGCGGGAACATTCTGTTTCCAGGGCATCCAAAAGCATTGTAATTCCCGCCCTGGACGACCCTGGATTATTGCTCTCTGGTGGACCCGACTACAATGAAATGTGTGCCATCTGCCACATGAAACCGGGTAAATCGGAGAGCGATCTCAGCCTGGGACTGTATCCTGCACCACCAAATCTGACGGTCAGACATGAAGGCCATAACAGTCCGGAACAGGATTTCTGGGTTATCAAACACGGTATCAAAGCATCCGGGATGCCTGCCTGGGGACTGACTCACGATGATCAGCGTATCTGGGCAATGGTTGCTTTCCTCGAGAAGTTGCCTGACCTGACGCAACTCCAATATCAAATCCTGACCGCCAGAACCTCAACTGACGACGAACATGGTCATTAATATGACCGGTGCTTGCGATGAGACTGTACAAAATATATTGCGAGGTCCAGAATAACCGTGCTGGCATCGTGTGTTGATATATGTCAATCATGCAGAACCCTCCTGGGGTTAACATGACTTACAACTCTGAGAACCTGTAACCAATGTCCGTTCGATCTCTTACCATTCTTGCTTTCCTGGTGATGACACTGTCGTCGTCGATGGGAGGTCATGCCTGTGGTGAGGATTCGCACAAGACTAACCAGACGGCTCAGCACATGGACGGGCACGATACCGCAATGGACAAGAGTGGCTGTGATTGCGTGGATATGAGCGCATTTACAGACTGCGACGGTTGCGCAGTGACCTGTCTGCCTTCGCTGTATCTTGCAACACTTCCCATCGAAGCGATCAACCAGCCTGCACAGTCCCTCTTGTATCTTGCCCTGTCCCCCCAGGTATCGGGTCCTCACAACTTCAGGTTTCTTCGCCCTCCCATCGCTTGATCTCCAATACCGTCTTCGGACGGTTGCTTTCGGACCATCACTGGCATTGCCGGTCGTGAATTTTCGATATCGCGGTTTCTGGAGAGTTAAGAATGAGAACCCATCGTGGCAATCTCAATACATGCAGGTACAAAAACAGGGCTTACGCTTCATTACGCAGTCCTCATCAGCGGAAATCAGGTAGCCTTCAATGCCGGATGCTATTTCTATTGATTTCGCCCGTTCTGCTGAGCGGTTGCTCGGCTAACGACGAAGCACTGCCGGAGCGTTGGTTCAGCGCAACACAGGTCGAACAAGGGGCCAATATATTCGCGTCGAACTGCGCCGTTTGCCACGGCGAAAGGGCGCAGAGTACACCGGATTGGAAAAAAGTTGATTCGAATGGCGCTTACCCCGCTCCGCCTCTGGATGGGTCGGCACACGCCTGGCATCACGATCTCTCTGTTTTAAAAAAGACAATTGCGCACGGAGGGATTCCTCTCGGCGGAACGATGCCGGCATTTGCTGACAAACTCAGCGAAGACCAGCAAGTCGCTGTCATCGCGTACTTTCAGAACTTATGGCCCGACCATATCTACAGAAAATGGGCAGAGCGGTTTTTCAATCAATAACCACTAATCCAATATAAGGGAGCTACTAACAATGAACTACCGACTTATATCCAGAAAACTAACCTTTCTGCAGCCTGCCATCAGATTCGTCCTCCCGGCTCTATTGGTGATGACAATGCAGGGAAATGTTTACGCTGACCCGCGTCCGACTGCCGCGTTGGATGAACACTTTCAGGAGATGAAACTGCATATGACACAAATGCATAAGATGTTTGCCACAGGTAGCCCCTGCAAAGAACTTGAACGGCACATGAAAGAGATGATGGTCCACATGGAAATGATGATGCAAATGATGGAGAACATGCACGACGAAAAATCAGACCACAAAATGAATCATGAATAACCAGCTGAAATAGCATTGAGGAAGACTTCCGCCATCACATTGAAGCTAACCAGACCCTGAACCCTTGAGCGGTAAAGACAGGATATGGAACAAAACAAAGGGAACACAAGTTATGACTACTCACCCGATATGGAAAAGAGCACGCATCAGCCCTGGAGAAAGTCTGTTCTTCCTTCGCTGGGCAGGCCTTCTGGTTTGCGGTTTACTCATCCTGCCAACGGCTCTGGCTAATGAGCCTGACAGTCTAACCATCGATGCCGCCGTTGAAATCGCAGTACGCGATAATCCAAACCTGGCGCAGCTGAATGAACGTTATAAGGCGCTGACGAAAATACCATCCCAGGTGGGCACACTGCCGGACCCGATGATTAGTCTGAATGCCATGAATTTTCCGGTCCCCGATTTCCATCGTCGCCAGGAGCCCATGACCCAGGTTCAGCTAGGCATCGTTCAGGCTTTCCCCTTCCCTGGCAAACTAAGGCTAAAGGAAGAAGCAGCGGAGTTTGAAGCGCTGGCCGCGAGCCACTCTGTTGACGAACTACGGCTCCAACTAGTCAGTACCGTCCGCGGCAAGTGGTGGCAGGTCTACTATCTGGACCAGGCTCTGGATACGGTTTATCGCAACCAGAAGCTCTTCAGGGAATTCATCAAGGTGGCCGAAACAAAGTACGAAACAGGAATTGGGTTGCAGCAGGACGTTTTACTGGCCCAACTGGAATTATCCCGGCTGTTCGATCAGGAAATCCAGATCAAGGCAATGCGCCGTACCCAGGCGATTCAGTTGAATGTGCTGATGGACACGCCCACTCGCGATTCCGTCAGCCTTGCAGATGCCGATTATACGTCCCTGCCCGCCCTGCCCGCGAAAGAAACTTTTTTTGAAAGCGCCGTATCGCTTAGACCACTGCTCAAGCAAAAACAAACAGAAATTGACGCTGCAAACTCCAGACTGAAACTTGCCCGGAAAGATACTTTCCCGGACTTTGCGGTGGGTGTGACCTATGGCGATCGGCGCGGGGACAATGTTCCGGCTGGCAATGGTTCAAGAGATGATTTTCTGTCGCTAATGTTTGGCGTCAAGGTTCCGCTTTACAGCAAACGCAAGCAGGCCAAAGCGATCGATCAACGGGCGGCAGAGTTACAGCGCAGTTTTTATTCGGCTCAGGACGAAAATGGCAGGGTGATGGGAGCAATCGCCACGGCGATTACCGACTACGACCGAGCCCGCGAAGAATTTTCACTGTTCGACAAAGGCATCATCCCCCAGGCATCCCAGACGGTCCAGTCCATGCTGGCCGGCTACCAGGTGAGTGAGGTTGATTTTCTAAACCTGGTCAGAAGCCAGGTCACCCTGCTGAATTATCAGCTCCAGTACTGGAGGGCACTGAGTGAAGCAAAGCAATCCCTGGCACGCCTTGAAGCCGCCGTGGGAGAGGACACAATCTATGAATAAGACAAATATCATCACCGCCCTGGTCATGCTGGGGATTGGCCTCGGCATAGGCATCTGGTTCTCCCCAGACTCAACGTCGCTAGTTCACCCGAGCACCGTCGCAGAACGCGAGGTACTTTTTTATCGCAATCCAATGAATCCCGAAGTCACATCACCGATTCCAGTAAAAGACTCCATGGGTATGGACTATGTCCCGGTGTATGCCGAGAAAAAATCAACTGTGAAGGAAGTACTTTATTACCGGAATCCCATGAATCCTGACATTACTTCACCAACGCCTGCAAAAGATTCGATGGGCATGGACTACGTGCCTGCATACGCGAATGAAGGCAACGCCGATGGGGTAGTTGGGACCGTGAAAATTGATCCTGTTGTGGTTCAGAACATCGGTGTCAGAACACAGTTCGCCCTAAACAAAACCTTCAGTCGTACCATCCGCGCAGTCGGCAGAGTCGACTTTGATGAACAACGAATTGCACGAATACATCCAAAGGTTGACGGTTGGATCGAATCTATATTCGTTGATAAAACCGGGCAGTCCGTCGACCAGAACGACATCCTGCTGGATATTTATTCCCCGAAGCTGGTCTCCACCCAGCAGGAATACCTGCTGGCGATTAACAACCTATCCGTGCTCGGGGACAGTCCAATTGCCGAGATCGGGAGAGGAGCACAAACGCTGGTGAACAGTTCCCGCGAGCGCCTGAAACTGCTGGATGTTCCTGAGCATCAGATTGACGAACTAGAGCAGACCCAGAAAGTCAAAAAGACACTGCATATTCACAGTCCCGCGGCCGGAACTATTATCCAGATCGGTGCCCGAAGCGGGCAGTTTGTCACCCCCAGAACCGAGCTTTATATGATCGTGGACCTCGCGCAGGTATGGGTTTATGCGGATGTTTATGAATACGAATTACCCTGGGTAAAAATCGGCGACGCTGCTGAAATGCGGCTCGCCAGTGTTCCCGGACGCGTCTTCAAAGGCTCGCTTTCCTATATCTATCCCTATGCTGAATCAAAAACCAGGACCACCAGAGTTCGCTTGATATTCGATAATCCTGACCAGCTTCTGCGCCCAGAGATGCTCGCTGAGATTCTGATCCGATCAGACACGCGGGAGAATGCCATCGTCATTCCGTCCGAGGCCGTGATCCGTTCCGGCGACCGTGCACAGGTTTTTGTGAAGCGTGGTCCGGGTAAATTTGAACCAAGGCTGGTAACACTGGGTGTGGAATCGGGTGGGGAAGTTTCGGTGCTAGATGGGGTTTCCGAAGGAGAGGAACTGGTGACGTCAGCAAATTTCCTCATCGATTCAGAATCAAAACTGAAGGAAGCAACCGCAAAGATGATGGAAACGCTGAATGCGAAGAAAGCCGGGTCTGCCATCATAGTCCCTGAAAAAGCGGACCATTCGACCATGAACATGTCAGATTCACGTGAGGGTGCAGAGCCTCTCAGCACCATGGATCATAGCAAGATGGATCACAGCAAGATGGATATGTCCCTGCCCCGAAGCAGCGACAGCGCCATGGATCATGGCGATATGGAGAAACCGACGCCGCAGAAAGGCACGGACAACAATCAGAGCGATGAAGCCATCGATGGCAAAGACATGGATATGCAAATGCCGGATGAACAGACCAGCGAGTCTATGACGCGCGATGGAAATCACAACCATGATTAATGCCATTATCGAAAGCTCACTACGTGATCGGTTCATGGTGCTGATGGTCACTGTACTTGTTGCGATAGGTGGCTTGCTGGCGTATCGGACCACGCCACTTGACGCAATTCCCGATTTATCCGATGTGCAGGTCATTGTCCTGACCGAGTTTCCCGGTCAATCTCCTCAGGTCGTTGAAGACCAGGTGACCTATCCACTCACTACCGCGATGCTTGCTGTTCCGAACACCAAGGTTGTGCGCGGATATTCCTTCTTTGGCCTGTCCTTCGTCTACATAATTTTCGAAGACAATATCGACATGTACTGGGCAAGATCCAGAGTCCTCGAATCACTTAACTATGTCAGTGACCGACTTCCCAAGGGGGTTAATCCAACGCTCGGGCCAGATGCGACGGGAGTTGGCTGGATCTATGAGTATGCACTGATCGATAAGACAGGAAAGCACGATCTTGCCCAGTTACGCTCGTTACAGGACTGGTATCTGCGTTATCCGCTTCAGACGGTTCCTGGCGTAGCCGAGGTCGCTTCGGTGGGAGGCTATGTCAAACAGTATCAGATTGAAGTCGATCCAAACGCACTTTTCCGCTACAACATTCCGCTCAGCAAAATTAAGATGGCCGTTAGGATGTCCAACAACGACATTGGGGGGCGGTTAGTAGAGTTCTCTGAAACCGAATACATGGTTCGAGGCCTGGGTTATATCAAGTCGCTTGACGACATTAACAATATACCTGTTGGTGTCTCCAGTGATGGCACGCCAATCCGCATAATGGATGTTGCGCATGTACACTACGGGCCGGAACTAAGGCGCGGGCTTGTCGATCTGAATGGTGAAGGAGAAGTCGCCGCCGGCGTTGTCATTATGCGCTTTGGTGAAAATGCATTGGCGACCATACGCGCCGTAAGATCAAAACTGGAAGAACTTAAAGCCGGGTTGCCAGAGGGTGTGGAAATAGTCACGGTCTATGATCGCGGTGATCTGATTGAACGTGCAGTGGACAGCCTAAATACCTCGCTGCTGCAGGAACTGGTCATCGTGAGCATCGTGGTCATCATATTCCTTTTACATGCACGATCTGCATTCGTTGCGATCATCACGCTGCCACTGGGAATTCTCATGGCATTCATCGTCATGCGATTCCAGGGTCTGAACGCTAATATCATGTCGTTAGGAGGTATCGCCATCACCATCGGCACAATGGTCGATGGCGCGATTGTCATGGTGGAGAATGCTCACAGCCGGTTGGCCATGGCGGTTGAAGAAAAAGGCAGCGAGCTTAACGTCGATGAACACTGGTCAACTATTGCCGCATCTTGTCGGGAGGTAGGACCAGCCCTGTTCTTTTCACTGCTGGTAATTACAGTCTCGTTTATCCCGATATTTACCATGCAGGCACAGGAAGGGCGCTTGTTCAGTCCACTCGCTTTCACCGCCACCTACGCCATGGCCGCTGCTGCCATTTTGTCCATTACCCTGGTGCCGGTCATGATGGGTTATTTTCTTCGTGGCAGGATTATGGCGGAGGACCGCAATCCAATTAACCGTCTGATGCATGCCCTGCACACGCCTGCCCTCTCGGCTGCGATAAAGTGGCGCCCTGTCACGCTGGTACTTGCGCTCATTCTACTGTCGGTCACCTACTACCCCTACTCAAAACTGGGTAGTGAGTTCATGCCGCCACTGGATGAGGGTGACATCCTTTACATGCCAACCACCTTTCCTGGAATTTCCATCACCAAGGCAAAAGAAATTCTTCAGCAGACAGACAAGATAATGGCGAGTTTCCCCGAGGTCCATCATGTCTTCGGCAAGATTGGTCGTGCGCAGTCAGCGACTGATGCGGCACCCCTGTCTATGATCGAAACAACGGTCCGATTGCATCCGAAGGAGCACTGGCCAAATCCGGACAAATCGACCCGGGAGCTGATGGCTGAAATGGACAAGGCTATCCAGTTTCCTGGAGTAGCGAACGCCTGGACCATGCCGATAAAAACCCGCATCGATATGCTATCGACAGGCATCAAGACGCCTGTCGGGATTAAAGTCTCTGGTCCCGACCTGAATGTGCTGCAAAAAGTTTCAGGGGATATTGAACAGGCCATGAAAACCATCCCGGAAACCGTGTCCGCCTTTGGAGACCGGGCAGTTGGCGGCTACTACCTCGACTTTGACATCAATCGCGAAGAGGCTGCACGTTATGGTCTCACCGTCGGTGACATTCAGGATGTCATCCAAAGTGCCATCGGTGGAATGAATATCACTCAAACCGTTGAGGGTCTCGAACGTTATCCTGTCAACCTGCGTTATCCTCGATCGCTACGTGACGATGTCGAGTCACTCAAGCGGGTTCTGGTCCCGACCCCCCTGGGAAACCAGATTCCGCTGGCGATGCTTGCCGAGATCAAATTTAACCGGGGACCTCCGGTGATAAAAAGTGAGAACGCCCGGCCCAATGCCTGGATCTATGTGGATATTTCAACCACCGATATCGGCGGGTTCGTGGCCACTGCCAAACAAGTTCTGAAGGATCAGGTAGACGTACCCGCAGGTTACACGATCACCTGGTCAGGGCAGTTCGAGTATATGGAGCGCGCTGCTGCAAGACTACAAATCGTGGCTCCACTGACCTTGCTTATCATTTTCGTACTGCTTTACCTTAATTTCCGTAACATTATCGAGCCGGTGATCGTGATGATGTCGATCCCGTTTGGCCTGATCGGTGGAATCTGGCTTATCTACCTCAACGACTACAACATGTCTGTTGGTGTAGCGGTGGGTTTCATCGCGCTCGCAGGCATGGCTGCGGAAATTGGCGTGCTTGTACTCAGTTTCATCGATCAGGAAATCTCGACACGCAGGGCCGGGAATCCTGCCCCGCTCTCCATCGATGAAGTCAAGGCTGCGGTACTTCACGCCACCTCAAAGCGGGTGCGCCCGGTTGCCATGACGGCAATTTCCACCATGGCCGGACTTATCCCGATCATGTTGAGTACCGGGACAGGATCAGATGTCACGCATCGAATCGCGGCACCCATGCTGGGTGGCATGTTGACGGTGTTGATCCTTAATCTGCTGGTTTTACCCGTGATCTACAGTCTGGTACTTCAATTCCAGGAGCACAGA
>JAJFKA010000010.1 GCA_021773555.1 Gammaproteobacteria bacterium
TCGGCTTACCCGGAAGCAACTTACAGATCGGCCAGACCATACTGGTGCGCTTCTTGCATTCTTATGAGCCCATCGGCACCAGAATAGTACGCAGGATACAACGATTGCTATCTGCCCAGTTCGCGATAAGATAGTAAGTTCGGTTTTAAGTAGTCGCCATAACCTATTGAAACTTAGTCAGATACTGGACAGTGATTCGAAGCAGTATAGCTAACTGAATCCGGTCACACCCAGAATCTGGACAACTGCAGGAAGCGATGACCTAAACATGCTACGACGACAAACATCTCCCGGTCGGTTAGCAATTTCCGCTTTACGGCAGCTATGCGCCTGCCTGATGTTGGTGCTCCCGGTAAGCCAGGCTTTTTCCGCGGAGTATCCGGCAGTTGATTGCGTGGTCCAACCCTACCGGGTCGTCGACCTCGGCAGCCCTGTGGCCGGGGTAATTGAAGAGGTCCTGGTCGAACGGAGTGACTTCGTCCGAATAGGTCAGCAGGTCGCCCGGTTAGAAGGCAGTGTTGAGCACGCAACGGTTAAACTTGCCCGGGCACGAACCAAAGTGGACGCCCAGTTGCAATCAGAAACAGTTAATGTCGAATTCGACGAGAAATTCCTGAAAAGAATCGACTCCCTGTACGGTCGCAAGGTCATTCCCATCGACAACAAGGACGCAGCGGACCGGGATCTGGAACTGTCAAAGTGGCGTCTTGAACAGGTTAAGGACCTGCAGGAAGTGCGCAACCTGGAGCTCGAGCGCGCCAAGGAACTCGTCGAACAGAAAATTATCCGTTCAACCATTGATGGCTTCGTGCTGAACCGCTTCAAGTCCCAGGGTGAGTTTGTGGAAGACCAGCCGATTTTGAGAATCGCCCAACTCGACCCACTCAATATCGAAGCGATGATACCGATGAAGTACTTTGGCCTGATCAAGCCCGGCATGCTCGCAGAAGTTCACCCGGAAATTGTTTCTGCTTCCCTGCATGATGCCGTCGTCCGGGTGGTCGATCGCGTCGGCGATGCGGCTTCAGGCACTTTTGGTGTTCGTCTGGAAATGTCCAACCCCGGATTCGAGATACCAGCAGGATTAAAGTGCGAAGTGAAGTTCCTGCCAAAGTTCGCGGCCGCGGTTCCGGACGAAGTAAATTTGAACCAGGTCACCGAGAGCCCTCCGCAACAGCAAGATGAAGCAACACCGGATGCAATGCAGCCTGTCACTTACTCACTGGGTCCGTTTGTTGACGATACCGCGTTTTTGGAAGCAAAACAGTCAGTCCAGGGAATGACATTTTCTGAACGCGAAGCGTCAATAGCGAGTGTTCGTCACTATATGGTGATCACCACCGAGACCGGTGAGGAGCCGATGGGCACAGTACTTGAAAACGCCGGTATACAGGATTTTAAATATGTCCGTGCCGGGAAGCTCAGAGAGCACTACTCGGTCGGGATATATTCCACCGAACAACGTGCCAACGAAAGAGTTAAGGTGCTGCAAAACCTGGGCATTGCAGCAGAGGTGAGCTCCCGGTTCAGCGGTAAAATTACTCGCTGGCTTGATGTGGAAGTTTCCTCCGAACCCCAGATTGCCAATATAGAGCGATTGCGCGCAGCGGGATACTCCGTGCAAAAGCGCACAAGGTGAGATGAAGACCAAGTGGTGGACGGACGTATTCAGCGGTGCTTCTATCCCCCGCGGGCTTCACGTGGAATCCCTGGAGCCCAGGATATTGTTGTCCGCCGATATTCTTGCTGGCAGTTTTGATGGATCGCATGGTTTCTCTTCCGATGATCTTAATCCAGACCTGCTGACACCGGAGGACATGGTTGCCCGATCTTCCCTTAACCACAGTCCGATACCCGATACCTTCGACCTCGACAGTCTCGCGGATTACCTGCGATATCCATCAAGTGATGATAGCCATGACGGCCAGATGTTTGCCACGGGTGAGATTCAGGCCACTCGCCTTGAAATCATCTTTGTCGACAGTCAGACCGCTGACTATCAGTTACTTGTCGACGACATCAAATCATCAAGCGAGGTTCGCTACGAGGTTTTCATCCTGGACACCGAATCAGATGGCATCGATCAGATCAGTGACATCCTCGCTGAATTCAGCGACGTGGATGGCGTGCATATTGTCAGCCATGGCGTGGACGGCAACGTAAAACTCGGCAATATCTGGTTGAATGATGAGAATATCCGCAGCTATGCCGATCAGTTAGGCACATGGCAGACCGTGCTGGACACGAATGCTGACCTGCTGATTTACGGTTGTAATCTCGCCGTCGACGCAGACGGCAATCTGCTTATTCAGGCAATTGCGAGTTTAACCGGCGCCGATGTGGCTGCCAGTGATGACCTAACGGGAGCGGCAAGTCTCGGCGGTGACTGGGACCTCGAGGTGAACACTGGCCATATAGAATCGCTGCTGCCATTTACCGCAGCACAGCAGCAAAACTGGAACCACGTTCTGGTGCCGCCCAGCACCTCTGGCATCGTCGACGTCAGCATCACCCAGGGGGATGCTGACTCTGTCATCGATTTATTGGCCGCCTTTTCAGATGTTGAGGACAATGACAGCGATCTCGTTTACACGATAGAGACGAATACTAACAGTACACTTTTTACTTCCACCAGTATTGATCTTGCCGCGAATACCTTCACGCTCTCCTATGATGCCGCCACCTATGGCACTTCCGACATCACAGTTAAGGCGACGGATTCGAACGCCGAGACTGTGACAACGACATTTACCGTGACTGTAGACCCGGCCGCATCCCTTTTGCTTTCTGTGGTCGGTACTGCGGCGGTCACCGGGCCAGGACTCACCGCATTCGATGACAGTACCCTGGTGGAACTGGGTGGTCCAACGCTTGACACGGAGCCCGGTACGAGCGACGGGTCATTTTCAAGCCTGTTTACCCTTCCAGGTAGCCTGGATATAGACGCTGTCCACTACGTGACCAGAGACATGGTTCTTGGTACCGCCAATACGGTACCGGTGAAGATCGGCGACTTACTGATCTCATTCACGACCGGTGGTGACAACATCCTTGTGAGTAACGGTGCCATCCCTGAGGCTGACCTGACCCTGACCAAGGATGACTTGTTTATTGTGCGACCGGATGTTGTTGGGGATTTCAGCGCCGTTAACTATTTTATGTTGCTGGATAATGTTCCTGGCGGTGTGGCGGGTGTGACACTGGTCGAGGAGGCAACCATTGTCGCAGAAACCTACCTGCCTGAGGGTTCATTGCTGCTGGCTCCCGGCAACCGCACCCTGGAATTGTTTATCCCGGGAGACCTCGGTAGCACTACCAGTGGCACCTCAACCATACTGATTGATGGCAGCGATTCGCGCGACAGCAGTGGCGACTTAATGATTCAGCCATTTTTCAGTGGCGTGGATCTGATCGAAAACACAGTGCAGGTAGGCGGCACGACACTCAATAGCGGCGACCTGGTATTGTCGACACTCAACCTGACGAGGGATCTGCTGGGTGAAGATGGAGTCAACCCGAACACAACCCTGTCGGTGAGTGAGTTCGATATATTCGTAGCTAACATCACCCGCACAAGTCTCGGTGCCGATCCGTTGAAAGGGACCGCGACACTTTTACTCGAAGGCGCCGATCTCGATCTGGCCGCGAACAATCAGGAAAGTCCCGACGCACTGACGCTGTTCCACCCATTGGGTGGCATCGCCAACAACGATCCTGTCGCTGTTGCGGACGGATACGTCCTGGCGGAAGGGGGCACGCTGACCGTCACTGCTGCGGGATTGCTGGCCAACGACACAGATACGGATCTCGACACGCTGATGTCGGTACTGGTCAGCGGACCGGCTCAGGCCTCAGCATTCACGCTTAACCCGGACGGATCCTTCAGTTATACACACAATGGTTCCGAGTCCATCATTGATTCCTTCGTTTATGCCGTCGGCGATGGAAAAGGTGGCGTTGACACTGAAACCGTAACGCTCACCATCAATCCGGTCGCGGACCCTGCCCGGCTCTGGCTCTCCACTGCGGGCGACGTGACCACGGGCGGCGCAGGCAATGACGAGGTGTGGGCTGATCAACAACTTCTGCAGATTAGTACTCCAGGCCTGGCTTTCGATTCCGGCACCGATGCAACTGCAAACACCACCGCGGGAAGCTTCAGTACCGGCTTCGATATTGAGAACTTTACCGTGGCCGCGGCAACCACCAATGTCACCGCCATCCACCATGTTGCCACCGCCCTGACCATCGGTTCTGCGAACACAGTGGACATTGAGGTGGGGGACATACTGCTATCTGTCGACACAAATGTCTCTGTGAAAGGAACTGATCTTGTCACCCTTGCGGTGACAACCGACGATGTTTTCATCTTCCGACCGGACACACCCGGAAACTATACTTCCGGTAGTTTTCTACCACTTCTGAATGACGTCAATGGAGACGGCAGCAGCATTTCGGGAGTCACTCTGATTGAACTGGACACTGTCTTAACCGGTAGCAGGACGCTGAACCAGGGT
>JAJFKA010000091.1 GCA_021773555.1 Gammaproteobacteria bacterium
ACGAATGGCGGTTTAACTATTTAGAGAGACCGGAGAATGCCGATGCCGTCGTCGCCTGGGTATCCCGCGGCGCAAATCCTGCACCAGTCCAGGCCGTAGGCGGTCTCCTGCCTGAACGCTAAATCGAAGTTTCCGGAATGCGCTGTGTTTTGCACGACAAATCTACATCAGTTCAGCTTCGCCCACTCCTCACGGATCCAGGACGCCACTGCGACCGAGTGCTCAAATAATGAGTACTTCGCACCACCGCCATAATCAGGCCACGGAATCAGTTCGGTACTGATTGTCTGCAACCGGCTTTCCGGAACTCGTGCATGGTGCGCCAGTAGTTGTCTTACAACCTCTTTCCAGGGTTCAAGCAGGTCGCCATCCCAGACCTGGTGATATTCCATATTGTTGGTAGGCAGAAATGGCTACTGGATGCCTCGGCCGACTCACGTTATCTGCACCATGCTACTATTCCCGGTTCGAAAGAAACAAGCGGAGCACGCTATGACAGAAATCACACCGTTCAATATAGATGTGCCTGCCAGTGAAATCGACGCACTCCAGTTGCGGCTAAAACAGACCCGATGGCCCGATTCGGAACCTGTCGACGACTGGTCCCAGGGCGTACCACTCGCTTACCACAAGGCGTTTTGTGACTACTGGGCTAATGAGTACAACTGGTACGACTCGCAGGAACGCCTGAATCGATTCCCGCAGTTCAAGGTAACCATTGACGAGGTGGACATCCACTTCATTCATATGAAGAGCCTGCACAAGAACGCCAGGCCACTCATCATGACTCACGGCTGGCCAGGTTCCATCGTCGAGTTTCACAAGGTTATTGAACCGCTGGTCGATCCGACCAATCATGGTGGCACAGAAGATGATGCGTTCCATGTCATCTGCCCTTCCCTGCCCGGCTACGGCTTCTCCTCAAAACCGACTGTGACCGGATGGGGTGTGCCGAAAATCGCAGAAGCCTGGGACGGACTCATGGGCCGCCTGGGTTATAACGCCTACTACGCACAAGGTGGCGACTGGGGATCGGCTGTCACGACAGCCATGGGCATACAGGCCTCCAACACGGAGAACCATCGGTGCGTGGGAATCCATATCAACATGCCGAACGCCGGGGCAACAAAGGAAGCCAGGGAAAATCCGGACGCCGCGGACAAAATTGCGCTGGAAGGAGCTATGTTTTACCAGCAGTGGGATTCCGGCTATTCCAAGCAACAGAGCACGCGACCCCAGACCCTTGGCTATGGTCTTGCAGACTCTCCATCCGGCCAGGCGGCCTGGATCCTTGAGAAATTGTACTACTGGACTGACTGCCACGGTAATCCGGAAAGTGTCCTGACCAGAACCGAGATGCTGGATAACATCATGTTTTACTGGCTCACCAACAGCGGCGCATCTTCAGCGAGGCTTTACTGGGAAAGTTTCAACCGGGCATTTGGCGATCAGCGTGGAGACACCACGGTAAAAGTACCTACAGGTGTCAGCAGTTTTCCGAAGGAAATTGTCAGGACACCACGATCCTGGGCAGAGAAACGCTACACAAACATCCAGTATTGGAATGAACTCGACAAGGGCGGTCATTTCGCGGCATTCGAACAACCTGAACTTTTCGTCGAAGAAATGCGTCGTTGGATGTGGGCCGTCAACTAGTGCTGCGCAGTTTTATCTTGACACTATCTTTACATTTTATTTTTTTCTTTGCATTCTCCAAAAGTTCAACCCATTGTTTTTTAACTATTTTTTACCCTATCGCGCCATAGTATATATGTTTGAAAATTTCATAAAGTTTGTAAAAAGACAATCCATTAGATAGCATAATTTCCGACTATCACGAGCCGAGAAAATACAATGCTAAAAACCACAGCCATTATATTGAGTGTGCTGGCAGCTGGATTCGTAACCGCCGAGGGTGGTGTTCCATCCAATAATGTCACATACATATCACAGGACAAAAGCGCGCATTCCCAGATCTGTATGGCAGCTTTGGAATCAAGGGAATCAGTACGACGCACTGCAATTGATATGGGAATTGGTCGCCGCGAGTTAAACAAGATCAGGTGTAACGAACTATCCGTCATGGATTTCGCGAAACTTAACCGCCGCAATCTCGTAACCTGGTCGATTGCGACTGTTCAATAGCACCCTTCTGGCCCCGGAGCAAGCAACTACTTACGCTCCGATCGAAGAAGAGGCGATTGCAGAGATCTGATATAGGAATTTCGCTGCCAAATATTAAGGTCCAATTAAGATAGATTAAGTTATCGTAAAAATGAACCTCATGGGATAGCTGTGGGTATCTTGCTTTTGTAGAATCCGATTTTCAACACACGGATGATGTCAGAAGTGTCAGACACACTCAGAATCGCCAGCTCCCGCTTTTTCCTTTTCGCCATCGTTAGTTACGCACAAACCGGCGACGAACAAAAAAATTCTCGTTACGGAGCTGTCGCAGCTCCAAACCGATATGCACTCGCCGAACAAATAACCGACAGCGAACTATCCAGAACAACCTCACGCAGAGAATTCCCTGAGGTGCGGGAACATCATGGCAATCCAGGTTACTTCATGAAGTACATTATCAAAATCCCACCTGTATACGTGTGAAGCTCACGACCGCGAGGCTCAAAGATACACGTCGTTGTATCAGGAGTGGGGAGAAGCTGTCCAGATGAACACCGGAACCAACATTGTTATTGTGGAAGACGAAGACGACATTATTGATGTCCTTGTCTACAACCTGATGAGGGAAGGTTTTTCTGCCAAAGCAATCAAGCGGGGTGACGAAGGGCTTAATGTGATCAGGCAAGAGTTACCTGACCTGGTAATACTGGACCTGATGTTACCCGGAATTGACGGTTTGTCTGTTTGCCAACAACTCAAGGCAGATTCAAAAACCAAAGACATTCCGATCATTGTAGTTTCAGCCAAAAGTGAAGACACTGATGTTGTCATAGGACTAGGCTTCGGCGCCGATGACTATCTGGCGAAACCTTTTAGCCCGCGAGAGTTGCTGGCTAGAGTCAAGGTTGCGCTCAGACGAAAACAAGGTTCTCAAACCTCTGAAACAAACGACCGATTGGTTTATGACGAACTGGTAGTTGACTCGACCAGACACGAGGTATTGGTTTCCGGGGAACTTGTAAAACTAACTGCTACAGAATTTAGAATTCTATACCAACTAGCATCGAACCCTCGCAAAGCTTTCACCCGCGAACGTTTGCTCAATCGTGTTGTCGGGGACCGAATTATTGTTGCGGACAGAAATATCGATGTCCACATCAGGTCCCTCCGAAAGAAATTAGATACCGCCGCTGTCATGATCGAAACTATTCGTGGCGTAGGTTATCGATTTTCTCCGGAATGATGCCGCCCAGCAACCAAAATATTAATTAGCTGTTTACAATAAGTCCATGGAACTTTATCAACCGTTAATATCCTATCTTTAGAATTCGCATCTTCCTTGTAACGATGTGAGTTACCTCAATGAAAAATACACTTTTTGGCCTCGTGATTGTTTCCGTCCTTTCAGGATGTGGTGCCGGTGACGTCAATGTTAAACCTACGACAATCGACAACTCGACAGACAATTCCGTGAGCAATCAACCGCTCTCAACAGATGCAGACAATCCTTGTGCCGCTTACATGAATACAGGCGGTCAAACCATCGAGGCGGATTTCGATGGCCTGGATTGTACTTACGCGCCGACATTCGTCGATGCAGGAAATAGCCTGATGGTTGATATGACAATCCCCGCACTACCATCAGGTGGTGCGCACATCTTCCAGGGAAGTTTGTTCGTCGGAGAAACTCACGATACCGACGCAGGTCTTGCGGAGGCTGGTATCGGTAAGGGAGGCGATGGACCCGTCCTAACAATCGAGGCAGGTGCAACACTGGCGTTCACCTCCAACAGCGACTTCCTTATCGTTAACAGGGGATCACAGATCCTGGCTGTTGGCACCCTCAGTGCTCCGATTACATTCACTTCGGTGTCCGATATCGAAAGTCTCAGGTCAGCCACACCCACGCTTGCATTTGATGCTGTCCAGCAGTGGGGAGGTATGGTCATCAATGGATTCGGTATCACAAATAAATGCGTATACACCGGATCAGTGGCAACCGGAGATCTTGCGACAACCGACTGTCATGTTGACGCAGAAGGAGCAGCAGGGCTGGATGAGTCTCAGTACGGCGGTGATAACAATGACGACAGTTCAGGCCGCCTGGAGTATATCCGTGTCAAGCATACCGGCGCACAGGTCGCCAATGGGGATGAGCTAAATGGTATCTCGTTTGGTGCCGTTGGGCGCAATACGTTAGTGAACAATTTGCAGGTTTACTCGACCTTCGATGATGGTATCGAAATGTTCGGCGGGGCGGTGAACTTCAACAATTTCGTGGCGCTCTACGTGAGAGACGATTCCATAGATATTGATGAAGGATACTCTGGAACAATCACCAATGCGCTTGTTATCCAGGCATCGTCCGACGGCAACCACTGCATTGAGGCAGACGGTATCGGATCGTTTTCAAGTCTAGATGCCGCCCAGGTCGAGTCGATCATTACTCAGGGTATTAACAGCCGCCCTACGATTCGCAATCTGACTTGTATTATTTCCCCCAATGCTGTCGCAACTGCAACTCATGAGCCCGGTGCCGGCTGGCGCCTCAGGGAGGGCATCATGCCGACCATCAGTGACTCAATGGTAGTCGCAATAGGCCCGGACGATCAGGATTCTGACAGCGATAACTATTGCATCCGAATTGACAATAGATCGGCCCAAGCTGCTGAAGAGGGTGATCTGATTATCAATTCGTCACTCTTTTCCTGTGCCCAGCAAGACAGGGGAAGCCTGCCTAACGGTACGTCGGTAAAGGACTTCGTACAAGCTGGCGGAAACCAGTTCGCAACAGTCGCAATAGACGGTACGAATCCCACATCGGTTGCGAATACCGAGCTGATAGTTCTTGAAGCAGGATCTTCCAGCAGTGCGCCAATTTATTCCATCGCGTTTGATTCGATGACGGTCAATAACGCCATGCCAACTATTAGTCCCGCACCTGGAAGTGGCAGGTTAGGCGGTGTTAGCAATGCGATCGAAGACTGGACCCGAACCTGGACTTACGGCATTCATGATGGATCACGCACGGTGCCACTCTGGTTCGAATAGTCCGGAACCACCAGGTCTTCTTGAGACAAATCCGACAGACACGGAATCCGTTATGAATGGTATGTATAAGTCAATATTGCCGGCCCTGCTCGTAAGCTCGTTCGCTTCCCCTGCCGTGGCCGCAGGAGAAATAGAAGAGGTGATCGTTAAGGCACGCCTGCTGAGTGGCGCGGAAGCCCTCATCAATGAACGCCGGGACAACGATGTCGTTACCGACATAATTGGAGCAGAATTTATTAGCCGCGTGGGGGACACAACTATTGCTGGTGTTCTCAGAAGAATGCCCGGTTTGTCACTCGTGAGTGATAAGTTCGTCTACGTGCGCGGTCTGGGTGAGCGATACTCCAGCTCATCTTTAAACAAGGCGACAATTCCCTCGCCGGATCTCACCAGAAATGTGATCCCTCTGGATCTTTTTCCAACCGCAATCGTTGAATCTCTGGCGGTGCAAAAAACCTACTCAGCAGATCGCCCAGCATCCTTCGGCGGCGGTTCGATCGACATACGAACCAAGGGGATTCCAGACACACTGGCTTATTCTCTGGAACTGACTGGTGGACACAATACTGAAACCGATAACAGTATCTACTCCTACAGGAGTGGGGGTGATGACAAGTTTGGTACCGATGACGGCACCCGTGCATTGTCTGGTGAAATATCCAAACAAATTGTGCGATTCCAGGGATCATTAGATGCCCAGAACATACTGAATACACTTCGTCATGAGGGAAACGTAACAGCAACCTTTGCAGAGGCCCAGGAAATTAATCGTGCGATGGCACTTGGTCTGAATCGAGACATCTCGATCTCGCAGGAAAACCCAGATCCCGATTGGACTATCCGCGGAAGCATTGGAAACAACTATCTCCTGAATGACGATTGGGAAGCAGGCTTTCTGGCGGGAGGCGCATACGCTACCCAATGGAGAAAGACCGAGGCCCTGGCGCAGGATTTCACGTTCCCGGAGGAACGGTTTGAACGAGAGTCAGAGACTACCCGATCCGTGGATATCAATGGCAATCTTAACTTTGGCATCCGCTACGGTGACGACCACGAGATTACTACCACAACTCTGTATATAAGAAACACAGATGATGAGGTTGCGATCATTGATTTCTTCAATGAGAACCGGGAGAAATCGGATGGGCTCGGATTTCAGAATCGAAGAATAAAGTACGAGGAACGTGAAATGGTAGTTAAACAGGTCATGGGCACGCACCTGCTCGGCGAATCAACTCGTAGGCTGGTACCCCTGCTACCACTTACTTGGATTCCTGAAGATCTGCAATTTGACTGGTACTATTCCGTATCCAGAGCGATGACAGAGATACCAAATGAGGTAGTCGTATCGCTGGAAACCACAACTGATCCTGTTTCTGGGTCCGTGCAGAGTGCGAGCGTTGTTCTCGATAGTGCTGCAGCAGACTACAGGTTCACCAGTCTTGATGATGAGGTTGTGAATTATGCTGGAAAAGTAACCTGGCCGATTGAGGCGGCAGCTTCAATGATCCTGTTGTCAGCTGGCTGGGAGCATACTCAAAAAATTCGAACCTACCAGCAAACCCAGTTCAGTCTCGGCGCTCTTTTCGTCAACGGTATCGAGGTTCTACAGGGACCATTGACTGGCGTGTTCTCAGATTCGAATATCACGGATGCTTCAAATAATTTTGTCTTTGATCTGACAGGAACCAACAACCAGAGTTACATCGCAGTAACGATGACGGATGCCGTGTATGCAAATATCGACTGGACCTGGCAGGATAATTGGCGAATCTCTGCTGGGGCTCGGTGGGAAGACTACAAACAGCTAGCTCTGGACTGGGACATTTACGCATTCGACGTTGCCAGACCACAGGTAACGGTGGACCCCGAGGCGCTACAAAAAGCACTATTCAAAGATGACAAGGTCTACCCCGCCATCTCACTAACTTATATGACCGAGTGGTGGGCCGACGTTTTCCAACTGAGGTTTGGCTATAGCGAAACAGTTGTGCGACCTGACCTGCGAGAGATCACAGACGCAAGTTACATTGACGCGAGAACAGGATTCCTGACTGACGGTAATCCGTCGATTCGACCTGCGGACCTGACTAACTACGACCTTCGCGCTGAATGGTTCTTTGATAATGGCGATAATCTGACGCTGAGTCTTTACTATAAGGATATCGGGAATCCCATTGAGTTCTTTGAGTCAGCGGCAAGTGATACCAATCGATCGCGGGAGATTATCAATGCTGACTCTGCTGAAATCTACGGCTTCGAAATCGAGGGTCTAAAACACCTGGGGACATATGGTATGTTCTGGGAGCCGTTTTTTATTCAGGGCAATCTGACTATTCAGGATTCTGAATTAGTGGCGGGGGAACTCGCTGATGCACCAACAAATCAAGTTCGAGCGCTGGCTGGTGCATCCGAATATGTAGCAAACCTGCTGGTAGGCTTCGACTCAACCAGCGGAAAGCATTCCGCCACTCTATCTTACAATGTGTTCGGAGAAAGGCTGTTCACAGCAGGCCGAAGAGGAGCACCGGACTCCTATGAGACCCCCTTTCATTCTCTTGATATCACCTACAACTGGTACCCGGCGGATAGCATCACCTTAAAACTCAAACTCCAGAACATCCTTGGCGAGGCGATTGAAATTGAACGTCAGGGAGTGATCGCGTTCCGCGAAAAGCCTGGGACAGGAGTTTCGCTTGCCTTTCGGTGGGCGTTCTAACCACGTCAACGCATTGACGCCCTTGCGGACATAGATCGCCGGATCGGCGGTAGTGCCAGCTAAAAACGATTGCATTTATGGTCATTCTTCCTACGGTGACGATCTGGTAAACCAAGTTGAAACAACAGTGTGAGACCGCCTGGATCAGAAAACACCGTCGTACTCTAATACTGGCACACCGACCGCCCAATCGTTCTGATCGCCCGCGACGGGCATACATCTTTAATATCGCAAACCGTGGTCCGAAGCGACGCTAGCAAGGCACTTACTTCAGCTTCTCAGGCAACCACTTTGGCAGGCTCCTTCCGGGCTCCATACCTGTCAATGCTAGCGAACTGAACCGGACCTCAACCCCGTCAAACTGATAATTCTCTCCCCGTCCGACTGATTTTTTCGCAAACTGCATCTACCTGACACGGGGCACTGGTTATTCGCCAGTCCGCTAGCTTCAAAAAGTCTGCATAAACCCACAACAACAAGCAACGATGCGAACACCGGCAACCAGATATCGTAGGATCTTCCGAACTTGCGCCCGGGCGCTCTCGACAGGCCCGGTTCTGTCTGCATTGCTGTGCCCCGGTACATCCTTTGCATTGGCGAATGAAAATTGCGGGGATGTGCTCCAACCCGCAGATGCCAGCTACGACTTCACCCGTGAAATTTCGCATTGGGGCAACAAACCGGATGACCATATCCCAGTGGCATATCGCATCAGGTCAATCTCGGTTAACCCATTGCCCATTTTTGATAAGGAAAACCCAAGGGAAAACAATGCTTTATACCGGTGGGCGAACCGGATTCACATCGACACAAAGACCCATGTGATCAAAGATCAATTGCTGTTTAACGAGGGTGATATTGTCAACACCAGCGTTGTCGAGGAAAGCGAGCGCATCCTCAGGGACCGGAAGTATGTTTCCGACGCTGCAATCAGACTGATCAATCGGTGCTCTGACGAGGTTGATCTTGAAGTCGTCACACGAGAAGTCTGGACCCTGACACCGGAGATTTCATTCAAAATCACCGGTGGGACCATGAAATCCAAATTCGCGATCCGTGACTCAAACATCATGGGCTCAGGGCAGTCGCTTCAGCTCGGATTCAAAAATGATGCGGAGCGGAACTCCTATGACATTCACTACCGAAATCCGGCGGTCGCTCGTTCCAGATACACAATCAGAACTCATGCAATAAGCAGTTCGGACGGCCACGACTATCTTTTTGGATTCAGCCTGCCATTTTACGCCCTCGACAGCGAGCGCTCCTGGGGTGGTTCACTACAAAGTCTTGAACAAGTACTTTCACAATACAAGGATGGTCATACCATCACCGACGTTAAACACAAGAAAGCGTTTGCTGAAGTTTTTTGGGGTTTGTCAAACGGTGTTATAGACGACATCAGCCAGCGTTTTACTGTTGGCGTCAGATTCGAGCGCGATGAGTATTCCCCAACGGGCTCCCATCCTTCCCCGGCGAACTTCCCTGCTGATGAATCTTACACCTACCCGTTCTTCCGATACGAATTGACGGAAGTTGACTACGCCACTGCATACAACATCAACCAGATATATCGGACAGAAGACCTCCATGTAGGCAAACATCTGGAAATGGAAGTTGGATATGCACCCGGCACCGACTCAAGGTTTCTGTTTGAAGGCAGCTATACCGACGCACTGATTCACGATTCAAAGATCCTGCTCCAACTACATAGTGGCTGGAAAGGACAATGGAATCCGGACACTTCGGATTTTTATGACACCGCGGTGGATCTTGGCCTCAACTATCATCGAGGCCAAACTGCTTCACGAAGTCTGTTCATCGCCTTAAACGGCGTCGTGTCACGCAACCTGAATCCTGCGAGACAAATCATCCTTGGTGGTGACAACGGACTTCGGGGTTACGACAGTTATTTTCAGGCAGGTGAGCGAAGCGTTAATGTTAATGTAGAGCAACGCTTGTTTACCCGCTACCACCTGTTTCAGCTCGTCAGAGTGGGATTCGCTGGTTTCCTTGACGCCGGGAAGGTGTATAACAGCAACTCAATTAACGGGGACTCATTTCATTCTGCTGTGGGATTTGGACTCCGCCTGGCACCCAGCAAGTCAGAAAGTTCGGGTATTGTTCACATGGATCTCGCCTGGCCGCTCAATTCAAACGACTCCCTACAGTTCATCGTCGAACTTCGCGACACCTTCTGAACGCTGGGGTCGTGAACGCTGGGGTCGGAGGCCGGGGTCGGGGTAAAGTGCCGGAGTAAAGTCCAGCGGACAGTTTGTCCAGCACCAATTGATGACAACACGAAGTGTAGTGTCACGCCAGCGAAGTGTCGAGCGACCACAGGTCTGCCCCTAATCAACGACTCAACCGCACTTGCGATCAGCCAAATCGATCCGCCAACGGATAGTTTCGCCAGCTACAAGTGCTACCGTAAATGACTTAAACTTGCGCCTCCCTTCGCAAGGTATCTGTCATTTTGTCAATCCCTCAGCTTCATATTCGGAACCACTATGTTTCTTAGCACACTGGTTACCGCAGTAAGGCCGCGAAACCTCCGCTCACTACTTCGGTTTGTCGCCATCCTCCTCGGACTGGTGTGCTCATTCGCACTCTTGTTTCAGTTCCTGATGGCGTACGAAGGCCAACACCACTCAATTGTCACAGGTTTCTATTGGACCCTGTCCACCATGTCTACTTTGGGCTATGGCGATATCAGTTTCACTTCCGACGCGGGTCGTCTCTTCTCTATTGTAGTATTGCTGTCCGGCATTCTTTTTATGCTGGTACTTTTGCCGTTCACATTCATTGAACTATTTTACGAGCCCTGGATCGCAGCGCGCGCAGCCAGCAGGGTTCCCCGTTCGGTGCCTCAGGATATGGAAGGGCATGTCATATTGACATTTTACGGCCCCGTCGCGAACGCGCTGATTGTCAAGCTCAAACAGTTCAATTACCCCTATGTGGTCATCCTGCCTGAACTGGCCGACGTCCTCAGGCTTGATGATGAGGGAATTAATTGCATTTATGGTGAGCTCAACGATCCCGAGACCTACGTCAGAGCCCGTGTTGAATATGCGGCACTGATCGCAACAACCCGAAGTGACATCGTTAATACGTCCGTGGTTTTTACCGTCAGGGGGCTGACGACTACAACACCAGTGGTCGCCACGGCTCGACTCGATGCATCGGTTGCAATTCTTAAACTCGCCGGTTGCAGCAGGGTACTCGATCTGCCGGATTTAATGGCCAACGCACTGGCGAGACGTGCGCTTGGCGGCAAACAGTTCAGTCATGTAATCGGTCAGATTGATGACTTGCAAATAGCAGAGGTTGACGCCGCCCAAACAACCCTGTTGGGAATGAATTATCAGCAGGCACAATTCGAAACCAGTGTCAGTATTATCGGATTCTGGAAACGTGGCAGCTTTGTCGTGGGGCAACCGGATAGTGCCATCGAAGAAGGAACTGTGCTGGTCATGGCCGGTTCCAGTAGCCAGTTCCGCGAGTTCGATGCCAGGTATCGAG
This sequence comes from Gammaproteobacteria bacterium, assembly GCA_021773555.1. Lineage (GTDB taxonomy): Bacteria > Pseudomonadota > Gammaproteobacteria > Pseudomonadales > Azotimanducaceae. The sequence goes on from JAJFKA010000091.1 coordinate 11,420, forward strand.
CCGCTGAACAAGTTACACAAGATCAACCGGTCGTGATTATTGGTGGCGGTCGTGTTGGTCGAGCAACCGCAGCAGCACTGAAGCGGCGCGGAATAGATTACCGAATCGTGGAACAGCACCAGGACCGGATTGGAGATCCGGAAAAATACGTCCATGGATCAGCCTCGGAAAAGGAAACGCTGCTTTTGGCAGGAATTGAACAGGCACAAACGGTGATCATTACGCCCCATGATGATGAAACCAATATCTACCTGACGATTTATTGCCGGTTGCTGCGGGAGGATATCCAGATTATTACCCGTGCGACCAACGACCAAAGCGTCTCTGGATTACACCGGGCCGGATCAGACATTGTCATGTCCTATGCCTCGATGGGCTCCAATGCACTGTTTAACCTTTTACAGCGCAGTGATTTGTTGATGGTGGCCGAAGGCCTGGATGTATTCAAGCTACCTGTACCCACGGAACTCGAGGACAAATCATTGTCCGCGGCAGAGATAAGAGAGCAGACCGGGTGCAGTGTTATCGGCATCGACGTTGATGGCAGAACCCACATTAATCCCAGCGTGGATACGCTGCTGCAGGCCGGATCTGAGCTTGTTCTGATCGGGACACCCGCGAGCGAGATGGCTTTTCTCAAACGATATCCCAGATCTCTGTCTGGAAAATAGCTCCTTCTCTATTTTTAGGGTCAGTGTAAAAATTACATTTGGCTTACGTGGGTTTGGGTTGCTGGCTCACGGTGATTTAATTCTCTGACTGTTCTTTCTAACCTTGTTTGCTCGTTAACTTTGCACTGATTGGCAGAATGGTGTGACGGTTGATGGCACGCAGACGAAGGTTCTTGCCGGTGGGAATACGGGCTCATGTTACTCAACGCGGTGTAAACAGGCAGATTTGCTTTGCTGGTGATGAAGATATCGCGGCTTATGTGCACTGGTTAAACGAAGCTGCAAGTAAGTACGGTGTGTTGATTCATGCCTGGGTGTTCATGACGAATCATCTACATCTCTTGCTGACACCGACCGAAGAGAACGCGTGTTCGCTGTGCATGCAGTACATTGGTCGGTACTACGTTCGTTATTTCAACTATCGCTACCAAAGGACCGGACCCCTGTTTGAAGGCCGATTTCGGTCTCATCCCATTCAGGCGGATGTCTATTACCTGAATTGTTCTCGGTATATTGAGTTAAATCCTGTTCGAGCCGGAATGGTGAGTGATCCAGGTGAATATCGATGGTCGAGTTATTGCGCTCAGGCACTTGGGTCAACTGTTGATATGTGGACGCCGCACAAGCAATATGAGCAACTAGGCGAGACGAAGAGTGCACGTCAAATTGCCTACCGACGGTTGTTTGAAGACGAACTGAACGAGGCGCATATTTGCGATATCAAACAGTGTCAAGAGACCGGGTTTGTTTTGGGTACCGAGAAGTTTCGCAGGCAGTTTGAAGAACTGACTGGTCAACCGCAGTTTCACCGGAAACGCGGTCCAAAGGCTACTCGTCGAATGTAAATTTTGAATGTAAATTTTACACTGACCCCAAAACTTGCTGACCCCAATTATTTCGGAGGTTTTTCTGCCAGAAAATGGATCGAATCGCCCTTACGGGTCACTCTTGTCAGCATGGAAAGCGGCCCCTTCATCAAATTAAGGTACCACGGAGTTACAAACGTTGACCCCGGAGCATTGGCTTTCACTCTCGCGCCGGTTGTCCACGTTCTGACATGTGTCAGGTCGGATTTAGCACAAAGCATCTCAACGTTTTTTGGCGTATATAAATGGATATGATGCGTCGGTGCAATGAGAAACCAATTCTCTCCCAGAATCTCTCTCTTATAACTATCCCAGTTCACCGTGTTGCAGTAAAAGACACCGCCTGGCCGTAAAACTCTTGCGACCTCCCGCAAGGTCGCGAGCGGGTGCTCCACATGTTCAAGCGTTGCGTTACTGTACACAACATCGAAATATCCGGGCGGGTAACCGGCCGAATCTATCGTTCCCGTATGCAGGTTCAGATTCCAGTTTGCACGACCATATTCGGTGGCTGCATAGGCTATATCGACACCAGAGGTCTTCCAACCTAACGCCTGAGCACGAAGCAGGACGCTTCCGGCGTTACAGCCCAGTTCAAGAAAGTTGTTTGATGATCGATACTTTTCAAACCTGTGCAGCAACCTGATCAGCCTCCGCGACCTGCGGTCATCGAAGGCTTTGCGCACGTAGTCCTGCAACTCGGCCGCAAACGCTGCCTCATTGGCCTCCTCATAGTTCTTCAGTATCCATTTCGCAAAAATCAATCCGCAGATTTTACACTCATGGTAGGCACTGCCATGCAACCGCAACAGTTCTACGGACTCGCATTCGCCACAGACATCGCAGTGCTTTTCTACCAATTCATTCAAATTAGAATCAATCCTCGCGCCATCGGGAAATTATGACTCCCCCGATTTCTACCCGTGTGTTTCCTCCAATGCATTCAGATGCCAGAGGTCGCGTCGATCAATCTCAAGAAAGGGCTCGATGGTTAGCATACCCGTCTTGCCAATACTCTTCTCAAGGTATTTCAATTCTTCAAAACTTGCCTCAATCGTTTCATCCCGGGGCATTTCCATACCATGTTTTCTCATCATCATCGCGCCTTTCGCGCGCATGGACAATTCGGTGTAGAGGCGCAGAAAGCAAAGCATGTCGACGATGATGAGCCCATCAAATCGGTTACTCAATTCCTTTAGATACAGACCCACATGCGTGTTCTCAAATTCACCTGCATCAAGTTGCTGGATAAGATCGGCATCTGCATCAAAATCAAGTTCAAGCCAGTCATGGAGAGAGTCATTGCTTCTCAGGAAGACGAAATACATCAACGGTGGCAACAAAACAAAAATCGCCAGCGCTGAGAAAATGGGTGAGAAGAAGAAGTGGTTGAAGGCAGAATGAATGACGACTGCGAGACAGAAACCCGGGACACAAGCCCGCAAAGTTGTTCCTTCTGTTTCTACAATTACCACTGTCATGATTGCGAAGATGGCGGTGACACCGCCGTGCATTATCGCAGTGCCGAACCCACGAACGATCCACACGCCAAGATTTGCATCGCTGTTGGTGTAGAGGTAGTAGAAATTTTCGACAACGGCAAATCCGGCACCGATAGCGAAACCGATAATAGCACTGTCAACCAGAAATCCGATCCTGTGCGACTTGAACAAGTAGACCAGCACCGATGCTTTAAGCAACTCCTCGATTACTGGTGAAATATAGCGGGCATAGTGAAGGAATTCTATCTCAACAGATGCCAGCAAGAGTCCGTTGATGACATAAGCGATCCCGGCGAGCAAACAACCTGCACCAATCATCAGCACAATAAATCTAAGTCTGACCAGCTTAAAACTGTCCAGGTACTGCAGCGCCAGCAAAAAACACAGTACAGGCAGGATTCCCACAGGC
>JAJFKA010000092.1 GCA_021773555.1 Gammaproteobacteria bacterium
CAGTTTGTAGAAATTGACGCCGCAATAAAGGCATACCATCATGAAGTGATTCAACCGCTTCTAGGTCCCCATCTTCGATTGGCTATACATGAGCACTCAACGCAGGATGGTAGCTTCGATATATTTGCATCGCACACGATATCTCCTACCCCTGAGCAAGAAAGAGCAATTGCGCAGTTTTCTGATCAATTGACTCACGCACTGTCCTACTCGTTGCCAATCGACGATGAAGATAGCGCTGAGGAAACCTGAGCCTCCCCTTCAAGCGGAGTTTGGCCACTGATTTCTGTCTGGTATAAAACCCAGGTCAATTCTGTAATCTTCTCCGCAGACAGTTGCTGGCCCGTAGTGTCCTGGAAGGTTTTGATTTTCCCATAGCAGTCCACGAGACAGGCTAGATCCGTTCTGGACTGCGCTTCAATGAGTGGTAAGTTACTTAGCAATGATTGGACCTCCTTGGGCTCGAGTTCTTCTAGGTAGCCGTACGACTTTTTATCTCCCAGAAGGTAATGGGTCCCAAGTTCTCCATCTTCGAGTTGTTCAAAAATGTAGGTCGGAATTTCTAATCCTTGAATTTCGGTCGACTGTCCTACCATTTTGCGCAGTCGGGCATCTGCCGACCCGATAAGGCAATCGGTCAGTTTGACACTAACATTCCTACCCTTGTATCGCATGATCTGTGATCGCCAGGTGTATAGGGCAAATCGGGGCCTGGAGACAATTAGGTACGTCCTGTCCCACTTTTCTCGTAACAACTGTGTTATGGCTTCGTTCAGTCGATCGCTCTGTTGAAATACTTGCACTCGATACGGTGAGCCTAGCCCGTAGACGAGCCAGTTCAGATTCAAATTTTCAGCGACACCTATAATTGCCAATTCCTCGGTGCTAGGAAACTGCTCTGTCGATTTGAACAACCGATGGACCCGATTGTCTGTAAAACCCAAACTTCTGCCCCATGCATGCCGTTTTCGTTTGCTGCCTAACACCAACGAAAGACGTTCCAGAAAGTTGTTTTTGTCCGGTTCCACTTTACTTTACCGCTAAAATAGAAAGGAAAGTTTAAGTAAATGGATCCCTTGTGTCTATAAATAGAAATATTGAGCATCTCTGCAGGGAAGGGTGCATGATTTCCACTCGCACAGGGAAAGCCATTTCCTCCGCCTAGGAGCCACTAATTTTTAGTCGCACCGCATTTCCTTCGCCAGTTATTGTCGTTTATGAAATTAATGGAGGATAAAAATGGCGAAAATACACCACAATATTTCGCCATAAATCGTCACCTGCTTTCTCATATAGCTCGAAGTTATTTAAAAACAACAAGATAAGGCTAACTTCTAGAATGGCATGAGGTATGCTTTATATCCCCTGCTGAAATGTGTTTTGGTCACTCTACTTTTGTGCCCAGAAAATTTCGAGTTACTTGATCAACCGGAGAGTTTGTGATGATGAAATTGAGAACACTGGTTACTACGCCTTTGCTCTTGTTGCTGATAGGTGCGAATGACCTCGATGTTGGAATCGAGAGTCCTGGCCAAGGTAACAATTTGGCCCGCCTAATTAGCGACGCCGATTCGAATCAATCAATCGTAGGCAACGAGGTGAGAGGCGGCGTTTTAGTTTCTTCCTCTCGGATTGAGCAGTTTGCGGAAGAACCGGGCATGGATGCCCAACCTCTGATGGTACGTTATTTGTGGGGCAAGGAAGAGCCCGCAAGTTATTCGCCTGCTGGGGACCTTCAGGGCAGGGATGCCCATTCCGCTTTTGAAAACAGATGGATTGACTCTCTAAACACATTGATCATGGAAGACGTGGGCAGGGACGCCCACACCCAATTATTGGCTGCGGTTGAATCACCAGATTCGCCGTTGGTCAGGACGTCTGCGGAAGAACCGGGCAAGGATGCCCAGCCTTTGATTGCGCGTTATTTGTGGGACAAGGAAGATCCAGCAAGTTACACGCCATTGAGGGAAGTTCAGGGCATGGACGCCCATTCCGCTTATGAGGAAGGCTGGTTTGATTTACCGGGTATGTTGATCAGGGAAGAAGTGGGCAGGGACGCCCACAACCGGTTATTAGCGTCTGCTACGGTGCAGACGTCGCCCTTGACTAGCGAAACTGTAGGAGCCTCAGGGCAAGAAGCTCAGTTCTGGGTAGCGCGCTATTTGTGGGACTCTGAAAACCCATCCAGCTTTCTGCCGTTAAAGATCAATGACCGCAGAGAATCTCGTGCGGTTTATTTAAATGAGAAATCATCACAAAAATCAAAACCACAAACTAGACGCTTAAAACCAAGGCATCCGGTGGACACCAGCGAGGCCATTGCAAGATATTTGTGGGATGAGGAAGAGCCCGTTACTGAAGGATTTAGATTCAGGGAAGAGTTGGGCGGGGACATTTCTCCATTAGTCGCTCGATACTTGTGGGATGAAGAAGAACCAGTGTCACAAGGTTATGGAACGGAAGAGAAGTTGAGCAGTGACAGCACGCCACTGGTAGCTCGCTATTTGTGGGATGAAGAAGAGCCTGTATCTGAGAGCTTCTCGCCACTTGAGGAGCCGTGGGCAATAGATTTCCTCCCGCTTCTGAGTCGTCTTAAAAACGACAAGAATTGGTCCTCAAGCTCTCTCTCGAATCCCAATTCGATGGATTCTGCGGAACCGATCCATTTCACCCGGAGTGAGTCGAACCAAATTGGATTAGCTGCCGAGGATTGGGTAGCTGCCTCTGCGAATGCGGCTGACTACATTTTGGTGGGTCATGACTTGGATAGGCTCAAAGTCCACCTAGGAACGAAGAGATTATCGATTTCGCGTGAAGCAAAGATTATCAATGCAGTGAGCATGCGCCTTACGCCTGATGAGCTTAAGTCGATCACTCCTGGATACTTGCGTTCTGTAGTTAGAGATACTTCAGTCGAAACTGCAGCCATTAAGTATTCTGCCAAAGGAGACCCTGAATTAATCGTATCAGGAAACACAGTTTCCTGGGCTGTACACAACCTCGGGAAAAAGGAACTAACTTTTTCGGAGTTCTTTGTAGAATGGCCGTCAGCAAATGGCAGCTTGACCAAAGTTGTGGTCGACGGTGTGCTAGTGCACGAAGGGATTATTTCAACCGCGGTGAAACTACCTACGAACCTCCCTTTGAAAAAGAATAAATCTAACGAGATCATTCTGACTTTTTCTAATCAAGCGCAGGATCTACCGGATGACTATCAACTTACTGCAACTTTCGCGCAAGGATTGGAAGTGGAGTACCTATTTCGATCGAGCCTACCGATGCAAGGCAAGCGCCGAGATACTTTTTTCCCGACACTAATTGATGCCGACCTTTTACATCATGAAGGCATAACTGGTAAGGGTGTCGGAGTCGCGATCATCGACACTGGAGTCTGGGCTAACAAGGGCTTGCGACACGATTCACAAGGTAATGACCGAATACGTAGTTACTACGATGCAATAACTGACTCAGATAGTGAGGAGATGCTCGACGAGAACGGTCATGGGACGCATATTGCAAGTGTAATTGGATCTTCTCGCAAAACAGTCGACCTAAATGGAAATAAGACAGGAAGTTACCATGGGATTGCGCCTGATTCTGACCTCATCATTGTAAAAGCGTTTGATGCAGAAGGCCGTGGATCATACATGGACGTCATTAGAGCGATCGAATACGTTATTTCGCACAAAGATGATCTTGGTATACGCGTGCTGAACTTGTCATTTAGCGGTGATCCTATGTCCCACTATTGGCAAGATCCAATGAACCTAGCAGTAATGGCTGCTTGGCAGGCCGGAATTGTAGTGGTCGTGTCAAGTGGAAACAGCGGGCCTGATCCACTTTCAATAGGTGTGCCAGGGAATGTTCCTTACGTCGTCACGGTGGGTGCAGTGACAGACCACTACACACCCGACCTTCTTAGCGATGACTATCTAGCGACATTCTCTTCAGTTGGCCCCACTTATGAGGGATTTGTTAAACCAGAGATAACCGCACCCGGTGGACACATCATGGGCACAATGCGACAGAAGTCGACGATTGCAACTGAACATCCTCAGTTCCATGATGGATATAGTTACTTTCTCATGTCGGGGACGTCGCAGGCCTCCGCTGTGGCGAGCGGGGTGGCTGCTTTAATTTTGCAGCAAGACCCGACCCTAAGTGTCAATGACGTAAAGTGCAGACTAATAGCGTCTGCAAGATCCGCCAAAAATCTGGATGGTACTTTGGTATATAGCGTCTTTCAGCAAGGAGCAGGATTGGTAAACGCTTATGATGCTGTGCATAGCGACGCTTCGGGATGTGTCAATCTAGGTTTGGACATCGATGCAGATCTCGCGGGAGAAATTCATTTTGGTGGGCCGGCAGAAATTGATAGTGATGGGGTTCCGGCGCTGGCTGCAAGCAGCGAAAATACGTGGGCTGTGCCATCGGTGTCTACAGAAGGTCATCTCTGGAATGCAGGCCACATCTGGAATGCAGGCTACATTTGGAACGCTAGCGTGGTGTGGAATACCGAGGTGCTAGATCAAAATGGCGGCACTTGGAGTATGGAGGACTTTGAGTCAAACGGTTATATATGGAACGCTGGTTACATTTGGAATGCAGGTTACATATGGAACGCTGGTTACATATGGAATGCAGGCTATTTGTGGAGCGCTGGTAATCTTGAACCCAATGAGGACATGCAAGTGAATCAGTGGGTGAACCAGGAGTGATTAGATTGTCGATGTTTAATCGCGAGATGATCGAGTAGTACCGTGCTGATCCTTGATAACTTAGAGGGGTTAACTCAGGTAAGACCGCACAAAATTGTGCGGTCACTTCCTAGATATCCCTCGCGGCTTCTATTGGCGTTGATAGTTTTTCTTTTTCTTTGGGTGAGCCAGGCAGTTGGTTCCGATAATAAATTGGCTGATCAAAGGAATGTTATCTTTGATCGGATTGGATCATCGGAAGGATTATCGCAGGGAAGCGTCCAATCGATAACACAAGATCAGCAAGGATTTCTTTGGATAGGAACCCAGGAAGGCTTGAACCGATATGACGGTCACAGTTTTCAAACGTACTATCACATCCAGGGAGTGGAAGGGTCTCTATCACATGATTTCATTCGATCCCTGCTCGCAGATTCCTCTGGAAGGTTTTGGGTTGGGACTGACTCAGGACTAAACCTATATGACAGTGCTTCGAATCAATTCACACTCTTCAACTTTGATTTAACTGGGGATGCGAATCGAAGTGCGGTCTACGACCTTCACGAGGATGAGAGCGGGAGTATTTGGATTGGCGCGAGTTCAGGACTGTTCAAACTATCGCAAGAAGGCGAGCTTAGCGAGTACTCTTATGATCTAACGGATCCGACGAGTCTTGGTAAGGGTAGTGTACGGGCGTTGTTTCAATCTAGTGACGGCGCGTTTTGGGTAGGGACTGAACTAGGAGGGTTGAGTAAGTTTGATCCAAAAACCGGGAGGTCCGTCAGATTTCAGTTTTCTCCGAACGATCCCAACACGATTGGTGATAATTATGTTCGAGACATAATTGAAGATGAAGATGGCCGCTTGTGGGCTGCTACCTTTAATGGAGGATTGTCGATCTATGATCCGAAAACAGAAAACTGGGACCGAATTTCGGCTGGAGATGATAACGGCTATGGCGTCGGATCAAACAGGGTAAGGGCTTTGCTTAAAGATCAGAGCGGCAACATCTGGGTCGGAACGGACGTGGGGCTAAATCTCTGGAGGCCAGACTCTCAAGACTTTCTGAGCTATGTCGTCGATGTAACCAATGTTCGAAGTATCAGCGATAACACCGTCCTGTGCATTTTTCAGGATGCTGGGGGTGTAATTTGGGTTGGAACTTTCAACGGAGTAAACAAATGGAACGCGAATGTTGAAACTTTTCCACATTTCAAGCAAAGGAGTATTACCCCAAGTGAGTTGACAAGTAGCTCCACATCTTCTTTTGCGGAGGCGCCGAACGGTGATGTTTGGATTGGGACATTTTCGGGATTGAATTTGTGGAATTCTGTTGAAGGAAGACTTGAGGCTCTGTCATCAGATGAGCTTGGACTAACCGATGCAAGGATAATGTCACTGCTGGTCGTTGATGACTCATTGTGGGTAGGAACAATGGCCGGAGGTGTGAATCTAATTTCTGATCGCCGAGTTTTGTCGACTTTTAGGTCTACACCTCATGATGCAAATAGCCTCTCATCGAATGCAGTCAGCAGCATCTACCAAGATAAGTTGGGGCGGGTGTGGCTCACGACTTATGGAGGCGGCGTCAATCGATACATGGGTGATGGTAAATTTAAGCGTTTCCCGGATCTTACTAACTCATACGGCAAATTTAGCAATATGCGTGCGCTAGATATTGTTGAAGCAGCGGATGGGACGATGTGGATTGCAACGGAAGGCGGAGGCGTCATAGTTTTGGATCCCGAGTCAGGCGACACATTAACTTTCCGTTTTGATCCGTTGAACGACCAAAGCCTCTCTAGTGACATGGCCATATCGTTGTTGCGCACCGGTGAAACTATGTGGGTCGGGACGCTCGACCGAGGACTGAACAGATTTGAGCCAAGCACTGGTAGTTTCAGGCGATATAGCAAGAGCCAAGGCTTAGCAAGTGATGCTGTCTACGGCATGCTCGAAGACGACAACGGTAACATCTGGATAAGTGGTGGAAAGGGACTTTCAGTGTTGAACCCGAAAACAAATACCTTCCAACTGTATGATTCAACCCACGGACTTCAAGCAGATGACTTTAACAGCGGCGCCTCGCTTAAGTTGTCAGATGGTAGTTTCATTTTTGGTGGCAACAACGGATTCAATGCGTTTGATCCTACAAGAATTCACCGGAATGACTATGTGCCGCCGGTCAGACTGACCAGTTTTAGCAAGTTCAATAAACAGGTCGAGTTACCAGTTCCAATTGACCGTGCGCAATCTATCGAACTTGAGTACACAGACTTTGTGATTGGTTTCGAATTTTCATCGCTGGACTATACGGCACCAGCAAAAAATCAGTACAAATACAAACTGGAAGGCTTTGATCCTGATTGGGTAGATTCGGATGGGGGGCGAACAGCGACATATACAAACCTGGATGCCGGGCAGTACGTATTTAAGGTTAAAGGTTCAAACAACGACGGGGTCTGGAATGAAGAGGGGGCAGCTGTTGAAGTAATTGTAAAGCCACCAATCTGGGCAACCTGGTGGGCATATCTGGTTTACGGCGTGTTGCTGGCAGTTGTTTTGCATCAGGTGTATCGGGCTTACACTGCGCGACTCCAGCGTGAAGCTGAGAAGCGCTATAGCGATCGACTCCAGTTGTACATTGAATCGTTGGAGGAAGCGACAGATTGCGTCCTGATAGCGGATCACCAGGGTAAGCTTATTTATGCGAACAATGCCACCCGATCCATTCTGGGACAAACTCCTGCAGAAGCGGTTGGTAAACCACTGGTCTCGGTTGTATTTGAAGACCAGGGAGATTCAAAGCGGGCGCTGGTTGCGCTTGAGCAGTTTGGTCGTTACCACGGAGAAGTGACTTATCTCACTGATGACGGTAACAATCTGGCTACCGAGGTCACGATCGCAGCAGTGAGGGAAATTGGTGAGCATGGTTCTGCGTTTGTTTCGATCTCCCGCGACATTACGAACCGTAAGAAAACAGAGGAAGAACTCGAAAACCACCGAAGGAATCTGGAACAACTGGTGACCGAGCGCACCAGTGCACTTGAGAGAGAAATTGCTGAGAACAAAGCCACTCAGGTGAATCTGGCAGATTCGCTTGAAGAAAAAGAGCTCCTGTTGAAAGAAGTTCATCACCGGGTTAAGAACAACATGCAGGTGATCTCCAGCCTGCTGAACATTCAGGCTGAAACAGCGGATAACGAGTTATTCTCAAGCCTGCTGGGTGAGAGCCAGCAGCGAATTAAATCTATGTCGCTGATCCACGAAAATTTGTACCAATCTGACAATTTGTTAGAGATAGATTTCGAAGACTATATTGAGATGCTCGCCAATAGTTTGTGTCGCTTTTACGCCGTTCCTGGCGTTGACGTAATTTTGGACGTGCGCGTCGATGATGTGTCCTTGGATATTGAAACTGCGGTTCCCTGTGGGCTCATTATCAATGAACTCGTGTCCAACTCGTTGAAGCATGCCTTCAAGGGTCGGCAGGGAACCGGAACCATATCTATCGCTTTTAAACAGGCTGGATGCGGATATGCACTACAGATTAGGGATGATGGTGTAGGGCTGCCAAGAGATTTTCAACTGGATAGCAGTTCCTCCATGGGAATGGAGATTGTTTCCATCTTGACGCAGCAACTTGACGGTAAAATCCGTACGCTCGAAACCGAGGGTGCTGGATTCGAAATATTATTTCCAAGGACAGAAAAACATGGTTAATAAAACAATTCTGGTGGTTGAAGATGAAGTCTTGGTTGCAAGAGATATCCAGTCTCGCCTAACGCGGATGGGATATGAGGTGCTGAGCATCGCTTCCCGCGGAAAGGAAGCAATCACTAAAGCTCTGGATCTCAGGCCCGACCTTATCTTGATGGATATTAACCTGCGGGATGAAATGGACGGTGTCGAGGCGGCGGTCCAGATTCGCCTCTCATATGATGTGCCGATCATATTTTGCACGGCCTATTCTAACGATGAGACGTTGGAGCGCGCCAAGATTTCAGATCCCTATGGATATGTTTTGAAGCCGTTTGACAACCGCGAACTCGAAATCAATATTGAGATTGCGCTCTACAAACATAGAACGGAAAAAGATCTTTCTGCAACTCGACGCAGACTGGATGCCACGCTCACGAATGTCAGTGACGGTGTAATCGCCGCTGATCTAAGTGGCGAAGTGTATGTGGTCAATCCTGTCGCGGAGAGAATAACTGGATGTTGTCGTCAAAAAGCCAGTCTTATGAAATTGCGCGACATTATGAAACTCGAATGCTTCGAGCCCGGGCAGAAGTCTGTGGACTTTTCTGAATCACTGGCATATTTGAACGAACATGTGACAGGTATGCGCCAATATTTGATCAAGGACAATGGCGTGCGTGTGCCAATAGAGTTGAGCGTTAACATTCTCGATGAAAATCTGTCTAATCTGATTGTCATCACTTTCAGAGATATCAGCCAGCAGTTGAGTTATGAAGAGACTATTCGCAAGAACGCGTTTTTTGATGACTTAACCGAACTACCGAATCGCTCGCTGTTTGTGGATCGACTTGATAGCTCGCTGAATCGTCGTAAACGTGACAGGAAACCGGAAGACTTTGCGGTGTTGTTCCTGGATCTGGATGGCTTTGGCGTGATCAACGATGGCCTTGGTCACGATCAGGGAGATGCATTGATTACGGAAATCGGACTCCGAATAATAAATACGGTTAGACCGGATGATACGGTATCGAGATTCAGTGGTGACATTTTCGCTATTCTGCTGGATCCGGTTGAAGGTGTGACGGGCGCGATCACCGCGTGCCAGCGTATTCTGCAGTCCATCGAAGAACCGATTGAACTCGGTGGCACAGTCGTCAATATTGCGGCCAGTGTCGGCATTGTCCTTAACCACGGTAATTATCGTACCGGTGATGAAATGATCAGGGATGCGGACAATGCGTTGCACCGGGCGAAGCTCGATTCCAAGGGCGGGTATGTCATCTTTGACAACGAGATGTATCGCGACGCGAAAAAATATCTCGATCGCAAAAGTGGAATGCAGCAGGCACTGCTCGATAGTACATTCGAAGTCTACTATCAGCCGATCGTTGATACCTACACGGGTGTACTGACGAGTATGGAAGCATTGGTTCGCTGGCCCCATCCTGTTGAAGGTATGGTCTCACCGGCGGAATTCATTCCCATCGCCGAGGAAACCGGATTGATCCTGCCGTTGGGTGAATGGGTGCTGCGATCTGTCTGCAATCAAATCAAGGATTGGAACGACAGCGGATTTGACGATTTCAGGGTAGCGGTAAATCTGTCGGCAAGGCAGTTTGAAAACAACATACCGGGATTGATCGGCGGTATTCTGGATGAAACAAACATAGACCACAGTTCTCTGGGCCTGGAGATTACCGAAGGTGTTGCCATGCGGGATGTAGAACATATCATCCGCATGCTGGAGGAACTAAAAGACCTCGGCCTGAATATCAGTATCGATGACTTTGGCACGGGATACAGTTCACTAGCCTATCTGAAGCGATTCCCGCTGAATACTCTGAAGATTGATCGTTCATTTATTATGGATATCACGGATAACCCCGATGACCGTGAGATCACCAAGGCGATTATCGGCATGGGCCAGAACTTGAACCTTAAGGTATTGGCCGAAGGTGTGGAAACATCCAGTCAGTTGGAGATACTGCGGCGCAATGGCTGTGATTTTATCCAGGGTTACTACTACAGTAAGCCCCTACCGGCAACCGAGATTCTTCCGTTCCTGAGTAACCGACAATTGATCGGCGAGCGACGGCTTGAGTTGATCGCTTAAATCGATTGGATCGATTGCGGCCAGGTATCCTGGGCGATGCCTGAATGCTGGCCTCGTTGCCCGGACTTGTTCTACAATCCGGTGCAGGTTGAGGGAGTCCACCATGCCAACTAATCAGTTGTACGCAGACCAGAAACTGCCGGTCAGAGGATCGATTCAGGCGAGTCATCAGGAAGGCATTGCAGGCTTTGGCAGTGCTGGCACCTGGTTTGATGGCGCACAGCGAATCGCAATGCTCCGTGCGGTGAGGCAAGCCGGGCAATGCCTGCTCTGCCAGCAACGAAAGCAATCGCTGTCACCTTACACCCTTCAGGGAGTCCATGAGCATGATGGTGAACTACCTGATAACGTGATCGAGGTCGTCCATCGAATTAAGACTGACTCCGGACGGCTGACCAGGCGCTGGTTTGATCGCGTTATTCAGACGGGTTTGTCAGAGCCCGAATATGTTGAAATCGTAAGTCTCGTCGCAACATCGATAATCCTCGACAGTTTTGCCCTGGGAATCGGCGCAGGTTTAATCAGTCCACCCGCAGCACAAGCCGGGCAACCCACGCGTGAGGTAAATAAAGAAGTTTTCGATGGTGGTGCATGGGTACCGATCATGGACGTTGTCCAGGAGGAGACAGATACCGGTTTGCCTTCTGCGCCCAACATTTTCAGGTCAATGGGTTTGGTTCCTGCAGCAATCGCACATTTTTTTGGCGTCATGCGTGCGCATTATTCCCTGTCGGAGCTGGACTTTGCGCTTTCCCGGTCTCAGATCGAACTGATCGCCGCGCGGGTATCCTCGCTCAACCAGTGTTTCTACTGAACGACATCACACACAATGCTGCTTCGTCGAAGTGGCGAGAACCAGAGCGAAGACTACAATCTTGGTGTGATCACCGAAGCGGATGAGGGTCGAGTCGGGATTGATCGAGAAGACATATTGCTTGAGATTGCAGGTGCAGTCGTAAACGGCGACCCCCAGTCACTGGAACAGGTTCGTAAAACGGGTGCGGAATTCCTGGGGGAACAGGCGTTAGCTGACGCTATCGCCGTGGCGGCAGGGTTCAATGGCATTACCAAGGTTGCTAACGCAACTGGTTTGCCGTTGGATGCTGAAACGGAAACCACTACGGTTTTGATGCGTGAGCAGACCCGCATTGATCAGTTCGCCGATAGTTACAAAGCGAATCAGTTCTGATGCACATTCAAGACGCCGGCTTCAGGGCAGGAGTGCACCGCCATCAACATCAATGGTTGTGCCGGTCATGTATGGATTGCCCATCAACAGGATAATCGCTTGAGCGACTTCGCTGGCGAGTCCGACGCGTCCCAGCAGCATGTTTTTGCCCATGTTTTCCAGCGCCGCCGCTTTCTTATCACCGAAGCGGTCGAACATGCCGGTATCTATAATACCGGGTGCGACAGCGTTGACGCGTATAGGTGCCAGTTCCAGCGCCAGCGCTCTTGTCAGGCCCTCTACGGCGTTCCCGGTGCAGGACACTGAGGACATACCAGGATTACACTTCCGGGCTGGCGTGCCGGATACCAGCGTAATCGAACCGTTGGCAAGAAGTTGCGGGACTCCCTGGCGAACAACATTGGTGTAACCCCAGAATTTGTTGAAAGCCTCGCGAAACTGCTCATCAGTCTGTTCCATAAATGGTGCCATTGTCCTGTCCGCACCTGTAGCTGCACCGACGATATGGCTGACCGGCCCTACCTTATCGAACAAGGCTTTCAGGCCAGCGACATCGTGTGTGTCCAACTGTTCAAAGTGTATTGCGGGATGAGCGGCGGCACATGCAGCGATTTTGTCGGCCGAACGGCTTGCTGCCCATACATTTGCCCCACCTTCCTCCGCCAGTACGGCGGTTGCGAGTCCAATGCCGGAAGTCCCACCGATGACAACGACGATTTGATCTTTAAGCTGGTCATTGAGTAATGCCATGTTTTTCCTGGTCCGTGATTAATATGGGTAACAAGTGAAAATAGCATTTCAGCGAGTGTTTGCAAATGTGTTAAATTTTGCGGCTTTGTCTGTAAAGAGAAAACCATGAACGACGAGAAGTTTCCCGGCTGGTACACAAGGGCGCTTGAGACCGATACTGAGCAATCCACGGTTAGTGTCGAAGGTTGCAAGATTAACTACGCGACCTGGGGCAAAGTTGGGAATCCTGGTATTGTGCTGATCCATGGCAGCAACGCTAACCTCGAGTGGTGGCGCTTTGTGGCACCGTTTCTTAGCGATCAATTCAGGGTCGCCGCGATTGATCTGTCTGGAAATGGTGACAGTGACTGGCGCGATATCTATAGCGGTGAATTGTATGCCAGAGAAGTCATGGCCGTTTGCGAGGCAGCGGAACTCGGACCGCGCCCGCAAGTCGTTGCTCACAGTTTTGGCGGATTTGTTGGTCTGGAAACAGGGCATCACTATGGCCTGCAGTTGGGCGGAATTATTTTCTGCGATTTTACGGTTCGCCCGCCGGAACAATATACGGAGTGGGGGAAGAAGGCTGCGGAAACCGGTACTACAAGACCCACCAGAATTTATGAGTCATTTGAAGCCGCGCTCGGTAGATTCAGACTGGTGCCGGAACAACCCTGTCCTGCTTTCGTTGTAGACTACCTCGGTCGTAAAGCGCTTCGGCAGGTTGAAGGTGGCTGGACCTGGAAATTTGATCCTGCGATGTTTGATCATCTGGAAATGGGCATGGCGCAGCGAGACAAGTTCGCGCGCCTTGCTTGCCGTTCCGCCTTGATCCTTGGGGAGCACAGCACTGATGACGGCGCACTAAGTGGGCCTTACATGGCAGAAATCACCCGGGGAATATTACCTGCGTTTACCCTACCGGGAACGCATCACCATTTCATGTTAGATGAGCCGATCGCAACTGTAGCAGCAATCAAGGGAATACTGCTTGCCTGGCTCAGGGAGGATCGTGTCGATGAAATGCATGAAACACTGGCGGAGTTAGTAGGGGATTGACGTAGTTCAGGCGGGTTTTGCCCGTTCGTCCAGGATCGCTCTAATTTCTGCATGTTCTTTTTCGTTAAAGCTAAATCGTGCAAACAAAAGCGCACCAATGACATAACAGATGCAGGGGAGTAGTGCGAACAAGGCTCGCATGGCCGTTTGGGTTTGTTCGGTCTGTTCAACATTTGGCTCGAATCCGGTGAACTGCAGAACGAAACCGGTCACCAGCGCTGTCATCGATGCAGCGCTCTTACGAACCAGGTTCCATACGGCAAGATAGGCACCCTCCTTACGCTCGTTAGTCAGGTATTCATCATAGTCAATGATGTCTGCTTTGATCGCGGGAGCAACCACTGAACCACAGCCGGCTGCAAAGCCCAGCATAAAAGTCAGCACCCAGAGCCAGATAGAAGTTTCGCCAGGTTGAAGTATAAAAAAGTACCCGAAGAAGGTTACTGCGTTAAGCCACATAGCAAAGGTCCACAGGCGCTTTTTACCGAAAATTCTAGCCAGGCGAATCCACATCGGGGTAAAAATAAACTGCGGTAGCGTGTAGGTGATCAGGATGGGGACCATCAGGGCTTGTAAAGGCACGACATATTCGACCAGGTATGGAACAAGCATCCCGACGCTGGCGGCACCAAAGGTTTCAATCGCAAAAACGAAGAGTAGTAGCAACGCGTGCTTGTTTTTAAAGACATCAGTGAAACTGCTGATCAGGTTGACGCCGCCACGACCCTGATAATCGCGTCGCTCCGGCAGGATCCTGGTAGACCAGATAACGATGCTGGTGACGCAGAATCCGGAGAAGAGCGACAGCAACAGCGCAAAGGTACGCTTGTCATCACTCATGTTCATGAACTGCAGTGAAATGAGTCCGAGAATGGAGCCGATGGCACCGATCATGTGTGCATAGCCGTAAAGACGCGTGCGTTCGTGGTAATTCGGGGTCAGCTCGACGCCGATCGCCCCATGTGGAACGAAAAATGCGGTACTCGCCGTTTCATAAACCAGTAGCGCTACGCCCATCCAGACCACCACTTCCAGACCCTGCAGAAAAGCGGGTGGCGACCAGATCATCACAAGGCCTATTCCCATGGGGATGGAGGCGTAGTACATCCAGGAACGACGTCTGCCGTGGCGGGAACGTGTCCGATCGGAGAGATATCCTGCGAGAGGATCGGAAATGGCATCCCATAATCTTGACCCAGCGATTAGCGACCCCATCACAGCAGGTGCGATCAACAGAACATCAGTTGAGAATTTCATCAGGTAAGTGCCGAACAGCAGTCCCATGATGCCGAATCCGATTCGGGGAAGTGAATAAGCCCAGATAACACCGGTGGAAAGGCGATCCGTCCCTGCATTACCGATGGCCGAGGAGGCGGTACTCGCGACGCCGGGGACGCCTTGTTTGGGAGTAGCTGTCAGTTTGAAACCCCGCCGCCCCTAAAACTACAGAGGAAGTGAAGCATGTGGTGGGGGCGGTTAATTGAATTCAAAGGACGCGATCGCATTCAGCATCATTTGCACCGACATCATGATTAGCAGCATACCCATGAGACGTTCGACAGCAGAAAGTCCCTTGCGACCAAGCACTCTGTTGAGTGGTGTTGAGGCTAGCAGGATGACCGCGGTTAGCGCCCAGGCCACAGAGATTGAGATGAACAATGTCAGCCTTGGTGTGTTGGTCGACATCAACATCAATACAGCCATGATCGAAGGCCCCGCCACAGCGGGGATTGCCAGGGGTACGATCAACGGTTCGCCTTCCTGCGCATCGCCGAAAATACCCTGATCGGTTGGAAATATCATCCGCAGAGCAATAATGAACAGAATAATACCTCCTGAAATCTCAATTGCTTCCTGAGAGAGATTAAGGAAATCAAGTATGTACTTTCCGGCAAACAGGTAGACCATCAGCGCAATGTACGCGATCAGGAGCTCTCTCAGAATTACTTTGAAGTGGCGGTCGCGTTTCACATCTTTCAGCACGGACATGAACAGTGGGACGTTGCCCAACGGATCCATGATCAGGAAAAAGACCAGTGTCATGCTGACAATTTCGGTGATGCTCATCCAGTAGCACTCTGTACAGTGGCGCGAAGGATATCAGGATATTCACCGAATTACCCTGGACAGGAAACTCAGGATTATTCCTGTCTGGCATCCTGGGAATCAATTTAGCAGCGGAGACTCCACAGGTAATCCCAGATAGTGCTTGCCAACAAGGGCGTAGACTTCGGGTCGGCCCTGTACATGCTGGGTTATGACATGCATGTCCTGGAATTTTTTGTGTATGTCTTCGGTTTCAAAGATACTGTCTGTGCTGCACAAATCGTAGGCGTCGTCGGTGACCCGTTTCGCCTGTCGTATACAATGGGTTGCCGCGAGCCGGAGCTTAATTTTATCGTCCAGACTGCAGACGCCCGAATTGTTGACGCTCCCCCAGACGGATGAGACCTGGCTTCGCAGGTAATCATCAGCGGCCTGCCATGTGGCCTCGGCACGTCCTACCTGGTCCTGGTTTAGCACGTCGTTACTCATTACCTTTCGATCAAATCGCTTGATCTTCTGACCTAGTTTTTGCAGGCTCAGGTCGAGCGCGGACCGAGCGGTCCCCAGCGCGACACCGGCAAAACCGCAGGCGAATAAAAGATTCATGGGGATCTGGTAAAGGGGTGGGTCCTCAGGCCTCGTTCCCACGCTGACCGCAAAGCCGGTTTCGATCATGAGGTCATCAACTGAAAATTGAAAGCTGCCGGTTGCGCTAAGCCCGCTAACGTCCCAGTCGTCCACGATCCGCGCTTCGCTTTTGGGAAAAAAGTGCCACAGATACCTGCGGGTTTCTCCCGTTTCGGTTACAGGTGCCATGCCAAGCAACCAGTCTGCATGATTGATACCGCTACTGAATGACCAGGTGCCGCTTAGCGAGAAACCGTTGTCAATGGCTTTAGAGTGAGCCTGTATCGGCGGGCCATTAGCCAGGGTGATATCAGGGCTCACCCAGATATGACGCGCAAGATCCGGTGCGAGCAGGCGTGCGAGAGTGGACAAAACCGAACCCTGATTGACACACCAGGCGCAGGACGCATCCAGCTGTCCAATTGACTGTACCAGTGAGATGTATTCCGGCAACTCCATCTGCTGGCCACCGAGATCGGAGGGTAACAGTAAAGTGAAGTAGTTCTCCTGCTTTAACTGTGCCACCAGGTCTGCTGGAAGCGCTTTCTCACCGGACAATTGGCCGGCTTTTGATAGCGCTGTGAGCATTTCTGAATTCAAGGGGCAAGGGTGTCCGAGGGATTGCGGATTCAATCTAGCATGTTGCGTCTCGGTCAAAAAGTGCTCTGGTAGGGATTAAATTTGTTATCTCGATGGGTGCACGTTTATGATCACTTGAAACTCAGAGAAAGGCGGATTTAAGTGATGGAAAACAGGCGAATGGGCAAGCATGGTCTGGAAGTTCCCGTGCTATGTCTTGGGACGATGACTTTTGGTCTTCAGGTCGATGAGCAGGGATCTAAAAATATTCTCGATAGCGCATTTGATACAGGCCTTACATTCCTGGACACGTCCGATGCTTATCCACTGGGCGGCACTCGGCAGACCATCGGTGATACCGAGGCCATACTGGGCAGGTGGATGAATGAAAAGCAGAATCGTGACGACCTGATTATCGCTACCAAATGTTATGCGCCAACTCGCGCGGGTCCCAACAACTGGGGTTTGTCACGGCAGCACATCGTTGAGTCTATAAATAATAGTCTGAAGCGACTGGGCACAGATTATGTAGATCTTTACCAGGCGCATGGATTCGACCCCTTTACACCTATTGACGAGACACTAAGGGCTTTTGAAGATCTCGTCAGCCAGGGTAAGGTTCGATATATCGGCTGCTCAAACTATCCGGCCTGGCGTCTCGGTGAGGCATTGCGAGTCGCGGATCATTTGAATGTCGCCGGGTATGTCTCAGTCCAGCCACGGTATAACATCCTTTACCGTGATATTGAGACCGAACTGTTACCGCTGTGTCGACACGAGGGTCTCGGCGTACTGGTCTATAATCCGCTTGCAGGCGGTTTTCTCTCCGGCAAGTACACTGCAGGGCAATCTCCGGTAGAAGGCACCCGGTTCACACTTGGAACGGCAGCGGAACGTTATCAGGGGCGATATTGGCACGACAGCCAGTTTCAGGCCGTTGAGACGCTAAGTGAGGTTGTGGCGGCGAAAGGCCTTAATCTGGTTTCTGTCGCAGTTGCATGGGTGCTGGCGCAGGAAGGGGTCACCTCAGCGATCATCGGTGCCTCAAAAGCGGAACAGCTTGCGGCAAATGTCGCAGCGTTGTCAGTAGTGCTGGATGATGAATTGCGCGAGGCCTGCGATGCCGCCTGGTGGAGCTTGCCCCGTGTACCCGTTCAGGAAGGGTACCGTTAGGTACTATTCAGATCCTTCCGAAGGTTTGTCAGTGGCTTGCGGCAAAACCGTCAGCGTCTTATGTGCGAGCAGCACATCGTTGCGCCGGATTTCGAACTTCCACTCGCCCGGAATGATTTCCCATGGTTCATCAAATCCGAACCCGTAGAAGCTCTTTTCTCCGATCTTTATTTCTATCGCTTCCTCCGAGCGGGTGTAGATCTGGCCCTGCGGCGATACCAGACCTGCGGGCGGGTAGTGGATGATCCCGGTAACGTCGAAGGGTTTACCGCGAGGCGTACTGTGTATGACATATTCGATGCCGAAACTGATGCCGAGGCTGCCGGTTATCTGATCGGTAAATTCATCAAATCTGATGTAGTCGAGCGTATCGGTTCCCGGTGCCTGTTCGCTGTATCCCTTGTCGAATTGCCTCCCGTATTCGCTGAACATGCCGTATGCCGTGATCTCGACGGCGCGAACCACGATTTCCTCACTGGCTGCGATGGGTTGGGTCAGCAACAATGTCAGTAACACGAAATGAGGAAATTTCTTGATTCTCATAAATACCTTTGCCCTTGTAATCGGTCCGAGTTGAGTCCGGACCATGGCATAGTGTAAAACACATCAGTGATCAAACCGAACTTTGCTGGCGCTGACGGTAACAAACCTACAACGGATTCCCGTTTCAGGCGAAAAGCGCCGTAAGAGGCTGACCCATGTGGAAAAAAAACTGGATCGAGCGAGGTGACGGAAATCGATGTGCGTTCGCACGCTGGACAACGGATGCAAGTGTGACCATGGAGGGAAATATCGAATCCAGATTTATCACTTCTTGTACCGTCCTGGTTCTGACGATGTTCCTGGCAGGCTGCATTGCGACGCTTGAACAGCCAGACCCGCAGCTGGTGAAGGAGATTATTGGCGTTGTTGACGAACAGCCGGTGGATGTTCTTGCGCTATCCGAGGAACTCAAGGGATTTATTGATGAACACGTCGATCGAAAGGCGCTGACCAGATACCGGCTGGAGCAGCTTCGCGAAATACTATTTGCACCGGATCTGTTTGCGATTGAGTATGAATCTGGTGTCACCAAAACTGCCAACGAAACCTTCGAAACCCATGCCGGAAACTGCCTGTCGATGACCAACTTGTTTATCGCGATGGCTCGATACGCGGATATTGACGCGCGCTATCATCTGGTTGATACACAACCTGAGTGGGATGCATCCGGCAACACGCTGCTCTGGACCCAACATATTAATTCAACCGGTTTTCTGCGCAATGGTGACCGTTATGTCCTGGACTTTATTCCCGGACGACGCACGCCAGTCGAGGACATAAAGACAATTTCTGATGAATATGCACTGGCAATCTACTACAACAACCTGGGTGCCGAGGCGATTATTGCAAAGGATTATGAGCAGGCTTTAAGGGATTTACGCATGGCACTCAAGCTGGCTCCGAATCTGGCGGATGGGTGGAACAACATGGGCGCAGCGCAGCGCCGGCTAGGGCGTACGGACCTCGCCAGGGAAAGCTTTTTGCAGGCAATTGTTCTCGATGGTTACAATCGTACCGCCATCAGCAACCTTGCCAGAATGTATACGGAAGCAGGTGAACTCAAACTGGCGGAGCAATATCGGAATCGGGTTAAACGACATCGCCAAAAAAATCCCTACTACCATTTTGCGGATGCTATGGAATACCTCGCCGACCAGAATTACAGTAAGGCAAGAGAACGTTTGAACGAGGCTATTCGCTTGAAAAGCGATGAGCCCAGGTTTTTTGATGTGCTTGCCAGGGTCTATGACGCGCTGGGCGACGAGCAAAAAAGAATCACGAGTCAGCGACTTGCTTATCTAATTCGTAAACAGGAGGTTGACGGCGGACGCAGCCTTGAAATCTACAGCTCAGGAAATGTCGTGTTGAAATAAATCGAGCTAAGCAGTGATAAAAAAAGGGGCGCATAAAGCGCCCCTTTTTATTTCAAATGTATCGCGCGTTAATCCGGAGATAGTCGCGCGACTAATCTAACAAGCCTTACATGTCGACGCGGAAACGTGTGTAGTAGAATCCACCGTTAAAGCCAAAGGGTGCTGCTTCCGGGTACTCGTAACCCAGGGTCAACACTCGTGGCTCTTTGTCGGGGAACTCGTCCAGTACGTTTTGCGCACCAACGATAATGGAATAACGATCGTTCCATGTGTAGGCTGCTTCCACATCCAGTACATACTCGTCACCAAAAGTGATGTCGTCTGCGGGAGTGTTTGAGGAATCAGTCCACTCGTCGTAGAAGCTCAGGCGTGCCAGGAAGCGCCAGTTACCGCTGTGATGAACACCAGTAAGATACCAGCGAGTTTCCGGCAGAAATCCTTCCAGCTCTCCTTCACGCGCTCGGTCGATCACCGAGCTTGCTCCATCCAGGGTTGTTTCGGTCTGGTTGTAGGCAAGGTTCAGATCCGTGCTACCCAGTGACCAGTCGAACCCGTAGGTTGCGACGATATCAAAACCGGAGGTCGTGGTATCGAAGTCATTGGTGTAGAACCGGAACTCAGTGAGGTCGCCCGCACCGGTGATACCAGAAGCCTGCAGAACCGCGATATCAGCCGCGGTCACCAGCTTAGTAGCTGACTGCGTGATACGGTCTTCAACGGAGATATCGAAGTAATCGAAGGTCACGTTCAGGTTGTCAGTGACATCCCAGACAAAACCAACGCTCAAGTTTTGCGATTCTTCTTCCTTAAGTGCCTTGCCGCCTTTCAGTACCGCGACAGGGTTGGTAGGAGGAATCGTTCCTCGCTGAACCAGGATACCGTCATCACCTGCAACCGTCGAAACGTTGGAGATGTTTGACTGACCCGGGGTCGGTGCACGGAAACCAGTGCTGACGGTTGCCCGCGCCGCAAAGCTATCGGTGAACGCGAATCGAGCGGAGAGTTTTCCGTTGGTGGTGCTACCGAAGTCATCGAAGTCCTCGTATCGAAGCGCCGCTCCCAAGAGCAGCTGTTCCGTTACGTCGGCCTCAAAGTCAACATAGAGTCCATAGTTACCACGGTCAAATTGTCCGGCAACAGTCGGTCCGAAACCACCGAATCCGTTGGAGCCAATACCAAAGCCCTGGTTAAACAGTGGTCCTGTTTGCCAACTGGCCTGATCGCCGGAAGTCACTTCAAACTGCTCTTCCCGGTATTCGAAACCAAAGCCAACATTCAAGGGAGAATGGAAGCCCACTTCCATGGGATAAGAGAGGTCGAGATTGAAGTTTTTCTCAAGCTGGGTGTAGTCGCCTGGTCGAAATTCATTGGGCGAATCCGGCCCAAGGGAAGGATTCAGCGTTTTGATGATCTCGTATTGAACATCGCTGCTACCAACGCTGGCACTGACGTCCCAGAGCAGTCCGTTCGACAATTCACCTCTGACACCGGCAGCTACACTGAAATCAAATACCCGACCACCGAAATTAGGTGTGAAACCACCCGGCAGACGTTCGTTGAAGACGAAACAGTTTGGTGTAGCGATGATTGCAGCCAGCGCGGCTGTATCGATAGGCGAGGTACTATTAGTACTGCCATCAGTACGCACATTGACGACGGGACAATCAATACCATCTCCCGTAGAAAGCCCGGGATTACTCTGACCAACAGGACCCGGCGTCAGGTCACCGACAAGACGCGTTGCGCCGCCGTCTACAGAGTAAACACCGCCACGGTTGGTGGGGTTACGAAAGAAGAATCCACCCAGCACTTTGCGTTCGGCATAGTTTCCGAAGGCATAGGCGTGGGTATTGTCATCAAGATCAAGACCGACGTTAACAAAAAATTTGTAGTCATCGTCGACATCAGGTGAACCCCATACCTGCGCGGGATTGGCGATAGCCGTATTACCCAGCGCGATCAGTTGTGCTGCGTCTGCCCGTTGGATACTGCGGGAAGTCGCATCTGATGTAGCCGTCTCGAAACTGATGTTAACAAAGCCATCATCCGTCAGCGGCAGGCCGATATTGGCCGCGATGCGATAAGACTCGCCATCACCTTCGTAGGTTTCCCCGTAGCGCGCTTCGAAGGAAAGTCCTTCTGCGTTGTCTTTGAGAATGAAATTTATCACGCCGGCAATTGCATCCGAACCGTACTGTGCCGAGGCACCATCACGGAGCACTTCCACCTGCTTGAGGGCGATTCCGGGAATGACCGATACGTCGGGTCCCTGTGCGCCGTCAGATACGCCGCCGCCGAGAAATGAGATCACGGCACCACGATGGCGACGCTTTCCATTAACCAGCACGAGCGTATTATCTGGTGGCAAGCCGCGCAGGTTAGCCGGCCGTACAAGTGTGGCCGCATCACTGATTGGTTGCGTGTTAACGTTATACGAAGGCACAAGTGTCCTCAGCATATCGCCCATATCCATTGAGCCCTGGTTCTCGAAGTCCGAACCACCGATCACGTCGATGGGTGCGGCAGAGTCTCCGACAGAACGAGGAGCCCGGCGACTTCCGGTGACGACAACCTCTTCGATTGTCTCCTCACCAAAAGCGACTGGTGTTACACCGGGTGCGACCATCGTGGCCACGGCCAGGGAAATTCCCAAGGCCTTGTTTCGATGTTTTACCATCCTTTGTTACCCCCTAATTGGTTATTTTGTGAGCATCTTGAACTCGCTCAAACTCTGAGCATGGATGCCGCAGCAATCTTCCAGATTTCCTCCATTATTGGAGTGCTGCAAGGTTACCCTACTGTTCGTCAAATTGGAACCCAGCGGGCGTCAGGACAGGCTTTTAGCGAGTTTAATCGAGCAGGCCAAGCACTCGTTTGGCGATGATATTTTTCTGGATCTCGCTGGTACCACCATAGATGGATACCGCTCTGGTGGTCAGGAACGCCTTGGTGGCGTTCAGCTCATCTTCGTTAAAACCGTCACCTCGCCAGCCTGATCCCTGACTACCGAGCGCAAACTGATGTAATTCAGCCCGTAATTTTGTGAATTCTGCGCCTTTCACCTTCAGGATCGACGTTGCGAGCGCGGGTGCAGAGGCCTGAGTTTCAGCAATGACACGCCTTTGCGTCAGTTTGTAGGCTCGCGTATCCATTTCCAGGTGCAGAAGTCGCTCACGAAAATCTGCGTCCGCGATGCGTCCTTTATCGATACCTATATAGTGCCTGGCGATGTCGGGTAGTGATTTTTCCTTCGCTTGTACCTGCGCCCCGCTGGTATTGACCCCACCATGCACTGATCGCTCGTATTGCAACAGGCGCTTGCCGACTGCCCAGCCCTGGTTCACGGGACCGATCAGGTCGTGTTTCGCGGCAATTGCATCTTCAAAGAAGGTTTCACAGAAAGGGGAGTCACCGCTGATCAGCTGAATAGGTCTAACGCGAACGCCGGGCTGATCCATATCCACCAGCACGAGACTGATACCTTCATGTTTGGGCTTGTCCGGATCCGTTCTCACCAGGCAGAAAATGAGGTCCCCATACATGCCATCTGATGTCCAGATCTTCATACCGTTCAATCGATAATGATCGCCTTCATCAATGTCGCGCATCTGCAGGTTTGCGAGGTCACTGCCAGCAGCTGGCTCACTATATCCCATACACCACCCGCCTTCGCCACGAGCGAGTCGAGGCAGCCACATGGCTTTCTGCTCCTCTGTGCCAAACTCGAGAATCGTGGGGCCTATGTAGTTGACTCCCCGGCCGGTCAATGGAGGCCGTGCACCAAGCTTTTGCATTTCCTCCTGCACCACCAGATATTCAGCTTTCGATAGTGCCGCTCCGCCGTATTCTGTTGGCCAGGTCGGCACTGTCCAGCCTTTTTCAGCCATCACCTGCAGCCAGCGACGGGTATCTTCCTTCAGCTCGATCTTGCTGCTTCCCCAGGGAATAAATCCCGGCCCTCTGGCACCAGATGGACAATTCTCCTCAAGCCAGACACGCGTGGTTTCTCGAAATTGCTGGAGTGATGTAGTCATTGTTAGCGCCGGGTAACCATGGTGTTGGCATCCTAGCCTTTGCTCCGATGGCTTTCAATTACCGGGTTTGCAGCTGGGTTCGATGTTCGGTTGTGGCAGATTTTTATCTGACATAAGCTTGGGAATCAACAAAAGCGATCAGGCGGTGAAATGGACGAATTGGCATTTGCGGACGCAACGACACTTACTGAGAAACTACGCACAAAGGAGATCAGTAGTGTGGAACTGCTGGCACACTACGTGGCGCGCATGGAGAAATACAACCCTGAAATCAACGCAATTGTGTGTATGCAACTGGACAAAGCCGCGGACCGCGCGGCCGAAGCTGATGCAGCCCTTGCACGGGGAGAAAACTGGGGCCCTTTGCATGGGCTGCCGATGACGGTAAAAGAGTCGTACAACATTGAAGGATTGCCGACTACCTGGGGGAATCCTGAATTGAAGCAGAATATTGCGGATAGCGATGCAGTTGCCTGTCGGCGATTGCAGGAAGCTGGTGCAATTATTTTTGGAAAAACTAACGTGCCAATTCACCTGGCGGATTTCCAAAGCTACAACGAGGTATACGGCACTACCAACAATCCTCACGATCTTGAACGTACGCCAGGAGGATCATCGGGTGGATCCGCAGCGGCGCTTGCAGCGGGATTGACGGGACTGGAAATGGGCAGCGATATTGGTGGCTCCATCCGAAATCCCGCGCACTATTGTGGCGTTTTTGGGCATAAGCCAACATGGGGAGTGTTACCCATGCGGGGACATGCGATGCCGGGGGTCTTAACACCCTCGGACATTTCGGTCATCGGTCCTCTGGCGCGAAGCGCTGAAGATTTGGCGTTGGTGATGGAGATCGTTGGCGGCGCTGATGATATCCATTTACCTGGCTGGCAGCTGGAATTGCCGCAACCAGCCCAGAAATCACTGCGTGATTACAGGATCGCGGTTTGGTCTGACGACTCAATCGCGCCGGTTGACCAGACCGTGAAAGACCGTGTTTTAAAGGTAGCACGCCTGGCTGAGGACGCTGGGGCGATTGTTGACTATGGAGCGAGACCGGACTTCAGCCCGGCATTTTCCCATGAGCAGTACATGAATCTGCTGCACTCTGCAATGTCTGCCCGGCAGCCGGAGGCTGTATTTGAACAAAATCTGAAACGCCGACAATCGCTGGCGAAGGATGACGACAGTTCGCTGGCGCAGGTCACGATTGCATCGACCTTGTTTTATCGTGATTGGCACAGACATAATGAGAATCGAACCCACCTGCGTTGGGCGTGGCACAATTTTTTCCAGGAGTTCGATCTTCTGCTCACGCCAATGTGTGTAACTTCAGCATTCCCGCATGATCAGAATCCACAGGCTGGACAGCGCCAGATTACTGTCAACAATGAATCGCGCCCTTATTTTGAGCAGGTTTACTGGGCGGGACTGACCGGAGTTTCCTATCTGCCCTCTACAGTCGTGCCAACGGGACTGGATGAACGCGGTTTGCCCATTGGCGTGCAGATAGTGGGTAGAGAGATGGGCGATCTCCACACCATCGAATTCGCACGAATTGTCCATGAACAACTTGGTGGATTTGTACCTGCCCAGGCCTACAAAAATTGAATTTACCACGGAGTAATCTCAATGCGGTGTTGTAAATGTGACGCGGATATGGAAGAACTGCGCTGTGAGAACGTGGTAATTGATCGGTGCACGGGCTGCAAGGGTATCTGGTTTGATCACGGTGAGGCCGAGGATCTCTCGGAGCGATGGATTGCGGAATTTATTGATACGGGTGACCCGTCTCTAGGCGTGCTCAGTGATCACCATGACACGATACCATGTCCACGTTGCGGTGAAACGATGAAGCGTTTTCTGGATATCGACGATCAGCAGCTTCAGTTTGAACAGTGTGATGAGCATGGCAAATTTTTTGATGCGGGTGAATTCACACTCTGGGCTGAAAATCAGTATCTATAAAATGCTGCGGTTATGGGTCTTTTACGGAGCGCTGATAATCTGTAGCAACGCTGTTGCAGAGCATCCGGTGGTTTCTATGGTAACCAGTGAGGGCGAAGTCCGGATCCGGCTATTTACGGATAAGTCCCCGGAAACTACGGCGAAT
The DNA here is from genome assembly GCA_021773555.1 of Gammaproteobacteria bacterium. Taxonomy (GTDB): domain Bacteria; phylum Pseudomonadota; class Gammaproteobacteria; order Pseudomonadales; family Azotimanducaceae. The sequence continues at coordinate 25,975 of JAJFKA010000092.1, forward strand.
TTTTTACGCTATGTGGCAGCCGGGGAATATGACGGTACAATATTTCACCGGGTGGTTGCGGGATTTATGATTCAGGGCGGTGGTTATTACGAGGACCTGAGCGAGGCGCCGGAAAAGCAGCTGATCATTAACGAAGCGGACAATGGTCTGCAGAATTTACGCGGCACCGTCGCCATGGCTCGACTGGATGGAATTGACAGTGCCGGGCGTCAGTTTTTCATCAATACATCAGACAATACGCACCTCGATCACACCAGCACCAGTTGCACGCGAGCCGATGAAACTGCGATTGAATCCGCTGCGCAGCGCGGGTTGCGAAAACCGCGGACGTGCACGACCTTCGGTTACGCCGTCTTTGGTGAGGTGCTCGCCGGTATGGAGACGGTTGATGCCATCGAAGTGGTGCCAACTGAAGACCGGGAGGATAGTTTCGACGTACCCGTCACCACTGTTGTGATCGAAAGGATGCGCATCCAGAACCCAGCGGCCAGGTGATTCCGTGCTGGGTCCCGTTGGAAAACTCAGTGAGTCGCTTTTTTCTCGAGTTTAGTGATAAATCGCGAATCGTCCTTCATTTCCTGAACAAATACCTGAATGCCAGATTCTGTGTTGACGATGCAAGTGCTCAGGTCTACCAGGGTTAGCGCTCCATCATCGCCAATCACCAGTTTTCGTGGCAGAAAATTGATCTTCGCGATACCGGCCAGGTGCAGCTTTAAATAGAGTGCGTCCAGTTTCGCAATGAACTCGCGGTTGGTCAGCAGTTCATCAGTATCCAGGGTGTTGCACGGTGTACCATCAGCAAACGATTTGAGGATGGCATGAAACTGCTCATCACGATATTCACGAATTAGTCTTGTCACACCCTGAATGTTTCGTTCCGCAACCCTGTGTAGGGCGTGAATCTCGTAGTAAAAATACATTTCGTCCCAGATGTTGTGGGTCAGCTTGCGGATTTTCAAGGTGCATTGCTGCTCGCCCTCCCAGACTAACAGCGTTCGCGATTTGGACGCGGTGGGATGCAGGTCAAGAATGAAGGTCAACTGCGGGTCTAACTGCTGAACAATTGCCCTGAGTTCATCTTCGTCCCGGGTTTCGATGGAAAACGTCGATGCGGGTCCCGGTATGGAATCTTCATTGTGTTCGGGTAATTCAGCCATGGTCTGGCGTCTCATGAGTTCACGGTTTGGATAAACTTGCCAGAGGCGCCAAAGCTTTACAAGGTATTCACTCAGTTATGATAAGTTGCGGAGTGAATTGTCAAGGATGTCGGGAGCCCGGTTGAAAGCTGTCTTAAAATTGCTCGTTATCTGCCTCGTGCTTACCCCCGGGTGGTGGCTTCGAGGGGATGTTGTCGACAAACCCTCCCTTATCGTCGTTATCTCTGTCGATCAGCTGCGTCCTGACCGGATTTCTTCGGAGTTTCCGGGAGGTCTCGGGAAGTTAATGCGTGAAGGTCGAGTATTCAGTCGAGCGCAACTCGATCATGCGATCACCAATACCTGCCCTGGGCATGCAGTCATGCTGACGGGTATGAATCCAGCGAAGACCGGGATTTCAGGTAATGAGTTTATTGACCGACAAGACTGGGAAGCGCGGTACTGCGTGGCCGATGAGGATCAAAAACACCAGGTGATCGGGGGTAAGACGAATCGTTCTCCGGCCTATCTCAGTGTCGATACCCTCGGTGACTGGCTTAAAGGTAATGATCCGGGTACCCGGGTTTTCGCCATTGGAGGTAAAGACCGGGCGGTCATTACCATGGCAGGCCACAGTGCAGATGGCGTCTACTGGTACGATCGGGAACAGGTAAAGTTTACCAGCAGTCGATACTATGAGCAGGCGTTACCGGACTTCGTCACCGATTTTAATGGGACGGATGGATCGACCGGATTTCGTCAGCGCTTACCGGAACGATGGGAACATGGTGCGGGCCGATTCCGGCAGGATGATTATCCTGGTGAAAGCACGAAGTTTGGCAACATAAGCGGTCACCCGTTGACGGTGGGCGACTCTGATGATGTAGGCGAGCAGATCTATACGTCTCCCTATGTCGATATTGCATCAATTGAGCTCGCTATGAGAGTCGCGGAGGAGCAAGCCCTTGGGCGGCGTCAGGGAACTGACTTATTGGTGCTTGCCTTGTCCGCAACCGACACCGTAGGACACCAATATGGCCCGTTCAGCGCGGAGTCTGATGATACGATCGCGAAAATCGACGAGCACCTCGGGCTATTTTTTTCCTTTCTTGATGACAAGATTGGCAGCGAAGCGTACACGGTGGTACTAAGTGCCGATCACGGGGTCGTCGAACTGCCGGAGTGGCTGAAGGCCGATGGGCGATTGGCGTGCCCTTTGGCAGATGGACGGATCAACGTCATTCCGTTTGTGCTGGAAATGACCTGGCACGTTTATAAAAATTTTACCTTTCCGTTTGGTAATCCCACCAGCCTCGTCAAGTTTGCCGGCAGTCAGATCAGCATCAATCACACTTACGCGACAAATCATGGGATTGAGGTAGACGCAGTGGTCGCGTCGCTGAAAGAATTTCTGGAAGGCAAAGAGTTCGTCAAAACGGTCTGGACGCCAGCGGCATTTATGGCCGACTCATCCGCGACGGCAGCTTTGTTTCGAAATTCCTATGTACCTGGAAAGAGTGGCGATCTCTTCATCCAGCCCATGGAAACCTGTGTATTCAGGAGTGACGGAACGGGGCACGGGACACCGTATGATTATGACCGTAATATCCCTCTGCTGTTTGCCGGAAAGGGTGTGAGTCAAGGTGTGGATACGAGCGTCGCTCACAGTGTCGACATTGCGCCGACGCTGGCGAACCTCCTTGGTCTCACGGTGCCAGCAGAGCTGGATGGTCGAGTACTTCTCGTTCAAGAGCCCGTTCGGTGAATGATCGGCGGTTTTTGTGGTGTTTGTTACCGCAGGATCATGAATGCTAAGGTATGATTGGTCAAAACCAGCCTGGGAAAGGGAGACAGACATTGGACATTCTACCGATCACACCTCATCTAGGGGCAGAAGTTATAGGGGTTGATCTTTCTCAGCCTCTGAGCAACGAGGATTTCTCTGCGGTTCATCAGGCATTTTTGGATTGGAGTGTGCTGGTGTTCCGCGACCAGCAGCTTGACAAGGATCAGCACAAAAACTTCGCCCGGAAGTTTGGGAAATTGCATGTACATCCGATGTACAAACAGCGCACTGAGCATCCCGAAGTACTCATCGTGAAAACAACCGCAGATTCTGCCTACACAGCGGGGGATGGCTGGCACACGGATGTCACCTGCGATGAGTTTCCACCCATGGGTTCAATGTTATACGTTACAGAAACACCGGAGTGTGGGGGCGGGGATACGCTGTTCGCAGACATGTATCTGGCTTATGATCTCTTGTCTGACGAGATGAAAAGGATGTTGGAGGGGCTCACCGCAGTGCACGACGGTGCCATCCCTTATGTGGGCAGCTACAAATCTGTACCACCAGAAGGTGGGTATCCACGGAATGAACATCCGGTGGTGGTCACGCATCCAGAAACACAGCGTAAAGTGCTTTATGTGAATTCCGGATTCACATCTCATATTAAGGGATTAAAGCCGAATGAAAGTCGTGCCATTCTGGAGATGCTGTATCGCCACATCAGCGCAACGCCCAGACTGGTAGCGAGGGTCCAGTGGCAACCGAACACGCTGACGTTTTGGGATAATCGCTGCACTCAGCACCATGCGGTCTGGGATTACTACCCGCATAGCCGTTACGGTGAAAGGGTGTCGATCATAGCGGATACCAGACCAGCAGCCTGAAACGATTGCCAGATTCTGATCGAGCGTCATCCAGTTATTTCCAGCTCTGTAGCGGCCCTTCATCATGATGGGCTGCGTATTGCTCTTGAAATACTCGATCAACGCTGGTTCTGCAAAGCCGGAGTTGTGAATAGAACAACGTGAGAAGGATGTAAGCGATGAGTGAAATAATTGCAGAAACCACCAGCGGTCCTGTTCAGGGGCGGGTAAAAGATGATGTGTTGCTGTTTGCAGGCATCCCCTATGCGGCAGCGCCGATTGGTGACCGTCGATTCAAATCAGCGGTTCCACCGATTTCCTGGGAGGCTGTCAGAGCGGCGACTAAATTTGGTCCTGCGGCACCACAAATTCCCTCAGGAGGTATGACCGACAACGCACCGGTCCAGTGGAATGAGGATTGCCTTTTTCTGAACGTCTGTACCCCGGCGCTCGACGGGCAAAAAAGACCTGTGCTGTTTTGGATTCATGGCGGCGGATATCGCACAGGTCAGGGCGCCATTCCCTGGTACAACGGACACAGTTTTGCACGCAATGGCGATATTGTGGTTGTCAGTATTAACTACAGAATGGGTATTTTTGGCTTTACGGACCTGTCTCGATTCGGCGCAGATTACGCGACGTCTGGCATCAACGGGATTCTCGATCAGATTGTCGCGCTGCAATGGGTGAAGAACAATATTGCCGCCTTTGGAGGAGACCCTGATCAGGTGACGATCGCTGGTGAATCTGCCGGTGCATTTGCAGTCAGTACGCTACTCGGTTCACCGCGCGCTGAGGGTTTGTTCAAGCGAGCGATTCCTCAAAGCGGAGGGGCTCAACACACGCTGTCGGCAGAGTCAGGCGAGATGGTGACTGATCATTTGCTCGCAGAAATGGCGAGTGACCAGATTGAACCTTTGCTGGCTGCCAGCGCCGAAGAGCTTCTCGAAGTCCAGGGCAGGATAGATCGAGCGGTGCAGCGTGGTGATCTGTCAATTGGCAGCAGGCTATCACCTTTTTATCCCGTTGAAGGCTCCGCGGTTTTGCCGGTCAGCCCGCTGAAGGCGATCCAGGATGGCTCAAGCCAGCATGTTGATGTGCTGATTGGTTCCAACAAGGATGAGGCAAGCCTGTTTATCATGAAGGAGGTCAGCGCGGACAAGCTTGCCGGTGAAGTGGCTGGATATGGCGGTGGAGCGGCATTGCTTGAGCCCTATCGAGCCCGTCTGCCCGGAGCGAATTCCACGGAACTATCGATCGCACTATCGACCGACTATTCTTTCAGGATACCAGCGATTCGCCTGGCGGAAGCCCGTGACTCACAGGACGTTAAAACCTGGATGTACCTGTTTAACTGGGAATCCAGACTCGCCCGGTTGAAGGCGACGTACGCACTGGAAATTCCTTTTGTCTTTAACAATCTGGACAAACCTGGTGTCGATGCATTTGTCGGTCCCGGGGAATCACCGCAGCCGCTCGCGGACGTGATGCATGCTGCCTGGACAGGGTTCATTCGCGAGGGGTCACCCGGCTGGACTGCGTTCGATCTGGAACGGCGAACCACCATGTGTTTTGACACAGTCTCAACGACACAGCAGGACCCTGACAAAGAAACCCGGAAAGCCTGGCACGGTCTGCGATAACACTCGTTAACAAGTGTTATCGCAGATCAAAGACAGGCAAGGAACGCAGTATTGATCGATCTAAAAATTAACGGTGAGACGAAATCCGTCGAGGTAGAGAAGGGCACGCCTTTGCTCTGGGTGTTGCGGGATAATTTGAATCTCACAGGCACAAAATTTGGATGTGGGATCGGTCATTGTGGTGCATGCACGGTTTTGATGAACGGTCACGCCACTAAATCCTGTACAACTTCTGTTGAGCAAGCCGCCAGCTTCGATATCGTGACCATTGAAGGATTGTCCCAGGACAGCAGTCACCCGGTGCAACTGGCGTGGATTGAAGAAGATGTTCCGCAGTGCGGGTATTGCCAATCCGGTCAGATTCTTGCTGCAGTTGCACTGTTGAATGACAAGTCTCACCCAACTGATGAAGAGATAAATCAGTCAATGACAAACGTGTGTCGATGCGGAACCTATCAACGAATTCGCAAGGCGATTCATCGGGTTGCACGCGAACGGGGTGGTCAATAGATGCCTGACCTGACTCGCCGGGGATTTATCAGGGCCAGCATTACAGCGACCGGTGGCATGATGCTTGGATTTCACCTGCCGCTGTCAGCGAACAGCGATGCCGCCGATCCTGCCGCTGAAATTAATGCGTGGCTGACGATTGGTGCAGACGATTCCATCACGATTCGGGTGGCACAGGCGGAAATGGGACAGGGAGTCTTTACAGCTTTGCCGATGATTGTGGCCGAAGAGCTTGAAGCCGACTGGAGAAATGTGCGAGCTGAGTTTGCCGATGCAAATCGAAGTATTCGAGAAAATCGAGTCTACCAACGGATGAGCACTGGCGGAAGCTACGCGATTCGCGGATCCCGCAGTTATCTGCAACAGGCAGGTGCCGAGGCGCGCGAACGATTGATTAAAGCCGCGGCTGAAATGTGGCTGGTGGGGCCCGAAGAATGTTATGCAGACTACGGCCGGATACATCACAAAAATAGCGGTCGCTCAACTAATTACGGGGCGGTAGCCTCTGCAGCGGCAATGGTCAGCGTCGCCAACGTCAGGATTAAAAAACCGGAGCAGTTTAACCTGCTGGGTCTGCCGACGAAGCGTCTGGATGTTCCAGCCAAGGTTAACGGTAGTGCTGTTTTTGGAATTGATGTGCGGATTCCGGACATGGTCTATGCTGCGGTTGCCCACTGCCCGGTACTCGGCGGTGAAGTGCGCAGCCTGCTATTTAATGCTGTGCGAAATCGACCCGGGATTATACGCTCTGTTCGTCTCAAGCATTCCGTCGCAATTGTTGCAGAACATTTTTGGCAGGCGAAAACTGCCATCGATGCGATGCCTGTGCAATGGAAACTGGGACCTGCTGCTAAAACCTACTCGGGATCGATCAAGAGTGAATTTGTGGATACCTTGAAGTTGGATGGCGCAGTCATCTACAGCCAGGGCGATGTTGTGGTGGCGATGGATGAAGCGGAAAAGAGCTTCAAGTCAGACTATGTTGCTCCTTATCTTGCCCATGCGTGTATGGAACCCTTGAATTGTACGGTTCATGTTCAGGCCGATCGTGTTGATATCTGGACAGGTGTACAAGATCCTGAGTCGGCATTAAGAGTGGCGTCGCAGCTAACAGGGATACCACCAGTAAATGTCTATGTGCACAACTGTTTCCTGGGTGGCGGATTTGGTCGGCGAAGTAATATGGATTTTGTCGAAGAAGCGGTACTCATAGCAATGGAAGTAGGTCGCCCTGTTCAGATGATCTGGACTCGAGAGGAAGATATGCGAAGCGGTCGCTACCGCCCAATGTCTGCAATGCGCTTTAAGGCCGGATTTGATCTTGATAAGCATCTGGTTGCCTATACCAATCATTCGGTAACCCATTCACTTGCGGCAGACAGAGGTCAGGCCGAAGATATGAACAAGCTCGACAATGCCTCCGTGGAAGGTCTGGTGGACATGCCCTATCGAGTAGCCAATAAAGAGATTAGCCATACGGCGAAAAACACACATCTGACGAGCTGGTGGTGGCGCTCGGTTGGTCATTCCCAGAATGCTTTCGCGATGGAATGTTTCGTCGATGAAATGGCTAGCGCGTCCGATATGGACCCCATCGCCTTTCGACGTAAGCATCTGGCAGGGAATACCGCTTTACTGAATGTGCTGGATGTAGTCGAGCGGGAGTCCGGTTGGGGGAAAAAGAAGTTTCCACAGGGAACTGCTCAAGGAATAGCGATCCACGAAAGTTTCGGAACCATCTGTGCGCAGGTCGCGGAAGTCACTGTCAGCGATCAAGGCGACTTAAAGGTCAATCGAATTGTCTGCGCAATTGATTGCGGTAATCTTGTGAATCCGCTGTCGGCGGAGATGCAGGTCGAAAGTGGAATCGTCTTTGGCCTGACTGCTGCCCTCTATGGAAAGCTGACGGTGGAGAATGGCGTCATTCTGGAGGACAATTTCGATACCTACCGTATGGTTACCATGGCGGAAATGCCAGTCATCGAAACACATTTTGCACTTTCCGGCGGCGAAAAATGGGGAGGGCTGGGTGAACCGGCAACACCTCCGGTGGCACCGGCAGTATGCAACGCACTTTATCGAATTACGGGTCGTCGGATTCGAATTTTGCCAATTAAGGATTACTTGTTGCGGCGTGCTTGAATCGTGAACGGCATCGATTGTTTCATGGATGGATTTCGGCTTGTACGGCAGCGTGGTCTACGGCAATACGTAATCATTCCAGCGCTCATCAACATGTTCGTGTTTATCACCATGATTGCCTTGAGTGTATCCCAGTTCGAGTTGTGGGTTACCAGTGCAGTCGCCTGGTTACCGGACTGGTTGTCTTTTCTATCCTGGCTGATCTGGTTGCTATCTGTGATCCTGGTGGTCTTTGTGTTGTTCTTTACCTTTACGATCATTGCCAACATCATCGCATCACCGTTCAATGCGCTCCTGTCTGTAAAGGTAGAAGAACACATTCTCGGAGCGAAGCTGACCTCAACTACATCCCTTTTATTGATCCTGCCGCGTGCCCTTGGGCGTGAGGTGGTAAAGTTTCTGTATTTCGTGCCGCGACTGGTCGGTCTTCTCCTGTTGAGTGTGATTCCGGTCGTTAATGTCATCGCACCAATCGCCTGGATTATGTTTTCAGCCTGGGTCATGGCGATTCAATACACGGACTATGCCGCAGACAACAATGATACGAGCTTCCGTGAATTGCGACGGCGACTCGGTGAGGTCCCACTGCAGAGTCTGCTGTTTGGCATACCAGCCTATTTCTTGCTGGCGATTCCGTTGGTAAATCTTGTGCTGATGCCGGTTGCAGTGGCTAGCGGAACAGTATTCTGGGTAAAGAATCTAAGGCAAGTTGACCTGAATAATTGAGTTGGCGCAGGGCGCTATACGATCGAGTAAATCCTGCTTGCGGTACCAAAAAACATCTGGTCTTTCTCCGCGTCAGAGAAATCAGCGACAATTTTTTTGAGTCCGTTGTAGAGCACAGCGTAGGAAATTGAGAATTTGTCTACGGGGAAATTGCTTTCCATCATACATCGCGCCGGACCGAAGCAATCGATGGTGTGCAGATAGTAGCGGCGCTGCGCTTGAGCAAACTCGTCGGACCCAGGTGGGCGATCTTGTGTGTGCCATCCGAAGCCGTTATCAGGCATCGCAAGTCCGCCAATTTTTGCCACGACATTATCGCAGCGTGCGATTTCCTCTATATCCCTTTTCCAGCGAGAGAAGATTTCCTCTCTTTGGGTGGCGTAAGCGCCAACGCCGAGCGGTGTACCAAAGTGATCCAGAACCATTTGTGTGTCCGGGCACGCTTTGGCGAGTGCTGCGAATGCCGCGTTCTGATGATGGTAGTGCCAGGTATCATAGGTAAGCCCTTTTGCGCCCAGCATTTTTACACCCTGGCGAAAGTCGTCGCGATCATAAAGTCCCTCGGGTGCCCTGCCAGCAATCATCAATGCTTCCGGGTGTGGATCGCGAGCCCCTGCATGTCGGATCCCACGAAATTTGCCTGCGCCAATATCCGTGTGGGCATCCAGCACTTCTGGTAAAACATCTGTGTTACGCAAATCCGCATGAGCAACAATGGCTGCTATTTTGGCGTTGCCGCCTCCTGTTTCACTTTCTTCGGCCTGTTTTACGACGAACTCAGTTTCACCCAGGGATTTCAGATGCTCCGGCCCGGTGCTTCGATATTCTGCGTGACATTCGACGAAAACTGTCTTCACAATGTTGTGGCCGGAACCTGTATCCTTCCGCAGATTCTCCAATAAGTAGTTATTGCCCCCCGCTCTTCGCCAAAGATGATGGTGCGGATCGATAATGGGTCTTTCGGGATCGATAATTTCCTCTTTGGTCAGGTCGAGCCATTCTGGTGATCCAGGAAGTGGGTTGCTCATTTACGAATACTCTCTGCTGAATTTTGTACGTCAAACGAGCTCATATTGTCTCGACCGGTTGATTCTGGCAAGCTCGAATTTCGCTACCGTCCACAGGGACACGGATCTGATCTATGCATGAGGTATTACAGGATCTGGTGAACCAATCAGTCACTGCGGGCAATCCGGGCGTTATCCTGGAAGTTGATGCGCCGACCCGGGGATTTCACCAACAGTTTTCATCCGGCGTGTTCAATTTGAAAACAGGGGAGCCGCTCCGAACGACAGACGGTTTCAGGATTGCGAGTATGAGCAAGACCCTGACTGCGACTTTGGTACTGCAGTTGATGGAGGAGGGTCAACTCGAACTGGATGCGCCATTTTCGGATTATTTGGATATAACCCTACCTCACGGGCAGGACCTTTCGAAACTCACCATAAAGATGCTGCTTCATCACAACGCTGGTCTCTGGGATTTTGCCATGAGTCAGGCCTGGGGAAAATCGGTCTGGAGTGATCCGGGACGTTTCCACAAGCCGCAGGAGACGTTGAATTGGGCACTGACAAATGGCGAGCTAATCGGAAATCCTGGGACCTCCTATCATTATTCAGATACGGGATATTTAATTCTGGGGATGCTGTTGGAAGCTGTCACTCATCAAAGCTGGGGCGATCTTTGTCGTAATCGAATACTGGTACCCGTGGGTATGTCTCAGACCTGGCTTGAAGGATATGAATCTCCGCGATCGACACTGAGCCACTGTTACGTAGATGAAATGGACGGACTTGATATCAATGGCAGTGTGGATTGGGCAGCGGGTGGTCATGTCTCAACGAGTGCGGACCTGCGCGATTTTGTGCAGGCGGTTTTTCATGGTCAGCTGTTTCGACACCTTGCGACGCTGGACATAATGTTGAGCGGCTTTGATTGTGGAGACGGGACAGCTTACGGCGCGGGAGTTAAGATCCGGCGTTCCGGCAAGCAGATCCTGTGGGGACACAGTGGATTCTGGGGTTCGTTTATGTTCTATATTCCGGGTGAGAGAATCACCGTGACGGGCACCCAGAACAGGGTCGGGGCTAATGCAGCAGCATTCGTGGATGCGGTCGTTCTTGCGATCGAAGGGCTGATATGAGCGGTCCACTGGAAGGACTGCAGGTTATTGATCTGAGCCGGGTACTTGCTGGTCCCTGGGTTACCCAGACGCTTGCTGATCTTGGCGCAACTGTCATAAAGGTGGAGCGACCGGGTGTCGGTGACGATACACGATCATGGGGTCCGCCCTGGCACGACACGGGCACCAGCGCTCTATCTGCCTATTTCATGTCTGCGAATCGGGGCAAACAATCCATCTGTATTGATCTGTCGAAATCAGCAGGGCAGGAGCTGGTGAAATCGTTGTGCCTTGACGCAGATGTATTCGTTGAGAATTTCAAGGTCGGTGATATGGCGGCCAGGGGCCTTGGTTATGACGAACTCAGCGTGCTTAATCCGCGACTGATTTATTGTTCAATCACGGGGTTTGGTCAGACCGGGCCCTATAAAGATCGACCTGGTTACGATTTTATGATCCAGGCCATGAGCGGCTTGATGAGCATCACCGGCGAGCCGGATGAGAGATCTACAGATGGGCCGCAGAAAGTTGGCGTCGCGCTCGCCGACATCATCACAGGTCTGTACAGTTGCATCGCCGTTCTGGCCGCCTTGTCTGAGAGGAACGAATCCGGCCGGGGACAGCATATTGACATGGCTTTGCTTGATTCGATGGCGGCGGGTCTCGCCAACCAGGCCGCCAATTACCTGGTTTCCCGGGAGGCTCCCGGTCGGCTCGGTAATGCGCATCCGAATATCGTGCCGTATCAGGCATTTCCAACACTGGACGGTCACCTGATTCTTGCAGTTGGCAACAATAACCAGTTCACCAGGTTGTGCGAGGTGTTGGAAATCGCGGACGTGGCAGATGACAGCCGGTTCGCAGACAACGAAAACAGGGTGCGGTTTCGCTCGGAACTGGTCATGATTCTCGCTGATCTGTTCAAACGACGCACCACGGATAAGTGGTTGGCGATACTTCAGAAAGCGGGTGTTCCGTCAGGTCCGATCAACGATATTCAGGGGATGTTTTCCGATCCCCAGGTGATACACAGAAATCTGAATATCGAGATTGACGGCATGCAACTGGTCGCTAGTCCAATCAAATTTTCCAGATCAACACTTGTCTACGAGAAGGCACCACCAACGCTGGGACAGCATTCGAAATCCATTCTACAGACTGAACTTGGTCTCAGTGATGATGAGATTGAGCGGCTTGTGCGTGCAGGAATCGTTAGCTAAAAAAAGGAGAACGAATGGCAACTCATCAGGAAATTGCGAATGTTAGCGATCAGGAACTCATAGAACGGATGGTGATGAGTCACGGTGATCGTTTTGATGAAAATTTCTGGCAATATTTCAACGAATTCATCGCGACTGGATTGGGTGCCACGCCAACGATTGTCGATGTTGGCTGCGGTCCGGGTCTCTTCCTGCGAGACCTGGGCTGCCGGTATCCCGGCGCGAGTCTCACGGGAACGGATGTCACCGCCGCGATGATTAGCTATGCTAGCGAGCTCACCTATACTGGAATGGCGCCAACACTGCTTGTACACGATATCACGGAGGACAAGCTGCCAATTGATGATCGTTCCGTTGATCTTTTATCGATGGTGGCAGTGTTGCATGTGTTGAATAACCCTTATGCGGTCTGCGATGAAATCCTGCGAGTTCTCTCCGATACAGGCGTCTTTATACTGGAGGACTGGGTACGCAGTCCGCTGCCAGATTATCTTGATCGTATGATCGGTGATGTGGATCGGCAGAGCCGGGATCAAGCGCGCAGACGCCTGATGGGATTGTTTGCAGTGCACAACAAATATACGGTTGATGATTGGTTGTGGCTGCTGCGTGAATCCGGATTCACAATTGAACGGCACAGACAGTTAAGGTCACCCCATTTTTGTACGTTTTTGTGTCGGCGCGCGGTATAAGCTGATTCTGGTACGTTAGCTTGCGTGGGACTTGTTTCGACCCGCCTTTTTTGAGGCGAAAAGTGCTTCATCACTTTGTTTTAACCATTCCGCGACTGACTGATCGGAACCATATTGCGCCACACCAAAGGAAGCGGTTATTCGAAGCCTGGAATCAAAGTCAAATCGCAGGCTCCCAATTTTGTTGCGCAGATCCTCAGCGAGTCCCAGTGATGAGGTACTGTCCAGTCCAGGTGCGAGTATGACAAATTCATCGCCCCCGTAGCGGAAGAGATGGTCACCGGCGCGCAAACGGTTACTGATCGTCTGCACGACCTGTTGTAATACCGTATCTCCAGCGGCATGACCGAATTTGTCGTTGATGCGCTTGAATTTATCCAGATCCAGCATAAGCATCGACATCGGCGCCGGATTGCGAAGGTGTATTTTGACCAATTCATCCAGGTGAACATCCATGGCGCGCCGGTTTCCCGCGCCGGTCAGGGTGTCTTTTGTTGACAGCTTCAACAGTTCGTCTCGTTGGTGATTTCTCTCGCTGGCAAAAATGTACGTGAAGGAAAGACAGCCGATGATTGATAGCAGGAATTTCGCCAGCTCGAACCACGGCATTGAGGTCATCAGGATTAGCGTCAAGGCTGATACTGCGATTGTTGTTAACAACAAAGCAAGGCGCGGCGAAAGCAAAAAATAGGCAGCCATTGCCGTTGGAAATATCAGGTAACGCTCCGCCGACCCGCTGATGAAGATTACAGCCAGCGTTCCCATGAGGGCTAAAACCGAAAGTAAAATACCCGCGACGAATACTCTTCGCGTGGTGACGACGTGCCAGAAAATCCAAAGGCAGCCTACAAATCCCGCCGCATCAACCAGCGCGATACCAAAATCTCCCCGGGCGAGTCGAATAACGGAGAACAGGAGCAATCCGGAAAGGCACAGACCGCTTAACGCCAGGGTAATGACCTCATCGGTCGATCTGTCGCTCAAAGTAAATAGCTGAGTTTTCAACGTTCAGTCCGAAAAACGGGAATCGCTGCGCATAGAAATGGGAAAACTCTGGTCAATCCACGCTCCGATCTTTGAGTTGATCGATCAGTGTGGAATGGTCCGTCATTTCGTCCGGATCGATCAATTCGGTTAGCCTTTCGAGTTCCAGTTGGAGAAATAAAACAGTATCCCTGGATTCGTTCAATAGCCTGAGTTGTTCTCCGAGAATCGCGCTGTCGTTGGCAATGGCGGACAGGATTTCAATCTGTGCATCGATATCACTAATCAGCTTGTCGACAGTAATGTCTTCACTCAACATGACGTGATTACACCGCAGCCTGATAAACCTGGCGTTTGAATTCGTGACTGAATTCATGCCAGAAGCCGGGCAAACGTTGGGTGAATATGAGGGCAGCAATCCCCCCGGATGGAGAGATCCAGGTATGGGTTCCGGCGAGTCCGCCCCAATGAACTTCTCCAGTTGCCTGGTCCGGTTCACCCGGCATCGGCGCGGTCTTAATTGCCAGCCCGAGACCGAATACAGTGTTTGGCATGTGCCAGTTTGGTAGCTGCACCATTTTCCCTGCAGGTAGCTGGTTGGACTGCATCAACGCCATCGTTTCGTCTTTGAGTATCCGCACGTTGTTGTATTCACCGCTGCCTATGAGCATCTGCATAAAGTTGGTGTAGTCACTAATCGTCGAAACAAGCCCACCGCCGCCTGAAGCCAGGGCTTTTGGCTGCTGGAAACTACCGAGAATTGAATCGGGTTCTGCATTTAGTCCGGGCTTCATGGGATCCATGGGATCAACCGGTACATAATTCGTAGCCAGTCGGTGTTGCTTGCCTTCAGGCACGACAAAATCGGTATCCACCATCGCTAGTGGTCTGAAGATCCTGTCCTGAAGAAAGGCAATAAATGACTGACCCGACCAGATTTCTACGAGTCGTGCCAGTACATCCGTTGACACGCTGTATTGAAAGCGAGTTCCAGGCTGATTAGCAAGCGGTAGGGCAGACAGCTTGGTAACCATCTCAGCGAGGGTTCCATCCGTACCGAGGACATTGTGCTTAAGGTACAGAGCGTCAACTGGAGACTCAGCAAAGATTCCGTAGGAGAAGCCGGCCTGGTGTGACATAAGCTGGCGGATCGTTGCCTCGGTTTGCAGTGGTTCTGTCTCTGAAGGATCGTCGCTTCCCTCCTTGAGCACGGCCAGGTTGCTAAGTTCAGGCAGGAATTTTGAAAGTGGATCGTCCAGTGAAAACTTTCCATCCTCAAGCAGACACAAGGCTGCGACCGAGGTAATTATTTTCGTGTTCGAGTAAATGCGATAAATTGTATCCTCGGTAACCGGTCGTTTCGATTCAATATCGGCGAACCCGCAGTTGTGGTAGTCGACAACCATATTGTTCTTCAGGATCACGGCGGCCGCTCCCGACAGCAGATCCCGATCGACGAAAGACTGCATCGCGTCGTGTACACGACTGAAATCAAACGGACTATCGACAATAGTTAAACCGTTAATATGTGGTCTCCTCTCCTGCTGGTGATGGTCCGGCAAATGGCGATTAGTTTACGCTCAAGGGCCGTACCGGAACGACGCCTAAGGCTACCAGAAAAATGATGCCGCGGGTGCTTCAGATTATGGTGCGATTCGTCAGTCCGCAACCAGGGGTTGACGCAGCAATCGATTGGTGTTGTGGTTGGTGACGTCTACTGTTGGCGATAAGGGGGTAGTTGTATGAAGCTTGGAACTGGTATAGGAGGTTGGCCTGGACAGGCACCCGAACAAGCGAAACTGGCTGAGCAAAATGGGTTCGATTTTGTGAATTGCGGTGAACTCGCACACGATTCCATGCTCACCATGGCGCTGGCAGCCACCGCAACGGAATCACTGGAAATGTTGACCTCGGTCACCATTGCGTTTCCACGGAGTCCGATGGTACTTGCGATGGAGGCGTGGGATATCCAACAGTTGTCCGCCGGCAGGTTCAATATCGGGCTCGGCAGCCAGGTAAAAGGCCACAACGAACGGCGATTTGGCGGTTCGTGGTCGGCCGCTGCACCTCGCATGAAAGAGTACATCCAGATGATGAAAGCAATCTGGGACAGCTGGCAGGACGGAACGACACCAGAGTTCATGGGACGAGAGTATCGTTACACGCTAATGACGCCGAACTTTAATCCTGGTCCAATTGAGTTCCCCAGACCGCGGATATACCTTGCTGTGGTCGGTCCGGCGATGGCACGAGTTGCAGGGGAGGTTGCTGATGGCATTCTGCCTCACGGGGGTATCATGACTGATCGGTACATGCGCGAAACTCTACTTCCCAATGTAAAAATAGGATTGGAACGGTCGGGTCGAACCTGGGCGGATATTGATATTGGGCTGAGTGGTTATCTCGCGCTCGGTGAAAATGATGAGGATATTCAGCGTAATTTGGATAAGCTGAGGGTACCGCTGTCTTTTTACGGTTCTACAAGAAGCTATCATCACGTATTGCGCATGCATGGGCTTGAGGAACTCGGATTGAAACTTCATTCACTCTCACTCGAAGGTCGCTGGCAGGAAATGCGCGAGGTCATCACTGATGACGATCTGCTAAAACTTGCGGAGACCTGTCGCTATGATGACTATGCCGAATTTGTGAGGACGAATCGTGAATACGCTTCTCAGATGGGCTTCGGCATGCCGCACGAGACCGCAGAACAAAAACTGCGTGCGGCGGAGATCATGGCGCAATTGCAAGCGGTGAAAACGACTGGCGTACCCAAAGGAATGGAAATGTAGAGGGATTATTCCGGGTACCGGTTTCGCATCTCTGCGACCGACGATGAAATAATGCTTTCCAGAACCTCCATATCCACGTCGCTCAGGTGCTTGATGTACAGGCATGACTTACCCAGCTTGTGCTTGCCGAGACGATTGAGTTCACACTTATACTCGCTGAATCCCGGCATGACGTAAACCGTGAGGTTTTGCTTGCGGGGCGAAAATCCGGTGATCATAAAGTCACCCTCACGACCGCTGGCATATCGGTAGTGGTATGTGTCGTATCCCACAATACTCGTTCCCCACATCCTGGCGCGCTTACCAGTGACGCGATGCATGAGCTTCATCAGGCGCTTCACATCCCGACGTTTGTCCGCATCTTCAATACCGGACACGAAAGTGGAAACGCTTGCGTTGTTTCTGACGGTTTTTAGCTCGCTCATTTGGCGATACTCCCACGCAGAGATTGTGAAGCAGGTTTAAGGCAAGACAGGATATCGTCGCGTGCATGTGGGCCGACGGAGGACAACTGTTTACTCAATCTCGTGGCTGGAGCGGGCTTGTCTGATTGAACCCCGGCGGTGATTAGTGATCTGGTCATGGTGCCAGCTCAGGAGTCCACGTCGCTGGGGTAGGACTGGAAAGCTAAAGGTATCTCGTAGCTGTGTGCTACCAGGTCGACGAAATACTTTTTGTCTTTCTTACGTCGGATGAGCAGTCGGCGATCAGGCACGATCGCTCCTGGTCTGGGTCCGCGACGATATCGTAATCGACGTTCCCCATCTTTTCGTTTTTCGTCGTAGTCGGGCTCGTCATCGTCAGGCATTTCCTGTACATAACATTCACAACCGGCCTCAGAAACCTTAATCATGAATTCCATTGCCACCGCCTCGGTGACATTGTTTTTTATGACGTATTCCTTGCCAGAAAACAACGCATCGGTTTTCCTGGCATCCAGGCGAAAGAGCCTCGCGAACCGCTTTTTCGTAGTAGGCTCGTCAAACTCTCCCGTCCGGGAGCCGTCGAATACCACTCTGAATAGTTGTTCAGTCATAGCGACGCAGCGCAACTGCTTCTCAACAAAGGACTAGAGCATATCAGAAAATCGCGGTAGCGCGAGCATGCCACCGGGGCGATTCAGGAAGTGTCGCCAGTAAGCTCGGCAAAGCTCTTACTACGGTTTTGGCGCAACCCAACCACCACGCTGGATAATACGTTTTCGAATTCGTCTCCGGTGTCCAGGATTTCACTGTTCTCTGTCACCAGCATGTTGGAAAGTTGACTGGCGGTGTATTCAGCGACTTTGATGCCCGCCCTGTTGGCAAATATGTATTTCTCGTTTCCTGGGATGATGGCCACGAGTTTGGCTGGTGTCAGAGTACCTACCATAAGGGGTAACTTTACCCAGGCATCGGGACGTAATTGCGACACAGCCTCGACGGCAAACTTTAGCTTACGCTCCGCTTTGCGTCTCAATGCGAGCGATCGCTTCTTTTTCAGTTCAAGTATTTTCAGCAGTTTCTTTTGTTTTTCGGTCTGGGTGGTCTTGCGATCCCTGGTGTATTCCTGTGAGAGCCTGAGTTGCTCCTGTTCATCGGCCAGCTTTTTCTTCTTTTTATTCTGGTCACTGACGTTCTGTAGCACGCGGTTCAGGTGTACCTTGAACAACTCCTGCATGGGTATCGGCGAGAGCGGTTTGATGGTGCCATCGCGAAGCTGCATTGCCATCTGCGTGTAGTTGAGCTGCATCCCTTTACGGCGATTGTGATTGGTAAACAAAAGGCGCTCACTCGAGGCACTGTTCATGATAATCCGCAGACGAGCGATCTTTTCTTCCGGCTCGTTCTTGTCGTCATAGAGAAACCAGTCCCCGTTTGACAAGGCGGAAAGTTGCTCCAGCAAATCGGAATCGAGGTCAACACCGCTGATCAGGCTGTCGTCCTGATCCAGTAAATCGAATTCGCAAGGCTCTGAAGGCTCGCCGCGTTTAATCTGCTCGTATTCCTCCTGGATATCGGCAAGTGCATTGACGATGGTTGATGTGTCGAATTTGAGCTTGCTGCTGAAGTCAGTAATATGCCCAGGTAAACTTTCCATGACAGCGTATTGTTTGGCTTTGTTTTTGCCGGGTTGTAGTGACCAGATCAAAGCTTCAGTGAGCTTCTCTGCATTCTGCCATTCCTTCGAGTCTTCACCATAGTGCACTATTATTTCTTGAAGAAAGTCGTGCCAGGCACCTTGCAGAAGGAAAATAGTGAACATGGGCAACTTGTGGTCTGCCATTTCTCTGTTGAGCAGCTTGGAGGCACGGAGTTTCGCTTTTCTTTCCTCAAGGATTGCCAGCTCTTTATCGGCCAGTGTCGCTTCCATTTTCCTGGACAGTCGATTCTCTTTTTCAAAATCACCGCGAAGTTGCGCCAGGCAGTCCTCAAGGGTAACTCTACCCTTTACCAGCAAGGCGATTGGCTCATCGATTTTTTCCATATACTGATCGCCGAGGATCCCAAGATCTTCACTCCAGCCGACACATTCGGAAAGTAACAAATCCAGCAGGCTCAGGATGGGCTGACCTGACGTCTGAATTGACGTTGATACGCCATTCTGAATGACGTCTACCGCGTAGTAAGGTAAGAGCGCCCGCAGGATACACTCGACTCTGTAGTCGAGATCAGTTTTGGTCAGAAAATCCGCCACTGTGTCATCGATAAAACGCAAAGTAGCCGTATCTGTGCGGCCGAGGCTGATACCTGGGTGGTACTGACGGATCTGATTAAGTAGCGAACCAACCTGACCTTCCAGAGAAAGCGCTGGCAACCGGTTGAGCAGTTCCTCCAGTTCCGAGCCGCCAATAGCCGCTGCCACGGGTTCCGGAGGTGTGTAGTAGCTGACGAGCGCTACCTGAATCTGCTGATCATTAATCTTTGGTTCGCTCACTGTTTCCCTGGGTCCTGGTAAGGACGCTTTTTTCTCTCTGGGCACGTCATATTAGTGGGGGTGGGGCGCCTAAAACTTGATGTCGTTCACATTACCGGAAAAATTCCCAAAATGAACGTGTGAAACCGTACGCTTCATGCTTTTCGCTGCCCGGGACCGGACTTAAGCTATACTCGCGGTGCTGATATTAATCCCGAAGGAGAGGCATATGAAAGGTACCGTCCACTATGAGAATCGCGGTGAAATTGCGTTGCTCAGCATCGACAATCCACCGGTCAATCCACTCTCGTCGGGAGTGCGGCAGGGCTTGTATGACGGGGTTGATCAGGCCCTCCGGGATGACAGTATCAAGGCGATGGTCATTACCGGGCTACATCGCGCGTTTATCGCGGGTGCTGATATAAGTGAGTTTGGGGCTGCCGGCAGCGAGGCGGTTGGATTGGGCGAAGTGCTTACCCGAATGGAGCAAAGCACCAAGCCGATTATCGCAGCGATAAATGGCACAGCCTTTGGTGGTGGCCTCGAGGTTGCGCTTTGCTGCGACTATCGAATTGCCGCGGTGACAGCACCGGTCGGTCTGCCGGAAGTTAAGTTGGGATTGTTACCTGGTGCTGGTGGTACCCAGCGTTTGCCTCGTTTGATTGGTGTAGAAGCGGCCATCAAGGCGATCGTATCCGGTGACCCGATACTTGCACCTCAGGCGCTCGAGTTGGGAATCGTGGACAAAGTTACCGACCAGGACATCGTCAGCGAGGGTATCGCCTTCGCAGCGGAAATAGTTGACGCTGGTGCTAAAACTCGCAAGATTCGTGACCTTAGTGACAAGATTAACGAGGGCGGCGACTACCAATCGGTATTCACGGCCGCGGCGGAGGGTCTCAAGAAAACCCATCGCAATCAATTTGCACCATCACAAATTCTGAAATGTATTGAAGCCGCGGCCATGTCCGACGACTTCGACGAGGGTCTTGCGGTTGAACAGAAACTGTTTGCTGAGTGTCTCGGTCACCCGCAGCGTGAGGCACTGATCCACATTTTTTTTGCGGAGCGTGCTGCCAACAAGATACCTGATCTTGATCGTGATGTACCACTGCTCCCGATTGCAAAAGGATCAGTGATTGGTGCAGGTACTATGGGCGGTGGCATTGCCATGTGTTTTGCCAATGCAGGGATCCCGGTACGCCTGCACGACAATGACGCTGAGAACCTTGCTCGCGGAATCAAAGTCATCGAAGGCAACTATGCTCGAACAGTATCGAGAGGCAGATTGTCGCAGGATGAGATGGACAGCCGCATGGAATTGATAATTCCGACGGAAAATTTTGACGACCTGGGCGATGCGGATGTGGTAATCGAAGCGGTCTATGAAAATCTCGATTTAAAGAAAGAGATATTCGCGAAGCTGGACAAGATCATGAAGCCCGGTGCGATCCTGGCTACAAACACATCCGGGCTGGATGTGGATGCCATTGCGGCCGAGACCAGCAGACCGGAATTCGTTTGTGGTATGCACTTTTTTAGCCCCGCAAATGTGATGCGCTTACTCGAAGTTGTCCGGGGTAATTCGTCCTCGCCGGTTGTCCTGGGAACGGCGATGGCGCTCGGTAAAAAACTCGGCAAGGTATCCGTCGTCGCGGGCAACTGCCCTGGTTTCATCGGAAACAGAATGTTAGGTGGTTATCGCAGGCAGGCAGATTTGATGAGTCTGCAAGGAGCTTCTCCCGCACAGATCGACAAAGTCATATTTGACTTCGGCCTTGCAATGGGTCCGTTTGCCATGGCGGATATGGTGGGCCTCGATCTTGGCTGGCGTGCGCGCAAAATGATGGGCGGGTCGAATGAAGTGACTGCACGTGTTCCGGATGAGCTTTGTGAACTTGGACGATTCGGTCAGAAAAATGGCAAGGGATACTACCGCTATGAAGCAGGGGACCGGACTCCATACCCTGACGCTGAGGCGGATGAAGTTATTAAACGCGTCTCTGAATCGCTCGGCTACACCAGAGCGAACTTCAGTGACGATGAGATTCTAAAGCGCTGTATGTACCCACTGGTCAATATCGGGGCGAAGTTACTGGAGGAGGGCCATGCGCTCCGTGCGGGCGACATAGATACGGTTTATGTGAATGGGTACGGCTTCCCGGCCTGCATTGGCGGGCCAATGTGGTTCGCGGACAGCAACGGGCTGGACAATGTGCTGGCCGATATTGAACGCTTTTACGAAGAAACCGGCGACGATGTCTGGAAGCCTGCAGAACTGTTGAAAAAGCTTGTTGCTGAGGGCAAAAACTTTGCCTCGCTGGATGCCTGACCTCGACGCTTAAACTCCCGGGAGTTAGTCTGAGTGAAGTGATCCAATTTTCGAGGAGTGTGGCTGCGCCCTCTGAATAGGTGGCTTAATTTTCCGTATGCCGGCCGGACCTGATCAAATCTGCCAGTGGTTAGTCATATCCGCCTATTGGCGATTGTCTAAAATCAAAAAGTAATTATAAAACAAAGACTTACAGCGATGGCACAGATCGTGCGTAGGCCTCTGTGAGCCAATTGCGTTTTGAAAAGTGATGAACCCATGAAAAAAGTGATACACGTTGAACTCAGTAAACCCATGAAGCTGATCTACCTGGCTTTCGGGCTCGTTTGCCTGGGATTTGGTCTCCTCGGACTGATCTTCCCGATACTACCTGGCGTGTTGTTTCTCTTAGCTGCACTGTTCCTGCTGAGTCGCGGGTCCGCTCGTATCGCGCGGTTCGCTCAATCGAACAGCCAGATCAGGAAGATACAAACGCGACTTGACCGCATGCAAGCGGTAAGCGTGCCAGATCAGTTGCGCCTGGCGGGTTGGATGGTGCTGGAAACGGGCGTTCGTAGCGCTCAGTTTATGAGCCGGTCGGTGTCTCGTGTCCGCGATCGATTTCGCTAAGTGCGAGTAAACGCCGGGTCAATGCCAATCTTTTCCTGAGAGTAAAAACAGGTATGCTTGTGGCTCCTATCTAACAGGAGTCATCCTTGAAACTAGCGGTTGAATTTCCTTCGGTCAGTTATCGAGAGGGTCCCGAGGGGATAATCCGCCTTGCCCGGGAAGTAGAACGAATCGGCTTTGATCAACTGGATATGTTTGACCATGTGGTCATGGGATATCCAACTGAGACGCGACCCGCGCCGATGTATCCCCCTCAGATGCCCATCATGGAAGCCGTGGTGATGCTCTCCTTTATTGCAGCTGTAACCAGCACAATTGGTCTGGGTACGGAGGTACTCGTGCTACCACAACGAAATCCCACACTAACCGCGAAGCAGATAGCGACGCTGGACACCCTCTCCGGAGGTCGAGTGCGTCTTGGAGTTGGTGTTGGCTGGCAGGAATCGGAGTACGAGGCACTCGGCGAATCGTTCCGAACGAGAGGGAAACGGATGGATGAGGCGATTCGGCTGTTGCGGAAATTTTGGGGGGAGGAACGCGTCGATTCCAATTCGAGCGACTACCGTTTCGAGGCGATCGCGATGGAGCCCAAACCGCCGCAAGGCGCAAAGCTGCCGATTTGGGTTGGGGGAAGCTCCAGGAGAGCATTATTGCGCGTTGCGGAGTTGGGGGATGGGTGGATGGCATCATCGGGCATGTCAGAGGAAAGCGTTAGCGCGAAACGGGCACTGATTCTGGAACACGCGATCAAGTGCAATCGCGATCCTGCCGAAATTGGGTTTCAGATGATGCTGGACTCGCCGCCGCGCGACGACGCGGGGAAAGCCTTTTACAGTGACATGGATAAAGTGGTCGCTGCAGCAGCGCGGATTCAGGATCTGGAGTTTGGTTGGGCGACTATAAACATGACCGCGATCTTTCAATCTGGTGCACGAACGATTGATTCGATGACGGACGTTCTCGGCAACATTCACGACCGTATCAGAAGTGAATTCGACTAGGCCATGAGAGGAGCATTCATGAAAAGATTAGCAATGGTGGTCGGCGTCGCTGTACTCCTGGTCATTGGTGTTTTGATATCAAGAACATTGATGCATGCGCCGAACTCTACCGAAATTGTGGAGAAACTAACCATTGAAATCGATGTGGCCGAAGCTGCACAGCATTTATCCGAAGCAATCCGCTATGTAACGATTTCGCATCAAAGTGAAGCAGATATTGACCGTGCCGCCTTCCAGGATTTTATCGACTGGGCTCGTATCACTTACCCTGAGGTGCACCAGCAGTTGCAGTTACAAAGGCTGAATGACACGCTCCTGTATCGTTGGCAGGGTCGAGATGACACCTTGCAGCCGATCCTGGTGACCGGCCACTATGATGTTGTTCCAGTCATACCCGGAACGGAGGAAAAATGGCAGCACCCGCCGTTTGAGGGGGTAATCGATAACGGTGTCATCTGGGGTCGCGGCGCGCTTGATGACAAGAGCGGCGTAATAGGTCTGTTTGAAGCCGCGGAGTTGCTGTTGAGGCAGGGTTTTCAACCTGAACGCACGATCTATTTGAGTTTCGGTCACGATGAGGAACTTGGCGGAACCAACGGTGCTTCGGAAGTCGCTGGTCTGTTGAAATCCGAAGGTGTGCAACTCGCATGGACACTGGATGAAGGCTCATTTCTTCTCAGTAAGATGCTTCCGGGTGTCGACCCGCTCGTGGCAACCATCAATGTTGCCGAGAAGGGCAGTGTGACACTGCTGATTGTCGCAAAGGCCGACGGGGGGCACTCATCCATGCCGCCAAAAAATACCGCAGTTGGAATACTCGCGGCGGCCATTGTCAGGTTGGAAGACAATCCCGTTCCTGGTGGGCTATCAGGATTGAGTGCGCAGATGTTTGATGAAATCAGCCGTTATATGCCCTTCATGCCGCGCTTGTTGTTTGCAAATCAATGGCTCTTTTCACGGTTGCTCGATAACCAGCTTTCATCCCTGTCGATGACGAATGCAATGCTTCGAACCACAACGGCGCCGACCATGCTTTCCGGCAGTATTAAAACGAATGTTTTGCCGATTGAAGCCATCGCAGCCGTGAACTTCAGGATTCATCCAAGGGATAGTGTCCAGGATGTGATTGACCATGTGAGAAAAGCTGTTGAATCCGACGTTGTTGAAGTCCGCGTACCGGAATATGGAGGCCGCGCTGCTTCCGAGGTTTCTGACTGGAACTCAGAAGGCTACGCGGTGATTGCACGATCAACCCGGGAGGTTTATGGCGAGGTTGTCATTACGCCGGGGCTAATGATCGCGGGCTCAGACACGCGCCACTATGGAAAAGTTGCTGACAATTCGTTCCGGTACAATCCATTTGTCGTTACGTCAGAGGACCTGACCGGTTTTCACGGTACTAACGAGAAAATCACGGTCGATAATTTTGCCCAGGGGATTCGCACGTATATACAGATTTTAAAAAATGGTTCTGGGCGATAAATTGGAGCGGTCTTTCTCTATGGCAAAGTATACAAGTGTAAGGTTCGTCCTTCTTGCAGCTTTAAGTGGCTGTGTCACACAGTCCACTCCTGTGATGAATCAGGCAAGCTGGATTGCGGGTGATCACCACATCCACTCGCGGTATAGCGTGGGTTGGAACCGGGAAGTCGATCCTCCGACTCCGATTATCGGTGGCGATGCGATCTATCCGATTCCGATGAACGCGCTGATGGCGCGGTCGTTTGGTCTGTCCTGGATGGTTGCAACGGATCACGGTGGTCCAAATCATTCCAAAATTACCCGGGATCGCGCTTATCCCGAACTGGTGCAATCAAGACAACTGGTGCCGGGTGTGATCCAATTCTACGGGATGGAATTAAATACGCCGGGCGCTGATCACAGCAGCATTATTATTCCTCCTGGAGCGGATGAAACGGATCGCCTGTTTGCGATTGAATCGGGATTCGATAAATACGACGTTCACCCGGTTGATGCCGAGCGTGATGTTGAATCTCGAATGGTTGCAGCGCTGAAAATTATGGACGGAATGTCACCGAAACCGCTCGTTATCGCCAATCATCCGTCCAGATCCGCACCCGGGGCACACCAGTATGGCCTGTACGCGCCGGCAGAATTAAGGGCGTGGAATGATACCGCGGCAGAAGTTGCCGTGGGTATGGCCGGTGCACCCGGGCATCAGGCAATCGCCTTGTCTGCGGACGGTACACCGCGTGCGTTAGCGCGTGGTGGTTATCGGCTTTTCCCCACCATGGGAGGATTTGATCAGATGACCGCACGCGTAGGTGGCTTCTGGGACTCAATGCTGGGGGAGGGGCGTCGCTGGTTCATCACGGCGAATTCAGATTCACACAAACACTACACCGAAGGAGGCATCGATTTCTGGCCGGGAGAGTATTCCAAGACTTATGTTCATGCACAGCTGAATCACGAGAGCATCGTGGATGCAATCAGGTCAGGTAAGGTCTTCGTGACCACCGGTGATCTGATCTCGGAACTTGACGTCACTGTGAGAAATGCGGCCGATATCGCCGCAGCTAGCGGCTCACTGCAGTTGACCATTCCGGGCGCCTACGATGTGACGATCTCGTTGGTCGATCCGGAGGGTAAAAATCATCACGGTGATTCACCGAGAGTGAGACGGGTTGATGTGATTATGGGAGAAATTGGCGGCAAAACAACGGATCCGACGCTGGATACCAACAACACAACTAAGGTCGTAAAGAGATTCTACTCTGATGATTGGCAAGGCAGAGGAACGAGAAAAACCATGACTCATACAATCATTGCCGGGAAGGCGGATTTCTATGTGCGGGTCCGAGGTACTAATACTGATGAGCTGGAACCGGCGATGGACCCGCCAGGAGAGGATCCCTGGCAGGACCTGTGGTTTTATTCGAACCCTGTGTTTGTTCGGCGCTGAACTATTTCGCGGGGCTGAGCTGAATAAGGATTCCATTGGCGGATTTAGGGTGAATAAATACCTGGGGACCACCAACTCCGATGAGTTGCACACCCTTTGCCGTTAGTGCCTCGACCGTCGCGTCCAGATCCTCAACCTCCATGGCCAGCGTATGCAAACCTTCTCCGCGAGACTGCACCGCACGCCCGACAGCAGATTCATCATTGTTGGGTGCAACAATCTCGATAAATCCACCATTTTGAAGCGGGAAAAACGCCTGTTTGATGCCAAGCGCTTCTGACTCGGCAGTACGTTCCAATGCGAGCCCCAGCTTATCGCGCCAGGTCTCGATGCCATCATCGATGTCCTTCACTCGTATTACAATATGATCAACACCTTTCATTGACATGGGATTACCTCAAGTTGTGGGAGCAGCTGAATATAGCCTGATGCCGGTCCTGAATACAATTGCGCCTCGATCCCTGCACATGGCGAAGTTGTTAGCCATGCTGTCTTGAGCGATTTTGTTCAAGATTCGAAGGCAGAATTGTCAGAAAACCATTCAGACACAGGCTGTGTTTCACGAGTTGACCTCCGTTTTCACTTAACCTATTGAAATATAATAACCTAACGATTATACTATGTCGCCGTCGTGAATAGTGCGGGCTAGTACATTCTCTGCCGAAATTTCCTGGAATGCTGATCAATGGCTGCAGATCGACCGGATTACATTATTGTCGGAGCTGGGTCAGCCGGGTCGGTTCTCGCCCATCGGTTGTCGAAGCAATACAAGGTGACCCTGCTGGAAGCAGGTCCGAGAGATTATGGCTGGGACTTCAGGGTCCACATGCCAGCGGCCTTATCACACGTGTTAAACAATGATCGATACAACTGGTTTTATCACTCTGAACCGGAACCTAATTTGAATGGTCGGCGTGCATACTGCCCGCGGGGAAGGGTACTTGGTGGATCATCTTCCATTAACGGCATGATTTACGTCCGTGGAAATCCGGTAGATTTTGATGACTGGTCGGAGCGCCCCGGGCTCGGAAACTGGAGATACGAGGACTGTTTGCCGTATTTTAAAAGGGCTGAGTCAGCGATTGCAGGAGACACCGATTTCCGCGGTCGCGACGGCCCGTTGCATATCAGTCGGGGCAAGGCTGAGAATGTCCTGTTTAAAGCCTGGCTGGCAGCAGGAGAGCAGGCAGGACATTACCTTACCGATGATTTCAATGGCCGCATTCAGGAAGGATTTGGCGTGTTTGACCGCACAATCAGGTCTGGACGGCGGATGAGTGCCGCCAGAGCCTATCTCTATCCGAGGCCGGTAAACCTGACCATCATGGATAAGGCCAGGGTTACCAGAATCCTCACCCGGTCAGGAAAGGCTACAGGTGTTGAATTCGAAAAGTCCGGAAAGGTACAGGTTCTGAATGCAGACAGGGAAGTTATTTTGTGTGGTGGTGCGATCAACTCGCCGCAGTTGCTGATGCTGTCCGGCATCGGACCGGCCGCGCATCTTGCTGAAATGGATATTCCGGTGATTCTCGATTTACCCGGAGTGGGACGAGACCTGCAGGATCATCTGGAGATATACATCCAGTATAGTTGTCAGCAGCCGGTTTCGATTTACCCTGCACTTAAATGGTACAACCAGCCGGGCATCGGATTGCGCTGGTACATTAATGGGAGCGGACCCGGCGGCACGAATCATTTCGAGACCGGGGCTTTTTTAAAAAGTGATGCGGTCAGAAGGGCGCCGGATTTACAGTTCCATTTCCTGCCGATAGCGATGAACTACGACGGCAGCGACAAACATGATGGTCACGGTTTTCAGGTACATGTTGGACCAATGAAACCCAGCAGTCGCGGTCGTGTTAGACTGAGTTCAAACGATCCGTTTGCGGCGCCTTGCATATCCTTCAATTACAACTCGACTGAACACGATCGTGAAGTAATGCGCAAGGGCATCCGGCTGGCACGGGATATTGTTGCCCAGGCTGCGTTTGATGAATTTCGCGGAATTGAGCTGAGACCCGGATCTGAGGAGCAAACGGATACAGAACTCGACGGGTTTGTTTCGAAGTTCGCAGAAAGTGCCTACCACCCCAGTTGCAGCTGCCGCATGGGAGACGACGCGTTCGCGGTGGTCGACTCCGAGGGGCGCGTCCATGGAATCGAAAATCTCCGGGTCATCGACGCTTCGATCATGCCAGAAATAACTAATGGGAACCTGAATGCACCAGTAATCATGATGGCTGAAAAACTAAGTGATGCAATCCTCGCCTGACAACCACGTCCGTGCCCGGACCTATGTGTTAGTCGTTAATAATAATTTTTGGATCATACTCACATCCGGCAGCATTGACGACGCTGTAGGCGTAGCTGCCACTGTAGGCGGATGGTGAAATTTTGCAATGCACGGATTTGGATGATTGGTGGCAGCCGCCCTCAAATATTCCGTGGTCCGAGGAATTTTTCATCACAATCTGGAAATCCGGAGCTGAGGTCGCTGAACCCTTATACTTCCAGCTGATGTTATGCGCCTGGCCTTTCGTGAAACAAACATCCTCACCAGACCCACACCCCTGGTCTGGCTGTACTGCGATCGGACAGTTATTGTCGTCAATGACGATCTGGATCTTGACGCTTTTTGCGGAAGCCGAAAAAGAAAGCGCAGTTAACAGGCAAGCAAGAAGGAATTTAGTCATCGGAAGGTTCTCTGAAATTCTGATTTTTAAAATTTGCATCACGGTTGATCAGTGACTCTGAATATCCTTTCAGTACAAGCTGGTTAAGTAACCTGCCCGTTTCCTTTTCATTACCAAGTCTCGAATGCGTCACAGCAGCATCATACACCGTATTGATGTCTTCGTCGCCAACGACTGATAGTGCCTTATCCAGGTAACTGAGCGATGTCACATCCTCTCCAAGTGCTGCATAGTAAGTCGAAAGGCTCGATAGCACTTCGCCATCACTAGGATTGATAAGCATCTGACGTTCAGCCATCTCGATGGCACGACGATAGGCAAGCTGATAGTCACCGCCGGAGAACAGCAGCGCCTCACCCATGTTGCCCCACATTCTGTGATCGTCGGGGGAGAGGTTTACTGCGGCCTGATAAGAGTCAAGTGCGCGACCATACTGATGGTTAAAGAAGTAAGCCGATCCCAGGTTTGCATAGGTCTCTGGCGTGGGTTCCTCAAGTAGCGACTGTTCCCAGTTGTCGATCGCAAGGTCAAATGCTTCCAGCAGGAAGTAGGCTGCACCAACATTGTTTAACGCCTTGGCTTTTTGCAGAACCAACTCGGCCTGGCTGCTGAAGTATTTTGCCGCCTTCTCATAGTCGCCTGTTGCAAAGTAGATGCTTGCGAGACTCTGGTAATTGGTCCAGTAATTGGGTTCGATGGCAATCGCTGTCAGCAGTAATTCCTCTGCTTCTCCATAGTTTTGTTGGCGTTGGTAGTTACGTGCCAGCCCGCGAAGGATTTCAGTCGAGTAGGGTGTTTGTGCGAGGGCTTCGTTGAAATGGTTTTGTGCGAGCTCATACTCACCAGCGGTCGAATACAGACGTCCCATCGCGCCGAGGACACTACTGTTGGCGGGACTCAGGGTTTTTGCCCTGTGACATTGCTTTTCTGCCTGTTCGAAGTTCGCAGGGGAGCGTGTTTCCCGATAGAGATTGATGTAAGTCTCACAAAGACCGGCACGCGCTTGCGCAAAACGGGGTGCGGTTTTAACCACCCTGGCGAAAATCTCGCGGGTGTCGTTCAGGGCTTCCAGCGTCTGGGGTTTTCGCGCCTCGGCTTTGCCGGTGAGGTACTGCAGGTAAGTGTTGGGATTGAGTTCGTCCCGCCCCTTCGGTTCCGAAATCGTGCGGTCGAAATGAGAGGCTACTTCACGTGCAACGACCGTGGCTGAGCGGGCAAGGTTGTCCTTGTGAACCGGGATCTGCTTTTCCCACAAGGTGCTTGAATTGTTTGTGTCAATCAACTGCACAGCGAGGGTTTGTCCACTGCTCTGACTCGATGCTTCCAGGAGGCGTCCGGTCACAAGGTATCTGGAGTCGATTTTCAGGTCGCTGTTTGTGCTGTATTCTCGCGTCTGGTTATTCGAGGTGACGTAAACGTCTTCGATTTCTCGAAGGATGTCACTAACCTCATAACTTAGTGAGTTGAGGATTTCATCGGGTCCCTCAAACGGCATGATTGTGATTGAAGCGTCCGGGATTCTGTTCTCGGTTGATGCTGACGAACTTTTCGTTGTGCTATTGAGTAACCAGTAGCCTGATGAGATGGCGACAAGCATGATACCGATTGTGATTAGCGCCCAATTGACCCTGCGCCTACCTGAGGGTAAGTTGATTGCGTCAAGGTTAACCGGGCCTCCAAGGATGTCGGCGATTGCCGCGATGACGCGGTTGAGTTCGGAATCATCAGGTCTGGTTGGCCAATCCACGAGAAAAGCGGATTGCTTGCGTCGAAAAACCAGGGGTACTCTTACTTCGTCGAGCAGTACCGGGATGAGAATGCCTCTGTCCATACCCTCATGAGCCTCAGCGACAACCCAGTCGGACTTGACCGAAAATTTGCTCCAGAAGACCACGACGCACTCGGCCTCCTGGATCTCCTCGTCGATGCGGTTTTCAAAAGTATGTCCAGGTACGAGTGCGCGGTCCCACCAGACGCTCCATCCCTGATCGTTAAGCAGGGTGACGAATGGTTCAACCCGCGCACGATCCTCGCGTGCATAGCTGACAAAAATGTTGGCCATGATGACTGCAGTCTAATGGTAGCGCGTTACTTTAACCTCCCTCGATGTTGCAATCAATTTGTCGATTAAATTTAATGGGTTAGGATAATTTGTTAATGTCCATAATATTGCTCCTGAGCGTGATTTCACGAAACCGGTGTAAAGCAATCCGACTATTGCGCGTGTCGGCTTCCAATTTCGTGATGCATACGGTCGCGAAATGCCCGGCAGGATGGCTCCTGGACGACCATCGCAAGATTGGCCTCATTGAATCAATGATTCTGACTCCTGAGGAGATTCCGTTAATAGTTGAATTAACGGTCTTCAATCGCCGGTGATCAACAACGGAAACTGTTGAATAACGCGTGCTACAGGCTATTGGGCGAGGTTAATGGCCAGCTGAAGGTCTTAGTGTTTTGATATTAATCCATTGAATATCAAACAACTGCAGAGCATTAGTAAAGTGGATTCTATTTCCTGTTCGTCGCCACACGTCCGTGCTGAATATTGTTGTCAGCGGATGTTGTGCGTCGGTTAAACTCGAACTCGAAAGACCGTCGATTCAAGTCTCCGATAAAACGTCGAATAAATTGACACTTTTTCTTGAATAATGATGGCCTATGGGTTTGAATAACTTCCCCGCAAGCGAAGCTGTTTCGCTGTATTACCGGTGACTGAGTGCGAGATCAAATGGGCAAAGATAAGTCCACACTGCTGATAGTTGAAGATGATGAAGGCTTACGCAAGCAGCTGAAATGGCATTTTAGCGAGGACGAATACCAGGTCGTACTCGCGAATGATTTCGAGTCTGCTATTGAAGCCTTGAGACTATACGAGCCTTCGGTAGTGATACAGGACCTTGGACTACCCCCTCACGAAGATGATGTCGTTGAAGGTTTCCGCACTATGCGTGAAATACTTCATCTGGCAAGAAATACCAAAGTCATTGTTGTTACCGGTACTCAGGATACCGAACATGCGCTGCGTGCAGTGTCCATGGGCGCTTACGACTTTTATCCAAAGCCGATCGACACCCAGGTGCTGGACCTCATCGTTAATCGTGCTTTCCAGATGTTTGAACTGGAAATGCAAAATAAAGATTTGCTGCAACAGGAGGCGTCTCCACTGACGGGATTGATTACCAGTCACCCGACAATGCTGAATATTTGTAACAAGCTTGAAAAAATTGCAGTCACAGATGTTACCTGCTCACTGCACGGTGAGAGCGGTACCGGTAAAGAAGTGCTCGCGCGTGCCATTCACGTCCTGAGCCCGAGAAACGATGAGCCATTCGTTGCCATCAATTGTGCGGCGATTCCCGATACCTTGATCGAGAGTGAATTATTCGGACATGAGAAAGGATCGTTCACAGGTGCGGGCCAGAAGAATATTGGTAAAATTGAATCCGCGGAAAAAGGCACCTTGTTTCTTGATGAATTAGGGGATATGCCGTTAGCTGCCCAGGCGAAGCTCCTGCGCTTTATCCAGGAGAGGGTTATCGAGCGAATTGGCGGCCGCGTCGAAATTCCGGTTGATGTACGTATTGTCTGTGCGACCAATAAAGATCTCGAAAAAATGGTCACCGAGGGCACGTTCCGGGAAGATCTCTACTTCCGCATATCTGAAATGGTAGTACACATTCCGCCTTTACGAGATCGTGGTGAAGATAAGCTGTTGCTCGCTCGACACTTTCTTGATCAATTTGCCAACGATTACGATCGCGACATTGTCAATTACGATGAGACAGCCATTGCTGCCATCGATGCCTACAAGTGGCCAGGCAATGTTCGAGAGTTGATCAGTAAAGTCAAAAACGCCGTGGTGATGGCGGACACCAAATTTATTACTGCCGTGGATCTGGGGCTTGAGGAAGTCGGTGAACTTGCCTTGAACCTGAAGCACGTTCGTGAAGCAGCCGAGCGAACAGCTATCCTGAAAGCATTAACTATTTCCGGTGGAAAGATAACGTCAGCTGCCAAACTGCTAGGCGTCACCAGGCCAACTTTGTATGACCTCCTGAAACGTTATGGTATCCGTAACGAAGTGAAGGGAGATATCCAGAGTGTGGACAAAATGGCAGCGAATTCCGACTAGCTGGCTTCAATCGGATTCAAACCAGCAAAGTTGTTCTGCGCATTAACTCCTTCGAGGATGATTCCTTTTACTGCTGAGCCTCGTGTTAAACCATGTTAATTATACAACCGGCACTGGTCTAACCTGGACTCGATGTCCTCGAGTATTTGATTGTAACGAGGATCGCCGACCCCGCCATAGTCACGCATAAACACGTCGTTAGCGAGCAGTTCCGGTAGATCGAGGAAGTCTGGAATGAAATCTTTTTCAGAGGGCCGGCCGGTCATAAAGTCCTGCATTTTCCTGGCTGAAGTGTCGTTCGATATCGCGTACTCGGCGACCCTGACTCCGGCCCGGTCGGCCCCAAGATCGGTAAAACTGAATCCACTGCCACCTTTAGCGTCGTCGAGTTCCTTGAATAAACCGACCGTATCGGCAATTCCACTTCCTCCGGTGAGTGTCAGAGCCGCGGAAGAAAGAAAGTGTTGGGCGAAATCATATCTGCCGGACAGCGTCAGGCGTTTGCTGACCTTTTTCCCGCTGGGTAGCTGCACACCCAGCATTCTGGCGATATCGACACCGCTGAAGTAAAACGAGAGCGCGAGGAGTGCCGCCCGGTTTTCCTCCACTGGATTGTTGCCTCTGGCTTGTGCCAGGAAAAATAAGGGGGTCAGGAACTCAGTCAATGAAACTTCGTTGGGCAGTGCGGGATTTGCAGCCACGGCAGAAATCTGTTTTGAGTACGCGAGCAGTCTGGCGCGCATCTCGTCGTCTATCGCCAGGTCACGGCCCCGGTCTTTTAGTCGATCGACGAGATCAGGTTCCCACTGATACACCACCAGCATACGATCTTCAAGGATCTGCAATCCGTTGAGTGATTGCATGGCGGCGTTGTACTCGGGTACTCGCAACAATGCCTTGTTGGCATATCCTCGTAACATCTCGGCCGCCCATCCGGGGATAGCCACGGTGCCAAGCGAGAGGGATTCGATGGCCAGTACATCGGACCATTGACTAAGCGAGAGTGAAAAATTGAAATACTCACCGATCGGATTTTCCGGCAGTCGGAAAGTCAATTGTGTATAGGCTCGTCCCGGATGCAGTTCAACCGCGACGGCGCCGCCGCCCAACTGCGACAATATGTAACCGGAGATCAGCGTGATTTCGGCTTCGTCGATCCACTGGGTCGCAATTTCACCGGGTGCAAGCCTTCTGGGGTCGTTCCGTTTCAGCAGCGATTTAGCCCTGTCAATCTGCTCGGCATCATAAGCGATATCAGACATAACCAGCGGTTGCGACTCGATCATCAAAAAAGGCAGGGCGAAAAGACCGAGCACTAGCGCAAACAAAATGAGATAGAACAGTTTTTTAAACATCTGCTGTAAACTAATAACTGTGCATGAAGATTAGCTTTTAGCGCGCCGGGCTACAACCCAGGCCAAAGCTGCGTCCAAAAAGAATGGTCGGGCTTGTGTCAGGGCAGTAGTGCCACTAACATCGGGCCTCGTAGAAAAACTGGTAAAAAGCCACCACACTTAATGATTACAGATGAGACGAGAAAGCTAGCGAAACAATCCAGATCCGCCAAGGTGTGGATCCAGATGCTGCTGGATCATATTGTGGTGCAGAGTTTGCTGATTGTTCATACCTACCTGCGCAATGATGAGTTTTCGGATGAGTATCGGATTCTGGCAATCATCACATTTCTGTTGATGACGATCATCTACAATACCGTGGGTGTCTATCGCCACGAGAGCGCCAAGAGTGACTACTTCTCGTCTGTGTTACAGGGGTGGGGTACGCTGGTACTGTTATTGGGCCTGTTTGGATTCGTCACTAAAACGAGCGAAACCTTCTCCCGGGAGGTGATTTTGTCCTGGAGTGTCACCGGGCTGCTCGGCCAGCTGGTGGTGTACTACCTGACCCGCAAAGTGCTGATTCGTGCCATGTCAGAGACGATCCCAACGCTGATTGTCGGTGGTGGGGAACTTGGTCGACATATCGCGAGCCATACCAACTCCAATCAGTGGATTCCGGACCAGGTGATTGGCGTCATTGATGACGGGGAAGTGTTCGATGCAGGATGGGAGGAGCTTGGGATCCCCAGGCTTGGTGTCATTGCGGATATCCATCGGGTGGTCAAAGACTACGGTGTGCGCCGGGTTTACATCACCATGTCCCTGGAAAATGGCGATCTGATCAAGCCGCTGGCACTTGGGCTGATTGAGGAAAACGTTGACGTGATCTGGGCGCCGGATATATTTGGTGTGAGCCTGCTGAATCACTCGATTAAGGAAATTGCCGGTGTTCCGCTTATTTCATTGTCAGAAACGCCGTTACAAGGTGGCTCGGCGCTGGCTAAAACCGTCATGGACAAGATCCTGGCGATGGTCGCACTCGTGTTGACCGGACCGGTGATGATCATAACGGCACTGCTGGTCCTGGTGACCTCACCTGGCCCAATCCTGTTCAGGCAGAAACGCCATGGATGGGATGGCCGGATTGTTGAGGTATATAAATTCCGTAGCATGAAGGTCCATGAGGAACTCGATGGAGAAGTCCGGCAGGCGACCAGGGATGACGATCGTATAACGGCGGTGGGCAAATTTATCCGGCGCACAAGCATCGATGAACTGCCGCAATTGTTCAATGTGCTCTCCGGCTCCATGTCTCTGGTGGGTCCAAGACCACATGCACTTGCTCACAATGAGTTCTACAAGGGAAAAATTGGGGCTTACATGCTGCGGCACAGAATTAAACCCGGATTGACGGGACTGGCCCAGGTAAACGGATTCAGGGGTGAAACCGATACGATCGACAAAATGCAAAGCAGGGTTAATTACGATCTTGCCTACATCAATAACTGGTCAATCTGGCTTGATATCGAGATATTGTTCAAAACCGTATTCGTGGTTTTTGGTAGAAATGTCTATTGAGAACAGACCCTATCATGCAATCCGCAACGCTCCGCTGTGCAATCTCCAGGTAGCTTTCTATGCGTAACATAAAATACTTCTTTGTTGTTCTATCTCTCATCGGATTGGCGTCCTGCGAGAAACAGGATGATTCCCAGCAGCTTAGAATATTCATTGAGTCGGGTAACTCATACTACGAACAGGGTCAGTTTCGTCCCGCGATGATCGAAGTGCAAAATGCATTGCAACTTGATCCGTTGAACGAACAGGCGGCTATCGTTGCGGCAAAAATCTATATGGCCCTCGGCCGGGGCCGATCGAGTGTTTCCCAGCTTGAAGCGATTGAAGGCAAGTCGCTAGAGTATTTCCAGACCCTTGTGGACGTTTACATTAATCGCCGAAAGTTCGGGTCGGCGCTGCATTTGCTGCGCCAGCAGAAAAAAATGCTGGAGCAGGATATGGATCGGTATGAACTGGCCAGTGCGGACGCCTATATTGGTCTGGGTGAAGTGGAGACCGCTCAAAAACTGTATCTGAGTGTCCGGGACCGTGGTGTTGCAAAGCTACCAGCACAGCTTGGTCTGGCAACCGTGCAGGTTATTCGCGGCGACCTGGTGACTGCTGAGCAGCAAACAATCGCTGTATTGGCTGAATTTCCGCGCAGTGTTGATGCGATGATTCTTTTTGCAGCTACCCACATTCGCCAGGGCAGATTGCAGCAGGCCGAAGAAAACCTGACGGAAGCCGTAACTTTGTTACCGACCATGGACCTTTTCACCATGGAACGAGCTCGTATCGTCCGGACGCTGATAGCGCTGCTAGCACGACAGGGGAGAACCGGCGAAGCGCTGGTGTACCAGCGAATGCTGGCAGAAGCCTTCCCCAGGGCCCAGGAGATAACGGCGCAGATAGAAGCCGCTATCGGCAATATCCAGGAAGGACAGATGGATGAGGCCGAAGCCCTGTTGGGTGAAATCCTGGCCAATTCACCGGGTGATGAACTCACCGGTTCGCTGCTTGGTATGCTGAAGTATTTCAAAGGCGATTTTGAGGCGGCCGACCAGCATTTCGCTGCCAGCGTTGATGCCGAGATTGCGCCGACCCATGTGCTCAAGTATATGGCCACCAACATGTATCAGATGGGTCAGTTAGCGAAGGTGGTCAGCACCCTTGAAGGGCGCGTGGAAAACTCAAGAGATCCGCACCTTGTGGCGATCTACGGTATTTCGGCGCTCAATTCAAACAAGATTGAAGCCGGATTAAAGGCACTCCGACGTGCTATCACCCTTGATCCCAATAATCCCAGGTTGAGCCTGATTCTGTCGCAGTACTACAATGACCAGGATCCGCCGAACCACCAGCAGGCGCTTTCCGAGATCGCTTCAGCGCTGGAAAACAATCCGGATGAAAGAGAAACCCAGACCGCCTATATGAATCAGCTGCTGAGGATGAACCTGCTCGATGACGCAGCTACGTTTGTGGCGCAAAAACTCAGTGAGAATCCGAAGGATAGCCATGCCCTGCTTTTCGCAGGTTCATTGAGTATGCAATTGGGCAACTTCGATGAGGCAACCGGACATTTTGGCGCAGTGCTGGCCGGTAATCCCCGGGACATCAATGCACAATTTGGCCAGGCACTGGTTTATGTCCGTCAGGAACAATGGAATAAGGCGCGTGGCTCCTATCGATTGATTACTCAGCTAGCACCTGAGGATATCCGGGCTTATCGTGGCCTGATGCAGGCCTATGAGGCCCTGGATCAGGTCAATGAGGGGATTAAAACCCTGGGTGAGATGTCTGATGGTGGCAATGAGTATGCTTCCACGGTTATTTCAGAGTACCTGACTGCCAATGGCCGCCTGGGTGAGGCACAGGCATTTGTTGACAAGATTGGCAGTTATTCAACGGATTCTCCGCAAACGCGACGCCTGATCGCGCAGGTGGGTTATCGCAGGACCCTCGCCGCCATTGAAGATGAGGACTACGGGGTGGCGCGAGAAGCGGTGTTCAAGGCGTTAAATGCATTTCCGGCGAATATCAAACTGCTCACCCTGCTGGCGCAAATCGAGATCAGAACGGGACAGTTCGTCGAGGCAGAAAAGATCATCACCGAGTTCCGTGAATTCCACAAAGACTCTCATGTCCCGGATATTCTGGCAGGTGATCTGGCCAGCGCAAAACAGGAATATGGCAGGGCTGTGCAGCATTATGTGACGGGATGGCAGCAGGATCAGAATGATGCCATGGCGGTCAAGGTGTTTCAGGCGCATGTCGCTAATAGTAATCCGGTCGAAGCCGAAGCATTCACGTATGAATGGGAAGCGAAACTGCCCGGTAGTGCCATTGCCATCATCAACCGGGCTGAATTACAACCCAATCCTGATATGGCAATCAATGTTTATGAACAGTGGCAGGCATCTACCGAGCCCTCCGCGCCGGTGCTCAACAACCTGGCCTGGTTGTATCTGGAGGTGGATCGTATCGATGATGGCTTGCGAGTCGCCACACAGGCTTACGGACTGGCACCGGATGACTTTGCCGTGGTGGATACCTATGGCTGGCTGCTTTACAAGGCTGGTGATCTCAAGAAAGCGCAGGAATACCTGGGCAAGGCAGCCCAAATGAATCCTGATTCCGGTGAAATCCGTGATCATCTGGACACGGTTCGTGGTGCTGCCAGGTCATAAGTCGAAATTTTTTACACTAAACACCGGAAGATCACCGGTTTGAAGGGAAATTACCGCTTAACTCGTGCCCGCAAGCCCCATTCCCCGGGCGTGTGACGGTCTGAAAGCGGGCTTTGAAGGGATCGGAAGTAAAAATGCCGAATAATTTTACACTTTCCATATGACCCCCTACCCCATGTTTCCCTAAGTCATTAATATATAAAGGAATATAAATTCTGGCACGCTTAGTGCTTTATAGGAAACCGTGAAAGCAATACGCACACAGATCACGAACTAACGAAGGAAGGAACAATGAAATTACGAGCGTTTGGAACAATATTAGGAACAATTACGACGGGAGTGGCACTTTGTCTGTTCTCACTCTCTGCGGCTGCGGTTCCCATTAGCGGTAAAATGGAATTTGCAGCATCTG
Organism: Gammaproteobacteria bacterium; assembly: GCA_021773555.1. GTDB lineage: Bacteria > Pseudomonadota > Gammaproteobacteria > Pseudomonadales > Azotimanducaceae. The sequence goes on from JAJFKA010000092.1 coordinate 65,178, forward strand.
GCTGTTTCACCAAAGTAGGTGGGGCTTGTGCTGGCGGTGGTGACACACTTGATGGCTTTAATTTTTCAGACGGACCTGGCCCTGGTGGTAATTTTGAATCACCGATGACCTACTCTGACGGTGACATCTCTACTATTCTGGGTTTGACCCCTGGCCTGTTATTGCCAGTGGGCTCCGGTCCGGCATTGGGTGTATTTGACTTCTCGTTGTCTGCAGTCCCTGCAGTCGAATGGGCAATACCTACCATTGTGGACGGTGTTGCGCACATCCTGGGCTTTTTCATTACTTCAGGCGGTGAAACCGACGTGAACAGCGACGGTATTCTGGATCTGGCTGGTCAGGGTTTTCTGGAGCTGATTTGTCTGGGTGACGCGCTGACATGTGGCGAAGTTGCTCCCAGCTATGAAATGACAGAGGCTTCATGGTCACTCTCGAACACAGGTGGTCTGTCCATCGTCGGTATCGTGCCAGAGCCTGCTACCCTGGGTATTCTGGGACTTGGACTGCTGGGCTGGGGCGTTGCTCGACGACGCTCGATCAAAGCTGCCTGAGACGCTAGTACAAATGTAAAAATTGTTCCAAGCTAGAAACAGCCCGGTTATCGCGAGATACCCGGGCTTTTTAGCATCTGAGATTCCTGTTAGCCAGGGTCGTCGTCTCGCATTATTTCCTCCCGGGGTATCATGGTGATATTGTTACGTTTGCTGGGGAAGACCAAGGTGGACTGCTGTGAACCGTCTTAATGATGATCACAGAATACGTGAAGCGTTTCTGTTTAAATCGTGTTTGTGTGTGGTGCTCACCTGTGCACCGGTACTGGGTTACAGCCACGAACTGAAAACTACTATCGGAATTAATACCGAGTACACCGATAATTCCCGGCAGTTGCCTCCGCCTGACGAACTTAAGGAACTAACCGTAACCCCCTCGCTGGCGATCAATTATAAACTCGAGTACCCGAGTGCAGAGGCAAATCTGCGCTATCGTGTGGCACGGACTGACTATCGAAAAGATACCTTTGAAGATCGGACCGACTTCACCGGAGAAGGGTCCTTGCAGTGGTCAATTATAGATAAGCGATTGTCCTGGAACTTTTACCAGAACCGGAACCGGTTGCGAATTGATTCCCTGAACGTCGACACGCCAGAAAATGAAACCGAGCGTAACGTCATGAGGACCGGGCCGACATTCCAGCTTAACTTTGGGCGGGACGGGTACCTGCAGCTGAATGCTGCTTACGTCGATAACAGTTTTGACAACGGCCGGATAACCAACAGTTCTCAGGTGCAATATGGCTTCGCATCAAGTCAGTCTGTGGGCGCCAGAACAAAAATGGGATTGACGGGTCGTCGATCTGACATCGAGTTTGACAACGATCAATTTAACTACAAGTCGGATAGAATCGCGCTAAATATCAGCGGTACAGGTCAGAGTTACAAGTATGATGTTAACTTCGGTCGTAACTTTATCAAGCGTGATTCGGGTGAAAAAAATTCCGGACCGTTCGTGTCATTGTCACTGGGAGTGACCCGGGGAGATTCAGTGTGGAACTTCTCGGCTAACCAGGAGTTGACTGATTCTGCGACCGGACTTAGCCTCGATAGCAATGTAAGTAATGGATTGAACAATGGCGACGCCAACTTTGACAGCACGGATGTGGTACAAAGGTCGCGAGTTGAATTCTCCTACACCAATCAACTAATTCCGGATCGTTTGTCCGCCAGCCTGAATGTCGCCTATGATGAACAGGATTTTCAAACGTTGCCACAGGATCAGCGTTCTGAAGGCGCCGGGGTCAGTGTTCAACTAAACCTCTCTCGCCGAATGATCAGCAGCTACCGCTACAACCGGTCAAAGGAGAAGCTCGAAGCAGCCCCCTTGAGTGTAAACGGTGAAGAATCTGTTCACGAAATCCATCAGATTGATTTTCGCTACAACGTGAACCCGAAACTGGATATTGTTCTGTCATTCCTACATGACCAGCGTGACTATGAATTCGGATTGCGCGGAATACGTGACTACAAGGAATTTTCCAGCGCTTTGTCGCTCGAATACCAGCTTTAGGCAACAAGGAAGTACAACCCTCGGATCGGATGTTTGAACGAATGAGCGAATCAGTCAGCAAGAGTCAACCCGGGTATACCCTGCAACCCGGGATTCCGGTCATGGTAATCATGCTGCTCATTTTTTTCGTGATCTACTCAAAAAGCCTGTATCCGATCGTGGTTGAGTGGATGGAATCTGGTCCATACAACCATGGGTTCCTGGCTTTTCTTATCGCAGGCTATCTGGGCTGGGAAAAACGCGCGGCCTTCAGTCAGTTGACGACCCGGATTAACTGGATTCCTGTGCTGTTCGCGGTCGGTTCAGGATTTGGATGGTGGATCTCAAAAATTGTGAATGTACAGCTGGGACAGTTGCTCAGTTTATTTTTCATGATGTGTGCACTTATCGCGGTTGTTTATGGCCATCGCTCCCTGTTCGGCCTCAAAGCTCCCCTGTTCGTGCTGCTGCTTGTACTGCCCGTGTGGGACAGGCTCTCTCCTTCCCTGCAAAGGCTCTCCAGCGAGGTTTCTCATGCGGTTTTGTACGTGCTTGGCATTCCTGTGTTCAGGGAGGGGTTTCACTTTACGGTCCCGGGTGGCCAGTTTGTGGTGGAGGAGGGCTGCTCCGGATTGGGTTTTCTATTGAGTTCCCTGTTGCTTGGATTCCTCTATGGCCACTTTAACAATCTGACGAACGTCAACCGTTTCAAGGTAATGCTGCTCGCAGCAGCTTTTGCGATATTCAGTAACTGGGTGCGTATTTCGCTGATTATGGTGATCGGTAACTACACTCGCATGGAGAATGTGGTTGTCCATGACCATTTAATGTTCGGCTGGTTCGTGTTCGCGTTCATGTTGATACCGTTTTTTGTGTCAGCTCATTATTTGTTCCCGCCTGTTCCGGAAGCCGCAACTGCTGCGGGTACCGTCAGTAATGAATCGACGAAGTGGCGCGTCTCCGGTGCTATGCTGGTGACTGCTTTGGTTGCAGCATTGATTTTCCCCGCGATCGATGCGGCACAAACTCGAAGTTCATTCGATGTTGTGAGTGCTGACAGCGTGCCGGACCAAATTTCCGGGTTGCTTACTGCGTCTGCGGATCAGGCAGCCATGCAGTGGAAACCTTATTTTTCAGGCGCAAGCTCCAGGGAGATGACCAGATACACCTACAAAGATCGGGAGTTGATCTGTCTCGTTGTGCAGTACAATTTCCAGGAGCAGGGGCGTGAGCTGGTTCATGTGGAGAATGCCCTGGTGTCAGATGATTTGTGGACTATCTATCACAGTGATGTCAGTGAAGTTGAAATCGGTGAGCGTCGGATGAGTTTGCGAACCCACCGGGTGAACGGCAAAGATGGATCAAGAAGAACTCTGGTTGACTGGTATATGATCGGTGGTCGGGTTACCGCAAGCCCGGTTGTCGCAAAACTCTATGAACTGATGGGTGCATTCAAAGGTGACCGTCGCGCTTATCTTATTGCGCTTGCAACCGATGGACAGACTGAGGCTTCACATCAATACCTACTCGAACTGGCGGCATTGATACAGAATCATCTGGAGACCTGAGAGCCGGATTTTACGGTTACCGAATCCATCCCGACCCTGCGACTGTGGCTGTTGGCGCTCGCGCTGTAACACTTTGAGCGTCCGGTTCTTCCTCCCAGATATTGTTTTTGGGACCTTCATCTTCACCGGACTTGAATGAGCGGCGTCTTTTTTGTTTTCGGGTCGCCTCCGGCGTTGCCACTTTCATCATTTCAGTTCTTGCCTTCAGCATCAACATGATGGCGCACCACATACCAAATGAGCGTTCTTCCGGATAGAAGGATTGCCCGGATATAGCGCCGATGATGAATGCCATGACCAGTGAAAAAGACGCTGCACCCGCCAGATTACAAATCTTGTCATGTGGGTGTCGGTACATTTGCCACGAATATTTGAGTATCAGAAAAAAGAAAATCAGGATCGGTAAACTGCCGATGATGCCATTATCAACAAGAAGCTGAAGGTAGGCATTGTGGGGATGCGTGTACGGGAAGAAATGTACCTTGTAAAACTCCAGCGTAATGCCACTGACGACAACGCCTTGATACCCGAAACCGACCAGTGGTCGCTGCGCAATTTGTCCCACGACCAGAGGCCAGAACTCACTCCGTCCTGAGGACAGAGCATTCAACTGTTCCTCCTCTTCGGCAGGCGAAAGGGTCGACTGACTATTGGAATCCGTGAGGCCGGTCATCATCCGTTCGGCGACACTGGGCAGTAAAATCGCAATGGCGAGAACCACTACCGGAGCCAGCAAGAGATATTTCTTGTAGCGTGTAGCCACAAAGATCATAGCGAGAATACCCCAGGCCAGGTATCCACCCCGTCCACCCGTCAGGAGCATCGCCAGCAACACAATACCGCAGGTCCCGAGTATGAACACGGTCAATTTCTTGTCCATGTAATCCTTCAGGGCGAAGATGATCCAGAAGCCACCGGCGAGCATCACTGAGAGGTTTGTCCTGTAGTAGCCGAGGTCTCGACCGAGTACCCGCAGGGCGCGTCTTTGCAGCTGTTCGCCATCGGTGAGCAGTCCCAGGGGCATTTTCTTCAAGACCAGGAATGATAATACGATATACATTCCAGCAAGTGCGTAGAGTGCATATTGGAACCGCTTGCGGCTATTGCATCCGGAATAAAGCAGCAACGCCGGTACAACGAATTTAATGCTGTTGAGAAACTTGTCGATCCACAATTCTCGGACAGTGATTGGTTCGATACGCATCGCGAATGCGAGGTTTTGGATCGGTTCCATATTGAAAGTCATGCGCATGAGAGCCACGCCAATGACCAGAAAGTAGCATACTAGTAATGCGCTCAGAGCCCCGGGCATGTCCCAGCTCAGCTTTTCAGAGGTTTTCGAGGTGAACCAGCCAATGCAGATACTCACCAGCAGGAGATTCCAGGGATTCAGGCCAGGAATGCCTAACATTGTGGCCGGCATACTCTCGTTGCCAAAAACTGCCATCATTGTGATCAGCCCACACAGGGAGAAATACCAGTCACGTAATGCCCAGATCGAAAGACCTATGACGAAAAGCGTGAGTAAGGAATAGCGAATCATTTCGTTTTCACGTCATCCCTGGGGCGTATTCCCCTGGCTAACATTGATGTTGGGATGCCTCATGTTCGCACCAAGCAGGGATCGATGCCAGTGCGAGGATACGACATCAATCCCATTGTAGTTACGAGCGGCTTCACTCGCACGCCCGCTGAAGCGTTCTAACTGTTCTGGGTCATCGAGCAGAATTTTCAGGTGATCGACATAACTTGCCACCGCATTTGGAGAAATCACGTACCCGTTTTGTCCATGGTTGACGAGGTCTGACAGGTCACCTACATCAGCCACTACCGGTACCGCGCCTGAAGCCATTGCTTCGGCCATCGCGATAGAAAGGCCTTCATTCCGGGAAGTAAGCAGGAAAATTTTCGATTGGCCGAGCAGCGTCTCGACATCGCTGCGCTGACCTAACATTTGCACATTGTCGTTGATGCCATGGGTATGCAGAAATTCTGTCATTTCCTGGCGTAGCGGTCCGTCACCCACGATGGCTACCTTGAGTGCTGGAAGGTGGGCGGCAACCTGACGCAGGATTTCCAACAATTGCATTGGCTGTTTAATTTCGGCTAACCGGCCTACAAAGATGATGTCGAATTGTCGCTCCTTTGCGCCACCGACAAACCCAAGATTGATACTGCCGGGAATGATTTCTGTGTTGACTGCATGGACGCCATTTTCAACCAGGAACTGGCGTGCGCTACTGCCACGAATTGCGATCAGATCGAAATATCGGGTTATCGCCATCGCCATCGCTTCTAATACTGGGTACGGTCTGCCGAGCCTTACCAGCAAGGCGTTCTCGGTCTGGTTGCCGCCACCAATAATTTCGATGGGTCCGGCGCACATCTGGTAGCAGGAAGGGCGGCCTAACATTTGTGCCACCAGGAGCGCGCTGAGTGCGCCTGGAAACAAATGGTAACCAATGTAACAATCAGGTCGGAATTTTAAACCGGCGATAAAAATGTAGATGAACTTAGCCCCCGCCCGCCCCAGTACTTTGAACATCCATTGCGGTGGCGTAAAGAATTCGATTCCTTCCACTTCCGTCCGCGGTGTGTCAGTGACAAAAATGATCCGTTCTACTCCACACAATGCCAACGGGCTGGCGTGAGCAATAAACCAGTTTGGATTGTAGAAGGTTCCGGTGACGAGGATGCAGTCAGTCGGTGTCCAGCGGGCGTGAGGCAGCAGTCGCGCGATCCAGATAATGAGCAGCGAAACCGAATAGACCACAGCCAATAATGATGCGGCTACGAGAGAAATGCAGGTCTCCCGAAGGCTCGATTGTGTTGAAGGGTCGGGCATATTCTATTTAGCCTTGGGTCGTGGTGTGCCGGGATAGAAAAGTCGTTTCAGTACCTCCAGGAACACCAGGTAGAGGAACTGCGAATTGGTCAGCAAATATCGTTTCCACAATCTGCGAGGCTCCTGCACCAGACGATACAACCACTCAAGGGCTAGAACGCGCACGAGTCTGGGAGCATATTTTGCTTCGCCCGCCATGATATCAAACATTCCCCCGACTCCAATGTATACAGCCGCCTGCATGTCGTCGCAATGTTCACGAATAAATTGCTCCTTCTGAGGGGTGCTCATACCGACCAGGACCACATCGACCTGTTTTTGCGCGATGTCCATGAGCAACTCCGGCGGTGGATTGAGGGGATCAAAATAGCCGTGGTGTGAACCAACGACCTGGATGCCGGGGTAATCCGTCTCGAGTACTTCCACGTTCTTTTGCACGACGTGAGGTCTCGCCCCGACCAGGTAAAGTCGATACTTGTTCCGGTCGGCCTGGTCGAGCAGAGGATGGTAGAACACCGACGGACTCAAGGTAGCCTTGATGGGTAATCCCAGCAATTTCATGGCGTAGTAAATCGCATATCCATCGACCGTTAGTGTCGTGCAGGTTCGATACGCCTCTTTCAGGTAGGCGTCTTTTCGTGACCAGATTAACAACGCAACATTTGGCGTGAAAATCAAATTCCTGGTCCGATGCTTGACTGACGATTCAATTTCGGTCAGTAGTTCCGACATCGAAAGGTTATCGAAGGGCAGACCGAGGAACTCGATCTTCCTGGATGTTGAATTTTTTTCCACCAAGGTTGCTTCCGTTGAGCCGGTTTGCGGCATGAATACCCGTTGATACGCAGATCTGGATTCTACTGTATCGGCAGCTTTTTTTCCCGACTGAAGAAACCAAAATGCTGCCAATGGGAAGACGGGTTCGTGGGAACTGGTCTATCTGGTCTAATCTTGATGTGTGGATCAGGTGTTAATTGGTGCCTCAAGACTCATATTCAATGTGGATGGCAGATTACCGGATGATCGGTTGCCTTAAGACGGGCCTGTTCCGGTCAGAAGCGCCTCACACCACTGCCCTGACCGCACCGATGCGGCGGATTGTGACGGATGTCCAAAAAATCTGGTCACGATCTAGTGCGCCTGATCTGCCAATGAGCTAACATTCGGACTCTATTTCGGGAGCCGGTTACAAGCGGCTGGACCGGGTAGTGAATGTATCTATCTATCAGTTAGGGCTTCACATGTTTAAAGACAAAACTATTCTGATTACCGGTGGGACTGGTTCGTTCGGCAATGCCGTGCTGAACAGGTTTCTCGATACGGATATCAAGGAAATCCGGATCTTTAGCCGGGATGAAAAAAAACAGGAAGATATGCGAATCAGGTTGAACAATTCAAAAGTCAACTTTTACCTTGGTGATGTACGGTCTTCCGACAGTCTGAACGCCGCCATGTCGCGGGTTGACTACATTTTCCATGCCGCAGCGCTGAAACAAGTCCCCTCCTGCGAATTTTATCCAATGGAGGCCGTGCAGACCAATATCCTCGGCGCAGAGAATGTGTTGAATGCCGCACTGACCCATGATGTTAAGAAAGTGATTTTCCTGAGCACTGACAAGGCGGTTTACCCGATTAATGCCATGGGTATCAGCAAGGCGATGATGGAAAAGTTAATGGTTGCGAAATCTCGCCTGTCGACGTCAAAGAAAACTGTTTTTTGTGGAACCCGATACGGTAACGTTATGGCATCCCGGGGTTCTGTTATTCCGCTCTTCATCCAGCAGATGAAAGAGGGCAAGCCACTGACAGTGACTGATCCTAATATGACGCGTTTTATGATGTCTCTTGATGATGCGGTGGACCTGGTGTTGTATGCCTATGAGCATGGTGATCAGGGGGATCGGTTCGTGCAGAAGGCACCGGCCACTACAATCGAAATCCTGGCGCGGGCGTTGATTAAACTGTTTGAAGCAAAAAGCAAGGTCAATGTGATCGGTACCCGCCATGGTGAAAAGCTGTATGAAACCCTCCTGACACGGGAAGAAAAAGCCGTGGCTTTTGATTCCGGCGACTACTTTCGTGTACCTGCTGACAATCGTGACCTTAACTACGCCAAATATTTTGCGGAGGGACAGAACGAAATCAGTGATGCCCAGGATTATAACTCCGACAATACCCGTCGCCTCGACGAAGCGGAGACGATAGATCTGCTGATGTCCCTCGAGTATGTCCAGCAGGAGTTGAAGGAATTTCAGGGGTCTGCGAGACCACCGGCTAACTAATGAACAGACTATGGCTGAAATGAACAAGATCAAGGTTGGGATTACCGGGCAGGACGGCTTCATGGGAGCACATCTGCGCAATTTTTTCGAACAACGTAACGAAGAAATTGAGTTCCAGCCGTTTGAGCGTTCCTGGTTTCGGGAACCCGAAAAATTAATTGCTTTTACACAAAGCTGTGACGCAATTGTGCATCTCGCTGGTGTAAATCGGCACGCTGATCCGGACACAATTTTCCAGACCAATGTGGAACTTGCACAATCCCTGATGAAAGCAGTCGATCAGGGTGGTAGTTCACCCCATATTGTCTTTTCATCGTCAACTCAGGAAGAGCGGGGCACGATATACGGCGAATCGAAAAAGGAGGCCAGGCGCCTGTTTGAGGCCTGGGCAGGAAAGGGAAAACATAAGTTCACAGGTCTCGTCATCCCAAATGTATTCGGACCTTTTGGTCGTCCTGGATACAATTCTGTGATCGCTACTTTTTGCCATGCGTTGACTCACGGTGAGGCGCCACACATCGATGTTGACGCGCCAATGAAGCTCATCCATGTGAACTCGCTTAACCAGATTATCTATGACACGATCACAAACCCGGTACCACCGGTCAGTATTGAACTTAGCCACGACGCGGAACGATCAGTCAGTGAAGTGCTGCAAATGCTGGAGTCCTATAAGGCGGAATACCTGGACAACAATATAATTCCCGAGTTACCTGACAACTTTGCGGTTGACCTTTTTAATACCTTCCGTAGTTATATCGATGAGAATCACTATCCAGTAGCGCTTGAGCTCAATGCCGACAACCGCGGACATCTGATCGAGGCGATTAAGACACGCTGTATGGGCCAGGTATTCTATTCGAGTACCAATCCCGGTATCACCCGGGGAAATCATTATCATACGAGAAAAATTGAACGATTTTGTGTCGTCAACGGTGATGCAATTATTCAGCTACGGCGACTCGGTACAGACGAAGTGATTGAATACGAAGTCAGTGGTGAGACGCCGGTGACGATTGACATGCCCGTGTTCTACACTCACAACATCACCAATTGTGGCGACACCACATTGCTCACTTTATTCTGGTCTAATGAGTTTTTCGACCCCGAAGATTCCGACACTTACTTTCAATTAGTAGTGCCGCCTTCCTGAGTCGTTTCCGCGTTATTCATTCAAGAGTAGTTGGTCCAACAAAAGCTGGTTTAATAAATGAACAAGAGCAGATTAAAAGTTGTCACGATTCTGGGTACGCGCCCGGAGATAATCCGGTTGTCTGCGACGATCAAGCTATTGGACCGCTACGTTGACCATCGTGTGGTGCACACTGGTCAAAACTATGACTATGAGCTAAACGAAGTATTTTTCAAGGACCTGGGGCTTCGTGAACCAGATTTCTATCTCAATGTTGACACTAGTTCTCTGGGAAGAACCTACGGAGATATCCTGGCGAAATCCGAGGAAGTTCTTCGGGCCGAGGTGCCCGATGCAGTGCTGGTGCTGGGTGATACCAACAGCAGCTTTGGCGCGATTATGGCCAAGCGGATGCATATTCCCGTATTCCACATGGAGGCGGGAAACCGCTCCTTTGACTGGAACGTCCCGGAGGAAATGAATCGCCGGATTATTGACCACATTGCTGACTTCAATCTGGCCTATACCGAGAACGCCCGCGATCATTTATTGCGCGAGGGTCTGCCTAACAGGCGAGTCTATGTGACCGGGTCTCCCCTGGGTGAAGTGCTGAACGATCATAAGGCGAATATTGCTCTGTCAACGGTCCTTTCCGAGCTTGGTCTTGAGAAGGACAGATTTTTTCTGGTATCTACGCATCGTCAGGAAAATGTTGATAACCATTTGCACTTGAAGGAGATCATGAGGTTGCTCAACGGTTTGGCTGAAGAATACGATCTGCCAGTGATCGTATCGACGCATCCAAGGACCAGGAACAGACTGGAGGCAATCAAAGACATTGAGATGGATGAACGGGTTCGTTTCCTCAAGCCGTTCGGATTTTACGATTACATCTTCCTGCAGATGAACGCCAGGTGCACCTTGTCCGATAGCGGCACAATCAGTGAGGAGTCTGCCATGCTGGATTTTCCGGCGATTTCTCTGCGCAACTCTATGGAACGCCCCGAAGCGCAGGATACCGGCAGCATCATCCTGACAGGCCTCGAAACTGACATTGTTCTAAATGCGGTTGCACTGGCGGTAGAGGAAAAGGACGCGAATCCGTATCGCGAAATCCCGCGAGATTATCAGGTGATGAACACGTCCTGGCGCGTATTGAAGCTAATCCTGGGCAACGCGAGGCTCAGCAACCGCTGGCATGGGATTGATCAATAGTTTTCGAGTGAGTGGTCACCCGGCAATGATGGATTTGTAGACAGCGATGGTTTTTGCGGAAACGGCATCAGGGTGAAAACGGCTGTAAGCTGTCTTCTTTGCCGCTTCGCCAAACTCTTTTCGTTTTGTTGCATTTGAGACTAATTGGTTCACAGCCTCTGCGGTGGCGTCTTCATCTTCCGGATCGACCAGTAATCCGGAAACCCTATCTTCTACCATAAACGGCATGCCGCATCGATTCGAGCAAACAACGGGAACCCCCACCGCCATAGCTTCAGCGATCACCATGGGTGCGACTTCCTGGAATGACGTGAGAATGAACAGTGAAGCCTGACCAAGCTCTGTCTTGATCTCCCGCTGGTCAAGATTCCCGAGCAGGGTCACACGTTTGTCCAGCCCCTCAGATGCGATCAATTCGTTGACCTGATTGACGTACTCCATGTCCCTGGTTTTGTCTCCCGCAATCCGCAATTCGATTTCTGAGTCGTTGTATTTTTTCACATAGGCCGCGAACATGCGTATCAGCCCGTAGGTATTCTTGCGACTGGAGACCCAGCCTGCAGAAAACAGGATTGGGCGTGTCTCATGTCGCGGCGTTTCGAAGTATGAAGCGCTGATTGCATTGTCGATGGGACTGAATTGTGCGCTCGTCCGATCCTTAAGATGTTCCTCGATGAACGGTGAAATGGAAATAATGTTTTTAAACCTGGAGTACCCCCTTGATTCCACGAAATGCCAGATGGGCACTCTAATGGACTTCAGACGGCCAATCTTGCCGCTCTCAACGGGAATCATCAGAGTGTCCGGACCGTGGTCTGTGTACACAAGGGGTACCTTAAGGTCTGCCATTCCGAATGCATAAGATTCGTGGAAATGTGCGATATCCGGTTTCAGGCTTTCGATATAGCGGCAGATACTTCGCCGCCCTGGACCGATCAGTATATCCAGGGCCTGGTAAGGAAAAGTTTTCGGTAAACGATGCACTTCGATGCGGTCCATTGTGGATCGCTGCACCTCCGTTATGCCGTCCTCCAGGGTGATCAGATGCAATTCAATTTCAGGTATTTTAGCTAACGCCACCGCCAGGTTAACGGTAGCGCTTTCCACGCCGCCGCGTGGGTGCTGCACGTCCTGCGGGAACCGGCTGAACATTGCGATCTTGAGGGTCATTTATTGAATTCCGTGTCGAGTGGCAGTGGCTCTGGATGTGTAAAACGCGTCTACAAACACAAGCAATGTAGTTTAGCATCGTTTGTAGTGGCTTGTGAGAAATCCAGGCTACCGAAAACATGTGGGACTAACGAAATATGATCACCACCACATATCGTAATAAGCAGATAATTATGCAACACTAAATCGCTTGTGAAAGATGTGTTGCGCCCAGCAGTAGAGATATATCGCCGTTCGGATTCCCGCTGGAACTCAATGCCAGGAATGTTACTAAATAATGCTGTTATCAAAACTATTCACGATTCCACAGGCTCCGAACCAGGGCAGGTTGCTCGAACTCGATGCACTGCGCGGATTCGCTGCTTTGACGGTGGTACTCTACCATTACGGAACTCGTTACGATCATCTATACGGCCACACCAGCGATCTCATTGTGTCGGTGCCGCTGGGTAACTATGGTGTTCACCTGTTCTTCGTAATTAGTGGTTTCGTTATCTACATGACCCTTGAACGAACGAAACACGGGATGGATTTTGTCGTTTCAAGATTCTCCAGACTGTTCCCCGCATACTGGACTGCGCTGTTAATCACCTTCACCGCCCTGGTGCTGTTTCCGCTGCGTGGTCGCGAGGTTGATCTGGCACAACTGTTTGTTAATCTTTCGATGCTGCAAAGCTGGTTGGGAGTGCGCCATGTGGACGGTGTCTATTGGTCGCTGATGGTAGAACTGTCGTTTTATGGTCTGATGATGGGTTTGTACCTGATCCGTCAGTTACATCGATTCGAGTTGTTCGCTTTCATCTGGCTTACAAGCGCTATCTTCCTGCGCGTTGAAGACCCTTACGAAACGGTAGCGCTATTTAATTTTGCAAAACTTGCACTCATTCCGGTATTTGCGCACTTGTTCGTTGCGGGAGTGATGTTCTACAAGATCAGGGAAAACAAAGCTAACTGGATTCAATACGCAATGCTGGGCTATTGTCTGCTGTGCCAATATCTCATGGGTAGCACGGTTGCGTTTCTGATTGTACTTGCTATTTTCGCCACATTTATGCTGCTGGTTTTCGGATTGCTCAGCTTCATTGCGCAAAAACCGCTTATTTATCTTGGTACAATCTCATACAGCCTGTACCTGATCCACCAGAATATTGGCTACATGATAATGAAATGGGTCTACTCGCTCGTGGACTCCACTTACCTCGCAATTTTAGTGGCACTTTGCTGCTCATTGCTAATAGCCAGCGTTATTAATTTTACGATCGAGAAGCCTTCTCTGGGCTGGATTCGAGCACTTTACCGCAGGACGCGGATTGGACAAGGCTGATCTTCAGCGCGGATTTGTCATACTGCTGTCAGGAATTTTCCTGCTGATCCTTGTTTATGTCCTCAAAGCAGACACCATGGAATACTATCAGGATGTGATCACAACGAGAATTGAGCAGAACTTTTACGCCACTGCGATGCAGATTCCTTCCAGTTATGACGGGCAGAGCCAACCGGTACTTTATCGTATTTCTGAAACAGCGGGACCCAGACCATTGCTGGTGAGCCTGCACCAGTGGAGTGAAGACTTCCGCGCGAAGGATGAACTACTGCGACTTTCGGTGCTAAATGACTACCATTATGTTCGACCGGATTTTCGAGGTCGAAACGATCATGTAGATGCCTGTGCCAGTGCTGCTGCGATTAGTGATATTGACGATGCCATTGCATTCATGAGCAACAATGCGGATGTGGACCGCAATAGAATTGCCATGGCAGGTGCCAGCGGAGGTGGTTTTGCCGCAGCAGTCTACCTTGCACGAGGTCAGCACCTGATCAACTTATATTCGATCTGGGTACCTGTTGTCGACCTGGAAGCGTGGTATTACACATCGCTGCAAGCTGAACAACGCTACGCAGGTGATATCCTGAAGTGTCTGGGGGTCGAGGATTTTGATGCTGGACTCGCAAGGTCCAGATCACCGTTGTACATGCCGGTCAGCGAGGACAGATTAGCCGGAACTCGCATCGACATCCTCGCCGGTGTGTATGACGGCGTTACCGGTAGCGTTCCGATCACCCACAGTGTCAGTTTCTACAACAAACTAGTTAAACTCCGTGACCCGAATGTAACACAGGTAATCAGGCCCTTCTGGGATCAGACGGCTAAGCACCGTTACGGCATGCTCGGTGAACGCAGAATACTGGCAAAACACGTCGATCAAGGGACCTCCCTGATTTTGTTTGAGGGAAGTCATGAAATGTTTCCCGGAGTGGTCGTAGAGCAGATAGAGAATCTTTGACGCACTGCACGTTGCACCAGCGGAACCAATTAGTAATTTCCCGCTTTTTGGGAGAGAATTTCAGCCCCGGCGAAACGCCACTGAGACTTGATGCAGACAGAACTGATAACTGATTGGCCAGAGTTTTCGAAGCTGGAACGAGAGTGGCCGGAGTTGCTTGGATCTTCGTTTGAAGATTCATTGTTCCTGACCTGGGACTGGCTCTGGTCCTGGGCGCAACTCCGAGCGGACCAGGTTTCGCCTTTTGTGGTTGTAGTACGGGATGGGCAGGGCAAGCTGGTCGGTGTTGCTCCATTTTACCTTGCCAGGATGTCGCTGATATCAGTGGTAGGCTACAAAACTCTGCGAATCATTGGTGATCATGCCTCCGCCGGTGAGTACGGCAATATCATTGCCGAGCGGAGCAATGCGATAGAAATCAAATCCAGAATTCTGCAGGTTCTTTGTGAACACACGGAGCATTGGGACCTGATCTGGATGCACCACCTCAACGGTTGGGATGAAGGATTCACGAGTTTGCGCGAGGCGATGCGGACAACCAACAAGCTCGGCCATGCGACCCGGGTACACGCCTTCTCCACGTTGGATCTGGCTGACGAGCAGCACTTTCTGCAGCGAAAACCTGCCCGGAATCTGCGTTCCAATTTGAAACGCATTGCCAATAGTCTTGCTCGCGCGGGCGAGATTGAGATCAAACAATGCAGGCGTGTCGATGATCTACCTCGTTATCTTGAGACGTTACACCAGTTGCACCAGGCGAGGTGGCTCAGTATCGGTGAACTCGGTAGTTTTGCCCGTGATCCTGATGTTATGCGTTTTTACCTGCGTTTCGCCACGAGGGCGCTGGAGAATGGCTGGTTAAGGTTGTATCTTCTGGAATGTGACGGTGTGCCGCGCGCTTGCCAGATTGGCTACGTTTACAAATCGGTCTTTTATGTTATCCAGGAAGGCTTCGATCCGGAATTTGCGGCAGGTGTCGGCAATCATTTGCGATCACATGTGTTACATGAATGTATTGCGGAACAGGTCAGGGAATATGATTTCCTGGGTGGGTTCAGCGAACACAAACGTCGATGGGGAGCCGTCGAACGAACCGGCTCTGATCTCCTCGCCTGGAATGACAATTTGAAGAACTGGCTTTTTGACTATAAAAACCCCTGGCCAACCGGTCGGTTCTTAAAATCTGTGGAGCCTTGAACTGCGATGATTAATCTCGTTTTCACCCTTGACTATGAAATTTATGGAAACGGTCTGGGAAGTTTTGAGAAACTGATGCTTGAGCCCACCGATCAATTGCTTAAAGTGATGGGTCGTCATGGCGCCAGGCTGACAATAATGGCGGAAGTGGCGGAGATCCTTGCATTGCGAAGATTTGAGCAGTTCCATGAGCTTTTGTCGAAAATCGAGGCGCAGTTAAAGAACGCTGTTGCACAGGGACATGACGTACAGCTGCACATACACCCAGCCTGGTTTAATGCTGTTTACAGCGACGGTCGCTGGCGTTTAAGTTTCCCTGATTACGCGCTGGTGGGTATGTCCCGTGAACGGATATTGGGGTATCTCCGCGAAGGCAAGCAGTATCTTGAGGGCCTGCTCCAGCCAATAGACTCGGGCTATGAGTGCATTGCTTTTCGTGCGGGAAACTGGCTGATTCAGCCGTCAGAAGATGTTGTGAGTTGCCTTGAGGAGTTATCGTTTAAATTTGACAGCTCGGTTTTTAAAGGAGGGCATGATCAGATTGGTGACTACGAGCTTGACTACCGGACTGCTAATGACAACCTTGTACCCTGGGTGGTGAATAAAACTGATATTAATGTTGCCGCAGACAGGTCCGGTTTGACGGAAATCCCGATTCTATGCAGAGACGTTTTCATCGCCTCGATGATCACACCTCGCCGGATAAAACTTCAGTATCGATTGCGACGGGACAGCCGGGCGGAACCCCTGGCGGAGGAGACGAGTGCTGACATGGGAAGCGGTAAGAAACTCAGTTCGCTGAAAGCACGTCTCCCGAAAAAATTTGATTTCTGCAGATTGACGGCCCGTGAGATGAAACAGTTCTGTCGATACGCGATTGGTCGGGCTGAAACGAATGGAACCGGGGTACTGCCGGTAGTCGCTATTGGCCACAGTACTGAGTACCTTGACGATGGTGAGCTGGAGAAATTCCTGGTCCATGTAGAACAATCCCGCAGCATTGGCTGGACGACGTTTTCCGGGCTGGCTGACAGGTCACCTGATACCGAGGGAGCTTAAACTGTGCGACATGTAGGAAATTTTTTGTCATCGGCTCGCAAGCCGTGATGATGTGAGTTTCCGGTAGGCAAGAAAAGTAATCACGCCCAGTACAATACCAAGAAAATTAGCGATCATATCCGAGAGCTGGAGGTCACGTCCCGGAACCAGGAACTGGACTTGCTCGCTAACGATGGCGTAAAGCGGCAGGTAGAAAAAATTAGTGCTACGGATTTTCACAACATCGAGTTGCAGTAACAGCAAGGTAATCAGGAGAAAGATGGCTCCGTGAATTCCTTTCTCGAAAATAAGCTCCAGTACATCCAACACCATTTCTGAGGCGAATCCCAAAATCGAAGCGACCCTGGACCAGAGGAACGACCGCAGACCGGGCATCATAATGACGAAAGCTCCAATCGCCAGGCCAGTGAGGATTACGCGGTTTGATCTCAAATGGTACAGCTGAATCGTGGCGAGGCCGGTCCAGAAAATAGCGAACAAACCGAGTGCTGCGTAGATCCAGTCATTGGACTCCAGTTCGAATATCGAAATCGAATCGATGATGAATTTACCACCTGATCCCGCCAGCTCGGCCTCTATGCTGACCTTTTTAAATTCGGATGGAATGAAGAAAACACCTGTATGGCTAGTAAAATCGCGGGATCCGGCCTCGGTAAAGAGCTTCAGCGGTCTACCCCATTGCCATGTTCCATCGTCAGTCATACCGTTAATTTGAATCCGCGCATTTGCCCCTCGTTTGTCACCCTGAGTCACATTATCGAGTGCTGTGCGCGTCGCAACAGACACGATTCTGCTGTTGGGCACCGGAAATTCCTGTTTGATGAAATCGGGTTCTTCCGCTCGACCGAGGGTGACACTATTATTGTCGACTACCGCTGTATGTGAGGATTTCCAGTGGGTAAGACCCTGCTCGAAGTTCGAGTTCTTAAGCAGTTCCGGACCCACAGTACTGAAGTGAGGCACACCGACCAGCAAAAACTGGTTAGCGAGGCAAAGTATGGCCAGCATGCATAAAAAAAGTTTGTTGTCCGATAGACTTCTGAGCTGATTGGCAAACTGCATGGTGGTGTCTCTGGAACTGCACTGCGGAATAGCCCTGATATTACAAGTGATGCTGGTTCTAAGCCAGAGAGGAAAGCCGGATTGTCGGATCGACGCGACTCCTGCGACGGGTCATGATTATTTTTTCACTTAAATACCTGTAAGCTTCAACAGGCTTGTCAGTGAAGCTGGATAGGAGCCATGATTTTAAAATTGGTATGAGGAGAAGCGTGGCGGTGGACCAGGATAGATTCAAGGAAGTAACCAGAAACATGCGCGGCCATGTGGCGTCGCTTGACATCATCCGGGCAGTTGCCGTGACCTGGGTGATCATCCATAACTTCGAGAGTCCGCCGGAGATGGAAGGCATCTATGAAGGGGTGCTGGGGAGATTGTTTTCGGTGGGAGCGGCGATGGGCTGGGTGGGCGTTCAACTTTTCTTCGTGTTGTCTGGCTTCCTGATTACGGGCAGTCTCGTGGACGCAAAAGGAAAACAGAATGCCATGCGCAATTTTTATGCCCGTCGGGTACTACGAATATTTCCCATTTTTTATGTAACACTATTCGTCCTGCTCGTGTTGGTGCCAGTGATTGTTGGCACACCATCGTGGTTGACCTTAAGCGTTGACAATCAGGTTTGGTATTGGCTATACCTGAGTAATTGGGTGGAACCCCTCATGCGAATGGGCGGCCCGGGTATGGCGCATCTGTGGACCCTGGCGGTGGAAGAACAGTTTTACCTTTTGTGGCCACTTTGTGTGTTGTTTATTGACAGGACCAGGCTCGTCTGGGTATGCCTGCTACTTATACTTTCCGCATTCCTGTTTCGAGCCGCGGTGACTCTGGGAATTCTTGATCTACCGCTGCTTTCAGCGTACGTATTTACAATCGCACGATGGGACGCGCTTGCGATTGGAGGGCTACTGGCTATCGCCATTCGGAACCCGATCTGGTTTAACCGTCTCGATTCGAATGCGGAAAAGATACTCTTAGTGGGTGGTGCGTACATACTTGTGGTGTTGTTTGTTACCCATGACCTTACGCCGACCGGTGACTTGATCTCGGTTGTCACCCAGACCGTGGCCGCAATTCTGTCCGCTTACCTGATTTATCGTTCAATTACGCCCGGCTGGATGGGCAGAGTTTTCAGCGGCGGTGGAGTGTTCGTTTTTGTACGTCGAGTCGGGCTATACAGTTATGCCATGTATCTGTTTCATCGCCCCTTGCAGTATGCATGGCATTCAAGCTACAGACTGGAGGCTAGCGGCGATTTCGCGCTGGGCATACAACTGTACAACATTCTGGTGGTGTTTAGCTTATCGTTTATACTCGCTGCGATATCCTGGCAGGTGATAGAGCAGCCTCTGTTGAAACTGAAATCTTACTTTCGGTATAGCGGTGATGCGCCTGAGGAAAAAATCAATTAGTTTCTACGACGAACTCAGGGTATCTGATCAGGAATCCATCAGCCTGGGATTCTGCGATCTCGATATTGCAAACGGTATTGACGTTAGAGAACCTGTTGGCGAGCGATGGGCACCTAAACGCAGACTGGAGTTCAAAGCCGGCAGGATCCTTGCCAGAGCAATGCTCGGAGCGCGCAACTGCAGTTATGCGATGCTCCTCCCGGATATAGACAGGGTACCGCTCTGGCCTGATGGCATCGTCGGTTCTATCAGTCACTCCAGCCGGAGAGTATGCGTGGCGCTGGCTGATAGCGATAAAATCCGTTGCCTCGGTCTTGACACAGAACCCGTAAATTCCGTAGCCGAAGAACTGCATGCCATGCTGTTCAATACAGCGGAGCTGTTGGCGATCAGGTCTGGCACCGTTAACAGCACGGAGGTGTTTTGTGCCAAAGAAGCACTTTATAAAGCCGTGTACCCGGAGCACAGGGAGTTCTTTGACTTCCTGGATGTGTCAGTGGAATTCGACGGCCGCTCCTTTACTGCCAGAACGCTTAAACCGCTCCATTCTTCCAAAGCAGTACTATCAGGCTATGGTCGCTGCCAGGTTTATGATAACCACTGTGTTGCAATATTCTGGGTGTGAATCCGTGTTGTCGAACATAAGGGCGATGAAGCAGGGGTCTTCCACAAACGGTTTAAGATTTCTGGTCTCCTCCGTTGCTCGCCGGACCGCGGCGTCGCGTAGTCCGTCTTAGCCTCGACCGGGCCCGCTGTTTGCCGACCTCAAGCGAGCCGGCATGCGCAGGGGTATTGTCGAGATAACCAGCCAGAGCCCTGATCGTTGGATACCGATACAAGTCAACCAGCGCCACATTCATCCCCAGTGCCGATTTTATTTTACGATGTACTGCGACCAGCAATAGCGAGTTGCCGCCGACATCGAAGAATGACTGCGTCACGCTAATGCTGGTCAGCGCCAGCTCGTCCTGCCAGATATGCAGCAGTTGTTCCTCCGTGCTGGTGTCAGGAATCGTCAGGTTTTGCAGATTGGTAGTCACGGCCGCAGGATTCGGTAGTGCATTGCGGTCTGTCTTGCCGTTGGGGGTCTGTGGAATTGCATCGATGGAAACAAACTGTGCCGGAATCATGTATTCAGGCAATTGCTGACGCAGGTGAGTTCGCAGCTCATCTTCGCTGGCGGCAGGGCTATGCGCGTTTGCGACGATATAGGCGAGAAGTCGGTCGACCCCGCCGGCGCTCACGTCGTGAATGACGACGCACTCGGAGACAGAATCGAGATCAAGCAGACAGGCTTCAATTTCACCCAGCTCGATTCTGAAACCGCGAACCTTTACCTGGAAATCGCTTCGACCCAGATATTCCAGTGAACCCTCAGCAGACCACCGTGCGATGTCCCCGGTTTTGTACATTCGCTCACCTGGCCTGAAGGGATTGTCGAGAAACTTCTCCTGGGTAAGTGATGGTCTGTCCCTGTAACCCCGGGCGACACCTTCTCCTGCAATAAACAGATCACCTGCCACGCCAATTGGCAGTAACTGGTGCGCCGCATCCAATACATACATCTGTGTATTTCGAATAGGCTCACCGATAGGTACGCGGTGCTGCTCTGACTGATGCAGCCGGAAGATAGAGGACCAGATGGTAGTTTCCGTCGGACCGTACATGTTGGACAGCGTACCCTTGTGCCCGTCCAGCATTGCGTTTGCGAGATCCACGGGCAGTGCTTCGCCGCCAATCAGAAGATGTTCGATTGACATCAATGCATCTCGGCTTTCGAACTGCAGGTTTAGCATTCGCAGCATGGAAGGTGTGCATTGTAAATGGGTCACCTTGTGCTGGTTTACCAGCTCGGCAAAACTGAAAACGTCGCTTGCTACCCTGGTCGAATGGTTTGCCCTGTCTTTTAACTCAGCGAGGGCAGGCAGACTGTTGAGCACTAATTCAGGTGGTAGACCGTAATCTATCAGACAGCCAATTTCGTCTACATCAATAGCCTTTAATTGTTCCACCATCGCCATGCATCGTTCCGGCGTACCGAAAAGGCCGCTTTGACCGAAGTACCGCTCGAAGGAAAAGTCGACGATTGCCTCGACATCCTCAGGTTCCAGGTCCGCAATGTCGACCCCATCAATGGATGAGCTGGTATCCCCTGGTCGCCGAAATGTCGGGAACGCCCAGACATTATCTGCCAGCAAGCTAATTGAACCACGCAGATAATCTTTCAGTGGCTCATTCACCTGAGCACGGACAGTATTGGTATCTTCACCAACGAGCGTATGAAGCATGAGTGTGACTGTCCTGGATGCCGGATCGAATCCGGAATCGCGTAGTGCTTGTCGGTAAGCCGCAATCTTTTCCGCAACCTGCTCAACCGACTGTCCGAGCAGGTGGGTGAGCAGATTCGCACCGATTGAACCGGCGCGAACGAAGGTTTCGACATTTCCCGCGGAGGTAATCCACAGTGGTAATTGTTGCTGCAATGGCCTCGGTTGTGTACTCACTGCGATCGGTTCGCCATTTACACCTGGAAACTCAACGGATTCCCCACGCCAGAGTCGCTGGATTTTTTCAATATTCTCGAACAGGACCTCGCGGTTATTGTTGAACGCAGCCGGAAAGATAACGAAATCAGCGGGTTGCCAACCGGAGGCCGCAGCAATTCCAATGCGCCCGTTGGAAATGTTGTCAACCACCGCCCAGTCCTCGGCAACTCTAATGGGGTGATGCAGCGGCACGACGCAGCTACCGGCGCGAATTTGCAGGTTCTTGGTGACTGCGGCAATGGCTGCGGCAGTAATTGCAGGATTCGGGTAAGGACCTCCCCACTGATTAAAATGGCGCTCAGGTGTCCAGATGGCGAGAAATCCGTGGTCATCTGCATAACGGGCGGCTTCGAGCATAAGCTGATATTTGTTTTGCCCAACGGAACCGTCGCTGCCCCACATGAACAGGCTGAAATCAATGGTCCGATCAGCGTTGGTATTCTCTGCCGCCTGGCTTAGCGGGTTATCGTCCAAAATGACGAGTTTTACACCGGTGGTGAGCGTCCACAAAAGTTCCAAAATCGAAATGTCAAAGGACAAACTGGTGACCGCGAGCCAGGTCGAATGTTCGTCGTGCTGGATGTTCTCATCCATCGCCGCAAAGAAGTTGGCAAGGTTTCTGTGCTCAATCATCACCCCCTTGGGCTGGCCGGTGGAGCCTGACGTGTAAATGACATAGGCGAGATCGGTGTGGTTGGCGTTGATTCCGGGATTGCTTGTCGGCCCGGTTGCGATGCTTTGCCAGTCAGCGTCAAGGCAAAGGATCCTGGTGGTTGATTGCAATTCCATGGGAATTGGCGCATCAATTGACAGATGTTCCTGGGTCAGGAGTAGCCGTGAGCCTGAATCTTCGAATATATGACTTAGTCGGTTCCTCGGAAATGCTGGGTCCATTGGAACGAAAGCGCCGCCTGCTTTTAGCACCGCGAGCATTGCGATCAGCATATCGAAAGACCGATCCAGATATATTCCGACCAGCACATCAGGTCCGACTCCTGCGCCAATCAGGTAGTGCGCCAACTGGTTAGCTCGTGAGTTGAGGTTCAGATAATTAATGACATTGTTTTTGAAGATAACCGCAGTATTGAAAGGTGTTGCTTTAGCCTGCTTTTCGAACATTTCATGGGCACAGGGGAGCCGTCGATCAATTTGTAGATCGGTCGTGTCATTAAACTGGACCGTGAGCGTTAGCCGCTCATCCTCGGAGAGAATCGTCTGCATGCCCAGTGCTTTTTCCGGCGTTTCCTGAATGGCACGGATCAACTCGATCAGCAGGTTTTTGCAGTGTTTTACCGTGTCGAGACTGATCCTGCCGGGGTCGAAATCAAACGCGTAATGCCCCTGGGTTTCCATCAAACACAATTCCGGATCATTGGCCGTCGGCAGACGCCCACGACTCAATCCAATATGTGCAGATAGGGATTTTCCGACCAATTCGGGCCGACGTGCAACGAGGTCGCACAGAAAGGTCCGGTGCACATTCATACGTTCGAATTCATGATTCAGTTTGCGTGTGTGAACAGCGAATGTCTGCTGTGGTTCATAGTGAACGCGCAAGGGCACTCGATCGGTAACGGTTCCGAGGGTGTCACTCGGACACAGCAGATCGAGATCGAATTGCGTTGCACCGGTGAGTCTGCCAACCAGTACAGTAAATGCAGGCACCACTAATTCGCCTGACAATCCAGCGGGTAGATCCACCGCCACCCGATCCCTTACACCGGATCTGTTCTGGCTGGGTTGAGCCCACGGTAAGCTCACCGATGAGAAGGTTGCCAGTCGCCGATGCCAGAACTCTTCGTGACGAGCCAGTTTCTGATCCAGACTGGTAAGCGCGACGATTTCCTCACTGTCTGGCTGGTAGAAGAATTCCCCCGGTTTTCCCAATACGGATAGCGGTTCAGGATTTCCCTCAAGTGTATTGATGGACTTGATTATCAACGTGCCTTCGCCGCTGGTGACATGGATGGCGTCAGCGGATACGCGCGTGATTTCTCCGGGGATACTGTCAGGTGATAGTTTGTCTCCCTCGGCAATCGCGCATTCCTGCAGGATGAAGACCTTCTTATCGAAGCAGATCTTCGGCGACCCGACCGGGTTGCGGTAAGGACCAAACTGCAATGCCCTGACCTCCGCATGGATCTCCTCGGCACTTTTCCGCCAGTCGATAAGACAGGCGCCGTCAGGGCGATCGTAACGACCAAAATAGGTTCGATTCTCAAGATTCTGTGGTGTTCGTGTCTCCTGGTCATTACCAAGTTCCGCAACCAGTTCCTCAAAACTGTTAATGGCGTGTTCGAAGCAGCGGGTGTTAAGTGTCAGTGCGCTCTCATCTTCAGAAATTGCGAACTGCCGTTGTTTCAGGATATCGCCTTCATCAATGCCGGCGGTAACCTCGTGCCAGGAAATTCCAAATTCCATCTCTCTATTCCGTAGCGCCCAGGTCGGCGCGTTCAGTCCGGCATAGCGGGGGAGGAGGCTGTCATGAAAGTTAATTGTGCCGCGTTTGGGAAGCGTCAGTACGTGATCGGGAATAATCCGGAGGTGAGTGATCGCGAATAAGAAGTCAAAGCTGCCAGCCCCTTCCAGAAAAGCTTCAAATCCGGCCTCCGGGATCAGTTGAATGTCCCGACCTTCTGGCTGGGCCTGTATCCACTGTTGAATTCTTGGCGCCGAACTGATCACTCCGAGGATCTCAATGTTTGAATTTTGGAGCACCTTGCAGCACTCAATCAACAGCGAGTCTGCACCTATGACAAATGCGGAGAGCTTGTCAGTCATTCGTAATCCTGTCTGTCGTGACTTTTTGACAACGCTGTTCGAACCAGATCAACATATCTGCAACTATTTTCTGTTGGTACACCGGTTCCATCACAATGTGGCTGCAATCCGCGTAAAGATCTAATTTCAGCTGATCTTTGAAAGGGACAGATTTGAAATTGTCCGAATACTGGTCCGGATAAATCACGACATCATCCTGACCACCTGTGAAGATGTTGTAGAGCTCGACTCCTCGGTTTACGAGCCTGGTTAAACCTGCCTCAATTTCGGCTCGTGGTGGGAAGATTCTGATGTAGCTGGGCAGTTCAATAAACTCTTCATCTATGAGGTCCACACCATTTTTCTCGGGGAAAAACGTTCTTTTAAGAAACCTGCGCCACACATCGAGCTTGATCACCCGGGGCAGGTAGTAGTGAATATAGTAGCGCAGATTTCGATAGACGTAGGCGTCCAACTGGCAGATACCTACAACCCGGTCGTCTTTGAGCGCGGTTTCGTAGGCGGCATCCGCCCCGGAACAAAGCCCAATCAGCACAAATCGAGTGATGTCATAATTTTGCTGCAGAAAATCCATAACCTCGGAGACTTCTCGCTGCGCAACGAGCGCAAATGGTTCCGTGCCACTCCTTGATTCGCTATCGCCCAGACCCGATAAATCGAAACGTGCGGCAAGGTACCCTGCGTTAGCAAATGCTCTGCAGATTCGAACTGACATCCTGCAGGTACCAATATGATGCATGACACCCGAATTGAGCAGAATCACGCCGGGCGCAGCGGAGAACTCACCCTGAGGTTCGCTAACCAGACAAGTCAGCGCGGTCGGCGCTCCAATTCGTGCAATACGTTCCGGCATCAGGAATATCGCTCTGAGAAAAAGTTGACGATATTCTGGATGATAGGTTGCGGCAGCAATATACCACCGAAGGTGTCCACGGCATTCCAGTCTCCCGGGGCCGGTACGTACCGATACTGGTAGTTATCGTTTGCTTTCCAGACCTCATACAGGGATCGGTTTTCGGCTGAATCCGTCGAAACCACCTGGTAAACGAATCCAGCGTTGTCCGGGTAGTGTTCAGCGAGGCGTATTTCCTGCAGGCGAGTAACGTTCGCGCCCGACAGACAGAAGCCGTTGTGATGTGTGGCACCGTCTGGGTCATAAAAATTTGCCAGTGGTTTTGGCGATTCAGCGATAAGCTGGTCAAGTTCCGTCAGGTACTGCTGACCACTCACAATCGTGTCCCAGAGAACCAGGCTCGCGAATCCGTCGATCGTGTGGGCGCTGAGAGTTGCGAGTGCGCCGCCGAGCCGGAGACCAACCAGGCTGCACGTCGAGAATCCGAGCATCTCCTTGAGTTCGGCTGCAGCGGAAGTAATATCATCAGACCAGTCCTGTAGGGTAAATCCAGTCTCATCGCCGCCAGAGTCTCCGGTACCCCGGTAGTCAAATCTCAGCACGGGGAATCCCTGTCGATTAAGGAGATTCGCCAGTTGCCGCAGTGCCCTGTGACTACGCATGTATTCCTGTCCATAAGGCGGGCAAAGGACA
>JAJFKA010000093.1 GCA_021773555.1 Gammaproteobacteria bacterium
GGACAAACATCGTGAAAGGCATAGCCGTAGCTATGTCTTGAGCGATTTTGTTCAAGATTCGAAGGCAGAATTGTCAGAAAACCATTCAGACACAGACTGTATTTCACGAATTGACCTCCATTTTTACCTAACCTATTGAAATGTAATAACCTAACGATTGCACTGTGTCGCCTTCGTGAATAATGCGGGCTAGTCAGTCGATCCGTGGAATTATCCTTTAAAGCCAGACAAACAAACAGAACAAAACAGCAGCAGGTACATTCGTTCAGCTATAATACTGCCTTCAACATGGTCGCAAGGTCGCCATTGTGCGCATGAATTCTCGCATTATTCGAATTCGGATCATCATTGCCATTCTGATTCCGTTTGTTTTGAGTGCCGCAGTCTCTACCCTGATCATCACCAGCTACGTATCCAGGCAGATTGCTGATCAGTCCTCACAGTTCGGTCAGGCAATTGCCGATCAACTGGCGAATACCGCCATTGATTACCTGGTTTCAAATGACGTTTTGTCGCTTAACGTCATTCTCGATGAGTTACGAAATCGTGGGAATTTCGACTTCGCTGCAATTTACAACCCGAACAACCAGCTGCTGGCACAGTCTGGTAAACAATTGTCCCTGGAGCAGTCATTCACACGCGAGATTAATTTTCAGGACACCAATCTTGGCTACGTGCTGATAGAGCTTGATCGCACGGAAATCTCATCAATACAGGATACCCTGGTAGCGACCACAATTATCCTGCACGGACTCATCGCTGCGGCAGTCTGCGCGCTTCTCTGGTTCTATGGTGATTTTCTCTATCTGTATCTGACGGGTACCGGGCGCAAAGGTCGTCAACCGGCAGCCATCCCGGAACATTCGAGCGAAACCACAACCGAATGTACATTGCTCGCAATCAAGATGAAACCCGCTCGATTGATTCCGCTTGGCGAGATCCAGGCTGCATGTTCGCTCTATGGCGCAACGCTTGCGCAGCCTGCGGGGGACGAGGATTGGCTGCTGAGCTTCTGTAGCGTCGATCAGACTGTGAAGAGTTTGCGGTGTGCACTGCTTATCAAGGCGATTGTAGCGCTACAACCCCGGGTCCTGAACTTCAAAGCCGGGCTCGATATGGGTCACATCGAAGCACTGCCAACCATCCGCAAACAGGCGAGTTACCTGGCTTCGGCCAGCGAACAATGCGTGCTCGCGACACAACGCATCAAGCAGGCGCTCGATCGAACTGAAAACGCGTACCTTCAGGACAAAATAGCAACACAACAATTCCATAGTGCTTTTACTGCCGATGGTCAGGTCTACGAGGTCACCAGCCTGGATCCATTAGTTGAACAACAGGCGAAACAACTGACTACTACCCGCCCCTGATCAGTTCCACACCATCTACTTTCTGGAAACCTCTGGGTAACTTCAGTCCTCTTCTGGCTCTCTCTGAACGATAGTGCTCAAGTTCGCCAATGTTTAACCTGATATGTCGTTTTCCGGAATGAACGATCAGCGTATCAACTTCGGAAAACACCACCAGATGCGCCATCATCTCAACCCGTTCTGCCACGCGAGCAGGGGGTATGCTCATAATCTTGTTGCCTTTTCCTCTGGCCATCTGAGGCAGGTCTTCAACTGGAAATATCAGCAAGCGACCTTCATTGCTGAACGCGGCGACAAACTCATGTTTCGCATCCCGCACAGCGCTCGGTTGAATCGCGACGCCCCCCTTCGGGACTGTTATCAGAGATTTTCCCGCTTTGTTCTTCGTCAGCATGTCTTCAATTCGAGTGATAAACCCATATCCAGCGTCACTGGCGACCACGAACCTGTCCTCCTTTTCGCCGATAACCATGCCAGTAAAGAATGCACCTGATGGCGGACTGACCCGGCCTGTCAGCGGTTCACCCTGGCTGCGTGCGGTAGGCAGGGTGTGCGCCCCGGCGGTATAGGCTCGACCGGTTGAATCGAAAAAAACTGCATCCTGGTTACTTCGACCAGCCATGGCGTACAGAAATTGATCACCAGAGCGGTAGCTGAGGTCCCTGGGATTAATATCATGGCCCTTTGCCGCCCTGACCCAACCTTTCTCGGACAACACAACGGTCACTGCCTCTGTCGAAATCAGGTCTTTTTCCTTAAATGCCTGCGCCTCGGGTCTTTGCGTGATCTGTGACATGCGTTCGTCACCAAACTTTTCAGCATCGGCCGTCAGTTCTTTCTTGAGCAACGTTTTCAGTCGGGCTTTTGAATTAATGGTCTTCTCAAGATCAATCCGTTCCGCATTAAGCTCATCTGTCTCCCCGGTTATTTTGATTTCTTCCAGTTTGGCCAGCTGCCGCAAACGCAGGTCCAGTATCGCATCGGCCTGCGTATCTGATAGTTTGTAGCGTGCCACCAACGCTTGTTTTGGTTTATCTTCAGTGCGGATAATTTTGATAACTTCATCAATATTCAGATAGGCAATCAGCAACCCTTCAAGGATGTGCAGCCGATCCAGAATCTTGTCCAATCGGAATTGTAAACGCTTAAGAACTGTGCCCGACCGGAATTGCAGCCACTCACTAAGCAGTTCAACCAACGGCCGGACCCGGGGGCGCCCATCCAGACCGATGATGTTGAAGTTAACCCGATAAGTACGTTCAAGGTCAGTGGTCGCGAACAGGTGATTCATTAACTCTTCGGCATCGACGCGATTCGATTTTGGAACGATTGCAATTCGGGTGGGATTCTCATGGTCGGATTCATCACGCAGATCAACGACCATAGGCAGCTTCTTCGCCTGCATCTGGCCGGCGATCTGCTCCAGGATTCGCGTCCCCGAAACCTGATAGGGCAACGCAAGAATGATGATGTCGCCGCCTTCTTCAACATAAACTGCCCGGGCTCTGATGCTGCCTCGCCCGGTCTCATACATCTGTCGGATGTCGTCCTTTGAAGATATGATTTCAGCGCCGGTTGGGAAATCGGGTCCCTTTATATGTTCGAGTAAGTCCAGGGTCGTGGATTTTGGTTTTTCCAACAGTCTGATGCAGGCGGTCGCGACTTCGCGAAGATTGTGGGGAAGAATATCAGTCGCCATGCCCACGGCGATGCCGGTTCCCCCATTGAGCAGAATGTTGGGTAGTCGCGCCGGTAGAAACGCCGGTTCATCCAGCGTACCGTCGAAGTTTGGCAGCCAGTCCACTGTGCCCTGGGTCAACTCTCCGAGCAGCAGCTCCGCATATCGCGTCAGCTTTGATTCTGTATAACGCATGGCAGCGTAGGATTTTGGATCGTCCGGTGACCCCCAGTTTCCCTGGCCATCAATCAGCGGATAGCGGTAGCTGAATGACTGAGCCATTAATACCATCGCTTCATAACATGCAGCGTCACCGTGCGGATGAAACTTACCCAATACATCACCAATTGTTCTCGCGGATTTTGCGAATTTTGCATCAGCCGCCAGGCGCAGCTCAGACATGGCATAGACGATCCGCCGTTGCACCGGTTTCAGGCCATCACCAATGAACGGCAACGCGCGGTCGTTGATGACATACATTGCGTAGTTCAGGTATGCATCTTCCGTATATTTTTCCAGCGAGATGGTTTCTACCACCCCCGGGATATATGAATCACTCATTTGTTATCACCAGAATTTGTCATTGAAAATCAAGACTTCACGGGAAATCCCGAAAGTGGAGTCACCAGGAAAAATCGATGGATCTTGTGATTTCTCATCAGGGCGCTTACAGGAGCTCAGCAAGATCGCCTTTTTTCTCAAGCCATGCTTTTCGATCCGCCGAACGCTTTTTCGACAACAGCATGTCCAGAATTTCCAAAGCCTTGCCCTGGTCTTCGATATTCAGTTGCACCAGTCGCCTGGTATCCTCGGCCATTGCCGTTTCCCGCAGTTGCAAGGGATTCATCTCACCCAGACCCTTGAAGCGTTGCACCGAAACCTTGCCTTTTTTCTTCTCAGCCGCGATCAGATCAAGGATGCCCTGGCGTTCTGATTCATCCAGCGCGTAGAAAACCTCTTTGCCCACATCAATTCGGTATAGCGGCGGCATCGCGACAAACACATGCCCTTTTTCAACCAGCGCCGGAAAGTGTTTGACGAACAGGGCAATCAGCAAACTGGATATATGCAAGCCATCCGAGTCAGCATCCGCGAGGATGCAAACCTTGCCGTACCGCAAGCCAGACAGGTCACTGGAGGCCGGATCAATGCCCAGGGCCACGGAAATGTCATGAACTTCCTGGGAGGCCAGGATTTCGCTGGAATCGACTTCCCAGGTATTTAGAATCTTGCCACGCAGGGGCATAATCGCCTGGGTCTCCCGGTCGCGTGCCTGCTTGGCCGAACCACCGGCAGAATCACCTTCAACCAGGAACAGTTCACCGGCCATGGCATCCTGGCAGGAACAGTCGGTTAACTTCCCGGGCAACGCCGGGCCAGTGGTAACTTTTTTGCGTGCCACTTTTTTCCCGGCGCGCAGGCGTGCCTGGGCACTCATGATCGCCAGTTCCGCGATCGCAACCGCGTCCTCGGTATGCTGATTCAGCCACAGGCTAAAGCCATCCTTCACCACGCCGGAAACGAAGGTAACAGCCTGACGGGAGTTCAGGCGATCTTTGATCTGACCCGCGAATTGGGGGTCCATCATCTTTGCGGAGAGTACGTACGAACATTTATCCCAGATGTCATCCGCAGAAATCTTCAGACCCCGGGGAATCAGGTTCCTGAACTCACAGAACTCGCGCAAGGCCTCCAGCAGGCCGCTTCGTAGTCCGCTGACATGGGTACCACCCTGACTGGTCGGGATCAGATTTACGTAGCTTTCCGTCAGCAGTTCACCGCCTTCTGGCAGCCACTGCACTGCCCAGTCCACGGCCTCGTCATTACCGGAGATGGAACCGATAAAAGGCGTTTTTGGCAACAATTCGAATCCGGCCAGTTCCCCGCTGAGATAATCTTCAAGTCCGCCTTCATAGAACCACTCAAACTGGGTTTCGTCCTTGCTGGATGCGGTTTCGTCGTTGAAAAATACCTTAAGTCCCGGACAAAGTACCGCTTTTGCCCGCAGCAGGTGTTTGAGTTTCGGTACAGAAAATTTGGGCGAATCAAAATAGCGGGAGTCGGGTTTAAAATTTATCAGCGTGCCGGTATTTCGTTTTCCCACATTATCTTTAACGGACAGGTTCTTGACTTTATTTCCGCCCTTAAACGCCATGTGGTGTAACTTGCCATCACGTTTAATGTAGATTTCGAACTGCTCCGACAGCGCATTGACAACCGAAACACCCACACCGTGCAAGCCGCCGGAAAACTTGTAGTTATCGCTGTTGAATTTTGCGCCGGAGTGCAGACGGGTCAGGATCAACTCTACCCCGGGCAACTTTTCCTTTTTGTGGATATCCACGGGCATGCCGCGCCCATTGTCACTGACAGAGACTGACCCGTCTTTGCGTAACGTGACTCTGATTTCATTGGCAAAGCCTTCCAGAGCTTCATCAACGCTGTTATCAATGACTTCCTGGACGAGGTGATTCGGCCTCGTTGTATCCGTGTACATACCCGGTCTTTTTCGAACCGGGTCCAATCCTTCCAGAACTTCAATGGAATCAGCTTTATAGGAACTCGCCATATATATCGTTGCTTTTGCGTTGGAATATCGATGATCTGGTCCGGTATCGGCCCAGTCCTGACAGGAAGGAAATTATAACGCGATGGTTGTGGAAATTCTTTCTTTTACACGTGTCAGTCAGCCGAAAAACTGATGTCCTCGAGAACATGACCGTGGTTGATGCAGAAGGTCAAAAGCTCACCAAAAAAGCGATTGATCTGGGATTTCTCATCCG
Organism: Gammaproteobacteria bacterium; assembly: GCA_021773555.1. Lineage (GTDB taxonomy): Bacteria > Pseudomonadota > Gammaproteobacteria > Pseudomonadales > Azotimanducaceae. Next base: position 5,832 of record JAJFKA010000093.1, read on the forward strand.
GCTGAAACATTTGAGCATTTGGTGTGTAGTACCGATATTTGAAATTTCTGTGTCGTTCAAAACTGACTACTTCGGCAGAATTCACATCGTGGTAGACACGAACCTCCAGGCGAGGCCACTTTATCCAGGGCTTGTTATCATCATCGCCGGTGACATTGACACTAAGCATGGTGGTGTAAGGACAGCGTTCCGAAATCCGAATCGTAACGACCGCTCCGTCTTCCATCGTCCCTTCTACGCCAAAGACCAGATCGTCCTGTTCATGCATACCCGGGAACAAACGCAAAAGGCGAATATAGTTCGCATCACATTCCGCCATATCAGAGATAAGGTCAGGTACGTAACGTCGCTTTGTGCGGATTCTTTTTACCAATCCGGATTTTAGTTTTAGCTTCATTAGTGATTCGATGTCACTGTTGACTGCTCAAGGTTAACACAGAATTTATGGAAGAAACCCCGTAAATAAATAGGCGTACACTTGAATTTATCGGCGGTTTCTGGCTCGAACTTAACAAATTATTGAATCCTGATCAGGCGTGCTCGTTCAGTTTGCTCATAATCAGGTGTTCAACCATGTCCAGCGCGCCGCGGTTCTTATCCAGAACCTTATTGGCCGCGGCAACCTGGGCTTGTCGCCGTGAAGGATCAGTCATCAGTGCTTCCAGCGTCGCCTGCAACTGAACCTGCGAGTGAACTACTTGAAGACCGCCTGCGTCGGTAAACATCGAGGCGATGTCGTCAATATTTTCAAGATACTGACCCATGACAACCGCCACACCGGCACCGACCGCCTCCATCAGATTGTGGCCGCCAATCGGAACCAGGCTACCGCCGACGATTGCAACATCCGCAACGCCATAGAAATAGCCAAGGTCACCCATGGTGTCGACCAGGAAAACCGTGGTATCCGCATGGCAATCCTCACCGGTGCTATGCAACACAACATTTTCGCCCTCATCCGTAGCGAGTCGTAAAACCTCCGCGTTACGATGTGGGTGTCGCGGCGCGAGAATGAGTAATAAATCCGGAATGACCTCTCGCAGGGACCGACAGGCTGTAACAATCAACGTTTCCTCACCCCCATGAGTGCTTGCACCGATGATGACCGGCCGGTCACCAACTTTTTGCTTGAGGTGCGCGGTTCGAGACTCAAAGTCCGCTGGCAACGCGGAGTCAAATTTGATGCTCCCGGTTAAAACAAGCGCTTTTTCGCTCGCGCCGAGAGCCACAAACCTTGTTCTGTGGGCCTGCGTTTGCACCGCGATCAGATCGAGGCTGGCGATCATAGCCCGACTTAAGCCCCCAATCCGCCGGTACCCATTTGCCGAACGCGCGGAGAGGCGACCATTGATTAACATCGTTTTCACACCCCTTGCATGACACCCGTGAATCATATTTGGCCACAGTTCGGTATCAACAATGATCAGACATTCCGGATCAACGGCATCAAGAAAGCGCTCAATTGCATCCGGCAGATCGTATGGGGCATAACAGTGCAGCACACGGTCACCGAATAATCCCTGGACTCGCTGCCGACCTGTTGGGGTCATGGTGGAGATGAGTACCTCAAATTTCCGTGCAATCAAGCGTTCTACCAGCGGTGCAACGGCGATGGTTTCTCCGGCGGATACGGCATGAACCCAGACGCGTCGCGATTCCGCTCCTGGTTGCACATCCACAAATCCGAACCGCTGACCCAGGGTAGCCCGATATGCGGGTTCCCTGATTGAACGCCAGAACAGTCTCGCCAGTACAAACGGCATAATCAGATAGAACGCAGCCGTGTAGATCAGTCTGAGCAAAAAGGGTCCCTGATATTTAATGAGTTAGTTAACACGCGTTGATGGCGCGTTTTAGCTTTCGGTGGTTCCGGCGAACATTATACCGGGCCATGACCGGATCGGGTGTTTGTATTCGCATCAATCAGTCCTGCGTTCACAAACGACAGACTGAACAGCGCTATAATCAGGGCATGACCGCGCGCACTCCCATGCACCACCCAACAAGCGTCCCCACATGACCCTGAAAACTGACGTGGTCATCATTGGCGGAGGTGTTTCCGGTCTCTGGTTGCTGAATGCATTTAAACAGCGCGGCTTCAAAGCTTGCCTCCTGGAAAAAAACACTCTGGGTGGCGCTCAGACGCTTGCATCCCAGGGCATGATTCACGGGGGTATCAAGTACACGCTGGATGGTTTCACCAGCAGCCTTTCAGAAACCATTGCCGACATGCCACGCCGATGGCGGGCCTGCCTTGAAGGCCAGGGAGTGCCTGATCTCGGTCAGGTCGAGGTCCTGTCGGAACACTATTATCTGTGTTCCGACGGTTCCCTCAGTTCCAGGCTCACCTCGTTCCTCGGCAGCAAGGCCATTGCCGGACGGGTCAGTGCGCCGCCAAGAGCAGCCTATCCGGCGCCTTTTTCTCACGCCGCTTTCAAAGGTTCGCTGTATAGCCTGCAGGACCTGGTGGTAAATACATCATCATTACTTGAATGCCTTAAGCGGGCGAGTAATGGGCATACTTTTCAGGGACAAGCCACTCCGGTTGGCAACAATCGAATCGACTATCTGGAACTGGATAATGGCCAAACGCTCGAGGCAGGCTTATATGTGCTGGCAGCGGGTCTGGGAAACGCGAATCTGCTCAAACAAATCGGTATCGAGGGGATTGCCATGCAAACACGACCCCTGCATCAGGTCATGCTCCGTCAGGCAAACCTGCCGCCGGTGTTTGCCCATGCGCTCGCCTTGAAATCTGCTAATAAACCGCGAGTGACAATCACGACCCATGCCACTGCAACGAACAATCCTGTGTGGTATCTCGGCGGCAATCTTGCCGAGACAGGGGTCGCACGCTCAAAGACAGAGCAGATACATTTCGCGCAACAGGAATTAGCCGAAATATTTCCGTTTCTCGATTTGCGCGGTGCGATCTGGGATACCTTGCGCGTAGATCGAGCCGAACCGGCACAATCGCAACAGCACAGACCCGATCATCCGTTCGCCAGAGTGCATAACAACCTGGCGATCTGCTGGCCAACCAAACTGACACTCGTGCCAATGATGGTGGAGACGCTGCTTTCATCCCTGACTGATTTTGCGCCCGCAAATACAGGCGGCGACTTGCCGGACCTGCCGGTCGCGCCGATTGGCCTGCCGCCCTGGGATGCACTGTGACGCGGTTTGCTTCAACGGATCTCCGGCAACTCGGCCAGACCGACCTCAGGCTTTCGCCCCTTGGCCTTGGAACGGTTAAGTTCGGACGAAATACCGATGTTAAATACCCACAGCCCTTTAATCTCCCGGATATGGACGCACTGCAGCGACTGCTGGATCTGTCCGCGGAACTCGGTTTGAATTTTATTGATACTGCTCCAGCTTACGGCGACAGCGAAGCGCGTCTCGGCCAACTACTCGAGCCTCAGCGCAAACGCTGGATTATCAGCACGAAAGTCGGTGAGCAGTATCACAACGGGCACTCCAGCTTCGATTTTTCCATGTCCGCCACGAGAGCGAGCATTGAGCGGAGCCTGACGGCCCTTAAGACTGACTATCTGGACATTGTCCTCATTCACTCGGATGGCAATGACAAACAGATCCTGCTCGAAAGTGACGTCATCGAAACGCTGCTTGCACTCAAAGACCAGGGAATGATTCGCTATCTCGGCGCTTCAACCAAGTCGGTGGAGGGCGCGATCCTTGCCCTGGAGCTTCTGGACTTGATTATGATTACTTATCACCCGGAAGATATAAGCCATGCCCCTGTCCTGGAGACTGCACTGGAAAGAAAACGAGGCGTCATTCTCAAGAAAGTCCTTGGCAGCGGTCACAGCACGGACATCGAGAAAAACCTGGCGTTCGCTTTAGGCCATCCGGCGATTTCTTCTGCGATCGTCGGCACCATCAATCCCGATCACCTCAGACAAAACGTTGCCGCCTGCGTTGCTGCTTTACAAGGAGAAAATTAAAAAATCTGGAGTCACGCCGATGAGCGAATGTCTACAAGCTGCGGATTTTTTGGACAAGCGCGCTGGTGGAGCAATCCTCAACCAGGCTTAGCACTTTCACTTTGCCACCATAGGCAGTCACGATATCCGCCCCAACAACCTGCTCGATGGCATAGTCTCCTCCCTTAACCAGCACATCCGGTTTAAGATCCTCGAGTAAAGACTCAGGAGTATCCTGGTCGAACGATACCACCCAGTCCACCGATACAAGACCTGCCAGCATACTCATGCGCCGATCTATGGGATTGATTGGACGGCCTTCCCCTTTCAGGCGATTGACCGAGTCGTCGCCGTTAACCGCAACGATAAGCAGGTCGCCCTGCGCCCTGGCGTCGCTCAGATAATTTACGTGCCCAGCATGCAAAATGTCGAAGCAGCCATTGGTAAAAACCACCTTCTGTCCGCGCTCTCTGGCCTCCTCCACTGCAATTAATAGCTGCTCCCGGGACATGATACCGCGATCAATGCCTGATTCTTTGGCTACCTCCAGACGTAATTCAGGTCCACTGACACTGGTAATGCCGAAGTGACTAACGACCAGTCCAGCCGCGATATTCGACATGGCGGTTGCATCCAGCAGCGTTTCACCACTGGCAAGCGCCGCAGCCAGGGTAGCAATGACCGTATCTCCCGCACCCGAGACATCGTAAACCTCACGCATTCTTGCGGGAAAGTGGACTTCTTCAGTCCCGGGCCGGATCAACGTCATGCCTTGTGATGAACGGGTCACTAACATTGCGGCGATGTTGAGCTGGGCCATCAGCTTCTGACAACGGGCGACCATTTCTGATTCAGATTGCCACTGCCCGATGGCATGCTGGAGCTCCAGTCGATTAGGCTTAAGTACAGTCGCACCGCGATACTGGTCAAGGGATTTGAACTTCGGATCAACCATGACGGGCTTGTTGCTCTTTACAGCCCTTCGGATGATTACCTGCGGGTCCGCCAGCACGCCTTTATCATAGTCAGATAGAACGATCCCATTCACCGCGTCGATGCTTCCCTCGAGCAACGGTTCGAGTAGTGTCGCATCAATATCAACCAGGTCTTCGAAGTCAGCTCTTATCAGTTGCTGATTGCGGCTGACGATGCGCAACTTGGTAGAGGTCTTGTAGTTATCCAGGGTGACGAACAGACACTCGATACCTGCAGATACGAGCTTGGTCTCGAGTATTTTGCCCGATTCATCGGCACCGACTGCAGCAATCAGACTCGCCCTCGCCCCCAGTGTGGTGATGTTAAGTGCAACGTTAGCCGCAGCTCCCGGCCGATCCTCTATTTCATTGACATCCACCACGGGAATCGGCGCTTCCGCTGAAACCCGACGGGTATCACCATGCCAATACCGGTCCAGCATTGCGTCGCCCACGACCAGAATATGTGCACCATCGAACCGGGGAACACCTATGGATTTACTCATTAAGAATTTTCACAATCTCTCACGATTCGCCAATAATATCACTGATTGAACTACGCCACCCATTTCCTCTCTGCACTTTCCGCTCTGCACTTTCCTCGCAGAAATTTTCCCCCTGGACAGGCCGGGTTATGCCGTCCGGGAAAACAAGGTAATATTCGCGTTACTCCGCCAGTCTCACCAACGTGAACAAACCTGTCAGTTTCTTACCTCGACAATTCGTACATCCGAAGTACTGGCCTACCTGGCTTGCCATCGGGATAATTCGGATCGTTCTCCTGTTGCCGCATGCCTCCAGAGTAAAAGCAGGCAGCATAATAGGTGTTCTCGGATTTCACCTGGCGCGTCGGCGACGTCATATTATTGATGTAAACCTCCGTCTTTGTTTCCCGGATATGTCTGCCAAAGCGCGTGATGTCCTTAACAGCCAGGTGTTTCGCTCAACCGGTATCAGCGTGATAGAAACAGCACTGGTCTGGTTCTGTGACCCGAAGGCAATTCAACCGCTGGTAACCATCCACGGCCTGTCACATCTTGCCGCTGCGATGCGCCAGGGTAAAGGTGTCATTCTGCTCGGCATGCACCTGTCGACACTGGATTTTTGTGGCGCTGTTCTGTCCAGCTATATCGGCTTTGATGTGATGTATCGCCGCAACAAAAACAAGCTGTTGGAATACATCATGACTCGCGGACGGCAGCGCAATTTCCCAGCAGCCATCAACCGGGACGATGTTCGCACTGTGATCAATAACCTGCGCCAGGGACACGTGGTCTGGTATGGACCGGACCAGGACTATGGGCGCAAGCATTCCATATTCGCGACCTTCTTTGGGGTCACTGCTGCGACTATAACCGCGACCGCGCGAATCGCGCGAATTTCCGGCAGTCCCATCGTCACCTTCACCCATCACCGGCGGCAGGACGATTCTGGCTACGAGATATTCCTCAGCGAACCACTGCCGGATTTTCCCGGTGACGATGCGCTGGAAAACGCTAATCGAATCAATCAGATCGTCGAAGCCGCTGTAATCAAAGCCCCGGAACAATACTGGTGGCTGCACCGCCGTTTCAAGACGCGTCCCGAAGGCGAGGCGCGGCCTTACTGATGCGCATATGAAAGTACTCGACGCCGCCGCACTCAGAGATTTCATCGAAGTCGGTACCGTATTGTACGGATCCCCCAGCCAGCCAGGCATCATGCTGACGCCGCAAGACGAGATCGTGAAATTTTTCTACGTGAGGAAAAGAGTCTCCACATCCACCTTTTTTCCCCAGGCGAAACAGTTCACCCGCAATTCACGGAAACTAAGGGAACTGGATATCCCGGCGCCGGTTGTTAAAGAAGTCGGATACTGTCCCGAGAAAAGTATTCACATGGTTATCTATGATCGCCTGCCGGGTGCTGATTTTCGCGAACATATGGCCGAGGGTAATATTGAATTGCTGACGTTGCTTCCAGGATACCTGGCCGGACTGCATGACGAGGGTGTTTACTTTCGCGCAATACACCTGGGTAATATTCTGTATCACGAGGCATCAATTTCCCTGCTCGATATTTCCGATCTGAAAGTCGTCACCCGGCCGCTGCGAGTTTTTGAGCGCGCACGTAACATCGCCCACCTGATCAATGCGCAAGACGACAAGGCATACATAATCAGCTTCGGTATCCATCGGTTTGTGTCGTCCTACATCGACCTGGCCGGTTTTGGCGAGACCCGCAGACGGCTATTTGTTAAACGTCTGGAACTGGCGCTCGATGCGGATATGCGAGATCAATTCAGAGCGGGGCAATGAGGTTGTTTGAACGAAATGCGGATTCAATCTGTTCAAGTACGACGTCAGTAGCGTAGTACTTTTTCATGCGCGCAAGGCCGCGCGCACCCATCTCCTGTCTTCTCGCGGCGCTGTCGGACAAGGTTGCTATGGCATGAATCCATTCTTCGGCGCTCTGCGCAAGAAACCCGGTTTCACCATGTACAACCACATCCCTGTTGGCACCAACCGCAGAGCTGACAACCGGCAGCCCAGCCGCCATGTACTGGATAACCTTCAAAGCGCACTTCCCTTTCGTCCAGGGATTATCTGTCATCGGCGCGATCCCGATTTGTGCACTGCAGATGTGCTGCACTTCTGCCGCCTCACTCCATGGGATGTTTTCCACCTTCATGCTGGAAAGTTCATAGTCAAAATCTGCAATCACCTTGAGCACAAGCCGAGGCATGCGAGTACCCAGCGATTCAAGCACCGGCCGCGAGGCATCCAGGTATTTACGGGTAGACTGACTTCCTACCCACACCAGCGAACATCCCTGGTCCTTGGCGATACCAGCAGGGTATCTCTGTGGATCAACCGGTGTGGGTATCACTTCGCAATTGGCATCGACACAGTGCTCCGCCAGATACCCGTTGCCTGCCAAAACCAGCGTTGATGTGGCGAGAGTTGTATTAAACCGCTTCATCCGGCGTACCGAAGGTTCACCGCTACTCTTGCAGAAGATTGCATCATCAAAATCAAATACGATTTTTTCACAGCGCTGGCGAATCATTCGCAGCATCAGCCCGGAAAACAATTTACGCTGAATAATGACCAGATCGGTCTGCGCTATTTGCGCTAACAGCCGCCTTTTCTGCCAGAGCCCATCAGTTTCAGAAACCAGTTCAGTTTCAAAACCGAGATCCTGCAGGCGCGCCTCCAACGGTGCGATGCGATATCTCGTCGTTGGGTCATTTCGTGGTTTGGTGATAAACAGCGCTTTCACTGCTTACCGGCTTTTCTCGCCACGACCATTACCTGATGTGCGAAGTCAATGCCGAGAATGCGAAACAACGAATACAAAACAAAGCGCTTGATGAATTTTTTAAAAATAGAGTCATGATACAAACGATAGATACCGACTGTTTCATAGCCACTGAGTTGCATCAAACCGGCCAGTTCGTCGTAGCAGAACGCGGTCACATGGGTCGCGTCCCTAAGGAATCCTGGCGGATAGAAAATGTTAGGTGTCGTCATCGCAATATGTCCGCCCGCTGCGGACAAGCCATAGCATCGTGTCAGGATACGGTGTGCCTCTTCCAGCGTAACATGTTCAATCATTTCAAATGCACAAATAAGGTCAAACTCACCTGTCACCGAATCAATGCCGTCAAAATCGTGGTGATGAGTCGCATCAATGTCACAGGATTGGTAGACATAATCACCCCAGTATTGCGACATCTTCTTTTTTAAACCACGGTCGCCTGCGCCTATTTCCAAAAGACGTACCGAAGGCTTGCCAAATCCGGCCAGCACGTTGTAGTAACGTCGTGCCACTGGAATGTCCCAGATTTCTCCGAATCGTTTTGCGACAGCGCGGCGCTGTTCGAACAACAAGCTCCAGTCCAGGTTGCTCATAAAGAAGCCTCAAGTGGCAATAGTGAGGGGATCGCCATCAGGTTCTCACGAAATTGACGCGGTGAGAATTTTTCTTCTACCCGGTCTCTGGCCATGTCGGTCATGCGCCTGACAGCTTCCGGGGTCATTTCCTGCACAGCAAGAAGCTGCTTGGCCAGCTCTGCCTCGTCGCTTTCCCTGAACGTAAGTGCACAAGCGGCGATGGCCGATGCGGGTCCCGGACCGTCACTGGACACGATTGGAATTTCTGCGACCATCGCTTCCAGCAGTACCACACCGAAAGCTTCTGTTGCATCCGAGGCCATGACAAAGGCATCAAACGCCTTGAACAATCGATAGGCTGCGATCAGGTTTCCCGAAAAAATGACCCGGTCTTTAATGCCAAGACTATCTGCCAGCGTAACAAGCCCAGCCATCCGCGGACCATCACCAATGACGATGAGGCAATTATTGTCGTTGGCCACCTGCGCATACGCTCGCAACAGAAGCGCGTGTCCCTTTTTTCCAACCAGTCGGCCTACAATGCCAAAGCAAAATTTACCTGGCGGAATTTTCAATGTAAGTCTCGCTTCCTGACAAGACAACATTTCCGCAGCTATCGCAGAATCGATCGCATTCGGCACCTCATGAATACGGTCCTGATGCAGCAGTGCCGGGCATCGCGACGCCAGATCCTCGGATACTGTGGCGGATATTGAGATCAACTGCAGACCCGGGCAAACATACTTCAGGAAAACCCGTCGCGTGAACCGGCGCAACAAATCATGATCATGAACGACTCCCAGCAACACAGGAATGCGGCAGAAATAACTCGCCAGGCCAAGGAGATACATAGCCTTGTATCGGTGGGCAACAACCAGGTTAAATTCGTGGTCTCGAAGCACGGCAAGAACCTGCATGAATGCCTTTATCTTCAAACCACGCAATGAGCCTTTCGGCAGGTCAAGAAAAAGTACATGGTCTCCGCCGGTCGCAGCAGCGACGACCTCATCACGGCAACCACGCAAATACAACGTTGTCACTTCCGCTCCTGACAATGCATCGCAGTATTGGCGGCAAACCCCTTTAAAGGGACCCTGGTAATCATGACTAACTTGCAGCACCCGCAATGATTTGGTCATGCCATTCCTGCCAATCCGATCTGGATCCCTACCGTTTTTAACACGCTATCCATGACCTGATCCGAGTCTAATCTGAGGATCTCTTGGTCACCAACAAATCTTCGAGCATCAGGTATTCAAGGTCAGAGCCATAAAACATATTGAGCGCATCCTCCGGCGAGCAAACCATGGGTTCTCCCCTGCGGTTCATGGAAGTATTCAAAACCACCCCGTTCCCCGTGCGCAATTCCATTTCCTTGAGCAATGCATGGTACCGGGGATTGGTTTCCTTATCGACGATCTGTACGCGCGAGGTACCATCCTCATGAACGACCTCGGGTACTCGCAGCTTCCATGATTCTGCCACCTTGAAAGTAATGGTCATATAAGGCGCAGGGTGATCTGTCTGTATCATTTCCCTGGCGACACTATCCAGGATGCTGGGGCAAAATGGCCGCCAGCGCTCACGAAACTTAATCTGTTCGTTGATTTTGTCAGCGATACCAACGTGGGAGGGGCAACCCAGTATGCTTCGACCACCCAACGCGCGTGGACCGAATTCCATCCTTCCCTGGCACCAGGCGACGGGATGTCCCGCAGCCAATAATTCTGCGGCCCTGGCCGGGACATCTTCAATCGCCTCAAAGTTCGGCCTCGGATTATGATCCTCGCAGGCCTGGACACATTGTGCGGTGGTATAGTCTGGCCCCAGGTAGACGTGGCGCATGGTTTCAGGCGGGACCGACCTTTTCCAGCTGGCAAACGAGGCGGCTCCAACCGCTGTCCCGGCGTCACTGGCTGCCGGCTGAACAAACATTTCCTTGACGTAGGGTAGATCAAGTATCTTCTGATTGAGCTTGACGTTGAGCGCACCTCCACCCGCGAAAACCAGCTTGCCTGAGGCTTTGAGAATGTCCCCGAGATAGTGATCAATCAGCTTGAGTGAGATCTCCTCAAACATTTTCTGGATTGATGCCGCGTAGTGAACGTAAGGATCATCCGCAATATCGCCTTTCCGCCTCGGGCCGAGCCAGTCGATGAGTTTCTGGCTGAAATAGAATCCACGGCGACCCTCCTTGTACCTGCGCAGACCAATGGTGTTCACAAGTTCTGTATTGACCTTGATGTCCTTGCCATCGAACTCAATCAGCCTGCTCAGATCATAGAGGTCCGGATTTCCGTATGGCGCCATTCCCATGACTTTGTATTCACCATCGAGCATTTCAAAACCCAGGTACTCGGTGAAAGATGCATACAACTGCCCCAGTGAGTCCGGATCATAAAATTCCTTGATCTTGTGAATCTTGCCATTCTCTCCGTAACCAAAAAACGTGGTGGCGTATTCGCCTTTCCCGTCAATACCAAGAATCGCTGTTTTCTCCTTGAATCCGCTCAGATGATAGGCGCTGCTCGCATGGGCAAGATGGTGTTCAACAGCATCAAACTCAATCTTGTCCCAGTTGATCCCTAGCTTCTCAACCAGTGCCCGGACCTTTTTTACGTTGCGTCGGTAGTGCCGATTACCATTAAAGATGGCGTCTAGAGCGCGGTCCGGTGCGTACCAGTATCGTCGTGCGTAGTGCCAGCGCGCGGGTCCAAACAGACTGATCTTGGCAAAAGGAAAGGCGACAACATCCACGTCGCTGGGCTTCAGTCCCGCATAGGACAGGCAAAATTTCGCCGCCTCAAAAGGCATTTGATTCTTGGCATGTTTGTCACGCGTGAATCGTTCTTCCTCAGCGGCTGCGATGAGCTTACCATCGACGTAGAGCGCCGCAGACGGGTCGTGCGTCAGCGCGCCCGATAAACCAAGAATCGTTAGGGACAAGTGAGAAGCTCATGGATTTCAACAGAGGCCGCTATTCTAACTGATGAAACGCTTTGCTTGAATGGCGGAATCCAACTAGCCCGTATTGTGCCGAAAGATCTCGCAGTACGCTTGAAAATCGCGCCTCCAGTTCAGGATCATCCTTCCAGTTGTCCATGAATCGCGACAGATCCCTGGCAAAAGCACGTTTAAACCGACCCGGGTTGTTATGTTCGATCATGCCATCAAGGTCGATCATCACGGGACCCGCTTCAGTCAGCATAAAATTCGTGGCTTTCATATCCCCGTGTGACACCTGCGCAGCGGATAGTTCCTGCAAAATTTGGCCGAGCGCTTCGGGTTCATTGTTCGTGTGTTTCATGCCTTTAAGGCTCAAGGCATCCGGGCCCTCAATGAACTCAGTGATCAGATAGGCGCTTGTCCTGAACGGACCGATTCTGTTTTCGATCATCGCTACCGGTTTAAGGGCCGGTATGCCAAGAAATTCCAGGCGATGGGCATTACCCCACGAGGATCGGGCCCTGCTCTCCCGCAACAATCGCCGGGTTCCGTGCCAGACATTCTTGATGTTGTATTTTTTGATGACCAGGGCGCGATCGGACAGGCGGACCATTGCGACGGTTGCCGAATTACCACTTTTGAGTATCCTGCCATTTTCAATAAACCGGTCCGGGTCAGCGATCAACCTTGCTAATTCGTCGGTATAGGAGATCCGCTCACAAACCTCAAATCGTCTGAACCTCGCCTTGCAGACAAACTGCGTGCAGTCCCTGACGGTTTTTTCAAGATAATGGCGCTTGCGCATCTGGCGACTACGCCCTACCTCTTCCAGAAAACGTTTCGCTCGGCCAGGATCCGCCTGCCAGCTTCGCTGGGCTTCATAGGTGCCAATTACCTTGCTGATCAGGTCATCGTAGCGGGGATAAAACTGTGCAAAGAACATTGCGAGGTTTTTCAGACTGACATTTTCGTTTAAGCGTTGTTCCCCCTTGTGTCCAACTGCGCCACCATCAATGGTATAGAGCCGCGATTCGCTCACCAGAAAGTTGGCCAGGTGGATGTCATTCTGAACCACACCATGGTCGTGTAATTTGGCAATGACATGCATGGCTTTCGCCAGGATGTCGATTCGAGTGTCAGAGTCTCTTGACTGAATCCACTGCTCAGCAAGGCTGACAGCGTCAGGCAGATATCGGAACACCAGTACCCGACCACTTTCGGCGGGCACCATACTGCCTTCCCACAAAAGCTCTGGTGTGGAAACGCCTGAATTGGCAATCGCCTGAACGCCCATACGTTCACGGAACGCGTACTTGTCAGCGCTCCGCCCGAGAAAAGTCTTGACCAGGACCCGTTCGCCTTCGAATTCGGCGAGTGCGACGATACGCCTTGCCGGTAACAGCCGCAGAATAGACAGGACCGAGAGCGCAACCTGCCCGGTGCCTGGTTTGTGCACCTGTAGCTGGAACGGAGTTTGTATATTGCGCCTGGCACTGATAAGGCTCATGGCATCGAACGTATTCACTAATCTTCCCTTCGTATTCCGGCTATTCACGCCCATCAAAAAATGTAAGTACCCTGGTGAGCCTGCGTTTCGCGGCCGGATCAAGCTTCACAAGGCCAGCATAGCGCAGGTAGAAACGCAGCCGTTGTGATTTCGTCAACGCGCTTCGCGCTACCTTATCAAGGCAGGCCAGATCTTTGACAATGCCACGATCAAGTGCAGTACGCAGCAAATGACTCTCGATCTCGCGACCCGTTGGACAATCAATGACATAGATGCCCGGTTTCGCTCCTTCGTCCACGAGTATGTTGCGCCATTTCAGATCATTATGAACGAAACAATGCTGGTGCATCGCCGCGACACTCGTCGCCAGCCGATCGGCAACATGATCCACCCAGGCGGCATCAGCCAGTTCGCTGGCACCGGCGTCTGCAAGACTGGCAAGATCTCTGGCCCCAGGGATTTCCTCGACAATGAGCACCCCTTGCCGCGATCCGGGTTTTTGTTGCTCTCCGTAGGCTACCAGCCTGACTGTTGGGACACCAAAGTTTTCCAGCCGGATCAGGTTTTCCCACTCTGCTCTTACCCGGCTGCGGCCAATGAGTCGTCGCAGCTGCTTTCCGCGTTTTTTATAACGTTTCACATAGTAGATTCGCCCGGCACGACACACCCGAAGTAATGAACTCATCAGATTGTCATTGATAATCTCACCGTGCAGGGATAGTGCATCGCCAAGCGATGGGAAGGCGGCTCGTTCCTCGTCATCGGCATGATAGAAGTGCCATTCCCGCCCATCAAATTCTGTCAAGCCGCTGCATCCGGAAGCTGTTTTATCCAAAGGGGTAAATCCGCCTTATCCTGACGGTACAGATTGTCGGCACGGCTGCGGACGGATCGCCAGAACGAACGGTCCTCCGACAAGGTTTGCCGCAATCCTTTCCCAGAATATATTTTCATAAATCGATACAGGTCACGCCGATTGAATCCGAGATCATAGATCGAGTAAAACAATCCGCCAATGTCCTTCACCCGCCACCGCCTGGGAGTCTGGCGGCGTATTTGTGCACGATGCAGATCAATCAGGTAGACCACCGGATTATCCTGCTCAATGGTCGTGGTATCGAGCAAAAAGTGGCAAATGTAGAAGTCCCGATGATTGATTCCGTGGTCATGTAATTTCCCAGCGATGACCGCTAACTTCTTCACCAGTTTATGCTTCAACCCCGGGGTCAGATCATGCTTACAAAGATCTTCAAGACTGATGGTATTCACAAGTTCACGGGTAACGATGCAAGACCTTGTTGCTGCCGGGTTTAAACCATCGTTTGTATAAGCGACTGCCGTCATGGTCTCAATTCCAAGGCTGGTCAGTCGATGTATCGCCCGCCATTCATTTTCGGCACCGAGAATCGGCAGCCTCAGTTGGCTTAAGTTTTTGAGTATCTCTTTCCAGCCAACTCCGAAATGTGTTTTTGCGAAATATCCACGGCCACGCCATTCGAAGCGTATTGTCCGGCGTTGCGCAACTTCGCGAAATACCTCGCCGCGAAGACTGCTAACATCTTCAAAGAGTTGGCTGGCGTCGAGGCATTCTTCGAGTTCTTCGTCCAGGTAGGGAATGGGTCTGCTCACGTTAATAGCCGCGGCTTACTTATCCAGACTGGCGGTGATCAGATCTGAAGCTCTGCGCGGCATACTGTAGATGTCCGCTTTTTTAGCGAACGCCAGTCCGTTAGTCCGCCATTGCTCACGTTCATCCGAGGTAATCATTTCTTCAAGCAGATTGTTCAACGCGGTTTGTCGGTAGGGAGAACAAACCAGTTTGCCCACCTGCGCCTCGGATACATAGTGCGCATACCCGCAGACGTCAGTGGCCAGTACTGGCAAGCCCGCGACGATTGCCTCGAGAATAACAGTTCCTGTGTT
This sequence comes from Gammaproteobacteria bacterium, assembly GCA_021773555.1. Classification (GTDB taxonomy): domain Bacteria; phylum Pseudomonadota; class Gammaproteobacteria; order Pseudomonadales; family Azotimanducaceae. The sequence continues at coordinate 21,004 of JAJFKA010000093.1, forward strand.
CTCTACATACGCAGGATGAACCAACAGATCTGCGCCCAGCAGGAATCTCGGGATATCATCACGACCTTTCAAAATTCTGACCTGTTTTCGAATCCCTAACCGACCGGCCAGGCGCTTGAATGCACCAGGTGCATCCTGGCCGATGGCGACCAACTGAACCCTTGCCCGGAGGCCCGCAGGTAGTGCGGCGATGCCCGTCAGAATTCTGTCGAGACCCTTGGTAATAAATCCTGAACCCACCATGAGCAGCAGGATGTCATCATCCTTCAGCTCAAGCTCACTGCGCATGGCGGCGCGAATTTCACTGCTATCCGCTGGCGCAATTCTGTCTCTGCCGATACCCGGTGGCAACAGATGAAATCGGGCCAGCGGCGTATGGTAATACTTCAGGAAAATGGGTTTTTGTACTTCCGAGATCATCAGGATCAGCGTTTCAGCGGTTGGTTCAAAAACGGCTTTTTCAAATCGCGAAAAGTGCTTGTATCGTGGAATCAGTCGGTAAAAGCGGTTGCGCTGGGTTTGCGCTTTCTCCTCGTAACAGGAGTCGGCCGCATAATAGACATCCAGCCCCGGCATCTTGTTAAAACCAATCACAGCATCAACCGGGTCTGACTGCAGGTGGCGCGCAACCCACTCAGAGAATCGTTGATAACGAGAATGGTTAGTGACTGCCGTTACCGGCACGATTACCAATTCAAAGCCATCTGGCACAGGGCCTTGCCAGAGCAATGTGTAAACCCTGATCTGGTAGCCGCGCTGCTGGCATTCTTCCGCAATTCGCAGAAAATCTCTCTGCAATCCGCCGAACGGAAAATACTTGAACAAACAAAACGCCAGTAGTCTGGGCTTTGGCGTTCTTTTCTGAACAATGACATGTTCTATTATTTCCGAGGCTTTCTCGGGTAAGGAATAGATGTTGGCTTCTCTTGAAAACGTGGCGCCGTTCGCCCGCCATTCCTGTCGGCGGTCGGTACCGATAAGTTCAAGCAATCTGGCGTTGAGTTCTTCCTGATTGAACGGGCTTGCAAGCAAATAACCGACTTTCGCCTGTTCCACGTAGTGGCCATAACCGCAAATGTCCGTGGCAATAACTGGCAAGCCAGCAACAATGGCTTCAAGCAGTATGATTCCGGCATTTTCATCCAGTGCAGGATGCAGCAAAACATCGCTGGCAAGCAGAAATTCCGGAACATCATCGCGACCAGACAACATCGTTACTTGTCGACGCAAACCGAGGGCGAGTAGCATCCTCTTAAACGGCGCCGGATTGTCCTCGCCAATAACGAACAATCGTGTTTTCGCCCGGATATCCTTTGGCAGTGATTTGACGGCATGCAGCGTTCTGGCTAATCCTTTTTTAATAAATCCGGAACCAACCATCAACAATACATGCTCGTCATCCGCAACATTCAGCTCAGCCCGTTTGATACGGCGAACCTCATCGGCATTGTCAGGCGCAATGCGATCACGAGAGATACCAGGCGGCAGAAAGTGTGTCCGTTCTACCGGGGTCTGGTAATACTTCTCGAAAAAAGGTTTTTGTGACTCCGAGATCATCAATACTTCGGTCTCACAATCACGCGCGAAGACCGCCCGCTCAAATCGTGCAAAATGGCGATATCGTGGCAGCAATCGATACAACCAGTTGCGCTGGGTTTGAGCCTTCTCCTCGTAGCAGGAATCCGCCGCAAAGTAGACATCCAGACCCGGCATTTTATTGATGCCGATGACCCCATCGACCGGATGGTTACGCAGCGCTTCCTGAACCCAGATATGAAACCGTTCGTAACGCGTGTGATTGGTCAGGGCGTCAACTGGCACGATAACGACTTCAAAGCCGTCGGGAACCGGTCCTCGCCAAACCAGGGTGTACACCCGGATGTGATGACCCTGCCGCTGACATTCCCGGGCAATGCGCACAAAATCCCGCTGCAAACCCCCGTACGGGAAATACTTGTACAGGCAAAACGCAAGTTTCAGTCGCGGGACGATGTCACTCGGTTGATTTGTGATAGTAGTGCTTGCCAAACCAGTTCCGGGGTTGTGTGCTGAAAACATGGGGGATAAATCTTACTCGAATCCGCTTCATGCGCATACTGGCAGTTTCTTTTCCTGCAAGGAATACATGATAAGTGATCACTCACTACAGTCTTTTGCCATTGACCGTGCACACCGGTAAGACCTGGATCGGTTGGACCGTACAGGCCAACCAGGGGCCTGTTCAGTGCCGCGGCCAGATGACCCAGACCCGTATCAACCGATACCACCCCGGCGCACCTGGCAATCACCACGGACAAATCCGAAAGGCTCATACCGGACAACACTTTCGCTCCGGTATCTGCCGAAATCTGTTGCGCCTGCTCCAACTCAAATTCATTTCCCGCCGGTACGAGCACGTCAAACCCCTCGACAGACGCTCGACGGCACAGGGATTGCCAATGGCCAAGCGGCCACATTTTTGATGGCCAGGTCGTGCCATGCAGCAACATGATCATAGGCTTACGCGATTCGCCGGGCGGGATACTGCTGCTGTCCTGAAGAGCGTCTTGTCCGGGCAAACCTTGCATCAAACCATAGTCCACCGGGCCCTCGACGGTATATCCGAGCGCGGCGGCAAATAACTGTCGCTGTCGATCAATGGCATGCTGATCAAGTGCCACCCGGTGAGCCCGCCGATAGGCCAGCGGCGCCAGTGACTCACGCGCAGAACTGGCATCAAATCCGGATACCGGACCACGTGCCAGAGTACTGACAATCGCGCTCTTGATCAGACCCTGGGCATCGATCACAAGGTCGTACTCTTTTTGCCTGAGCTGGTGAATGAATTCATTGATCTCATGGTGACGCAGCGATGCCAGCCAGTGCTTTCGCCAGCGACGAATCCCCACAGGAATGACTTCGCTCACCAGTGGATGCAGGGCGGGTATATCCTGAAAGGCGGTTTCCACGACCCAGTCAAAACTTAACCCGGCAATATGCCGGTGTGCATCCGCCAGTGCAGGTAAGGCGTGAATGACATCACCCATCGACGACATCTTGACCACAAGAATATTCACGAGGGTCCCGCCAGCGACGTGCGGATCAGGGGGTAGACCCGTTCCGGTGCGAGATTATTCAGGCAGTTTTTGTGCCCCAGGGGACATATACGCTCAAAGCAGGGACTGCACGACAGGTTCTCGTTCAATATATTCGCTCGTTCGGACAGCGGCGGCGTAAATTCCGCAGAGGTAGAACCGTACAAGACTGTGGTTTCCGCACCGACCGCCGCGGCGATATGCATCAAACCGGAATCGTTACTAACCACATGGCGGGCGAGTGCCAGCAGGTCCAAGGCATCCGCCAGGGTGGTTTTACCGGTCAAATCGACACAGTGCTTTGAGTGCTGGACCGCCTGCCTGATCGCCTCGGCAACCGGTCGATCCGATGGCGACCCGAACAACCAGACTTGCATATTCTCTGCAATGGCGAAGTCCGCCAGTGTCGCAAAATGTCGTTCAGGCCAGCGCTTGGCATCTCCGAATTCAGCACCCGGACAAAGCGCCAGAATCGGGCGGGCAAGATCAAGTTGCAGGACTGAGAGGCAGTTCTGCTGATTCGCGATATCCACGGCCAGCCGCGGATAGTCTTGCGGAGTCGGTTTCGCCTCATCACCCAGAGCAACAAAGCGATCTATCATGCGGGGTAACTTTTTTTTATCCAATGGGCGAATATCATTGAGCAGTAACCAGCGCATTTCACCGAGAAATCCTGTCCGGGTGGGGATTCCAGCGAACCAGGGTACCAGCGCTGACTTGGCTGAATTTGGCAGGACAATGGCCTGCTGGTACTCCGCATGGTTAAGCTTTCTGGCAAAGTCACGACGATAGGACCAGGCGAACTGTCCATGCCCGACTTCAAAGCCCAGGCGGCGGTCGAGTTCTGGCATTCGCTCGGTCACTGCCAGGGAGGCTGCCGGAGCCATAATGTCAATCGCCACACCAGGTCGCGTGCGTGACAAGGATTTAAGCAGGGTCTGCGCCATGACCATGTCACCGACCCAGGATGGACCGACAACAAGGATTCTTTCGCTCATGGATCAGGCAGTAACGATCGTTGACCAGTCCGGATGCTCAGTGCGACGGCCCATCACCTGGTCAAAATACATTGACTGCAGTTTTTCCGTAATCGGGCCGCGACCGCCGGACCCAATGATCCGGCCATCCAGTTCCCTGATGGGCAGCACTTCCGCGGCAGTCCCGGTGAAAAATGCCTCGTCGGCAATGTAAACCTCATCACGGGTAATACGTCTTTCCCTGACGCTGAGATTCAATTCAGCAGCCAGTGCGAAGACTGTCGCCCGGGTAATGCCTTCGAGACAAGACGTCAGTTCCGGTGTCACCAGCTGGCCATCCTGAACCAGAAAGATATTTTCACCACTGCCTTCTGCAACATAACCCTCATTATCCAGCAGCAGCGCTTCATCACAGCCGCAGTCCAGAGCCTCGCGCAGGGCGAGCATCGAATTGATGTAATTGCCATTCGCCTTCGCCTTGCACATTGTAATGTTGACGTGATGACGGGTGAACGAGGAGGTCCTGACCTTGATTCCCTGATCCCGCGCCTCGGGCGACATATAGTTGGGCCACTCCCAGGCGGCGATAATACAGTGAGACTTAAGGCCTTCTGCACGCAGGCCAAGTGCTTCCGAGCCATAGAAGCACATGGGTCGCAGATACGCCTCTTTCAATCCATTTTCACGCACAACCTGAATCTGTGCCGCATTGAGATCATCAACGCTGAACGGAATCTTGAAGTTAAGGATATGAGCGGATCTGAACAGGCGTTTTGTGTGATCCTGTAACCGGAAAATCGCCGGGCCCTTTTCCGTCGCATAGGCGCGTACACCCTCAAAAACGCCGAGGCCGTAATGTAACGTGTGCGTCAGCACATGAATTTTTGCTTCCCGCCAGGGAACCAGTTCGCCATCGAACCAGATTACGCCATCTCTGTCTGCCAAAGAGCCTGCCATTTTAAATAATCCTCAGCGCCTGAAAAGTTTTCGGTGGATGTCGTCGTTACCGGGTTGTCATGTACTTTTGCCAGATCAAAACAACGGTCTGTCTGAATTCCTGCAGCTGATGATACGAAACCAAATCACCTCCCAGCCACTGGTAGTGTACCGCTGAGCGATACGCCAGATAGGCACGCTGTAAAACTTCGACATCACTGGACTCAAACAAGCCCAGGTCACCCAGATCATCGAGTATACGTATCTTGTCCGTCCACCGTGTAAGCGCAGGGTACTCATGACCCCACGCGAGAACGGCGTATTGGACCATAAATTCGATATCAACAATAGCCCCGACATCGTGTTTCAGGTCGAAGTCCAGCAGCAATTCATTGGTATCATCAAGCAGATCCGGGGAACCACTGGCCAGATGCGAGCGCATCTTCTCGCGCATTTCAATGACTTCATTGGTCAGGGTTTCCACATCCCGCGGTGCGGCCAGAATTTCAGATCTGATTTTCGTGAACTGTTCCAGCAATTCAGGATCCCCCGCCACGAATCTCGAGCGGACCAGCGCCTGATGCTCCCAGGTCCACGCGTCAGATTCAAGATAGCGCCGGTAGGCACCGATCGTGGACACGATCTGGCCTTTATTACCGGCGGGACGCAGCCGCATGTCGACCTCGTAAAGAATCCCAAAACGCGTCAGGACCGTCAGCATGTGCACCACCCGTTGCGCCAGTCTCGAGTAGTAAACATTGTTGTTGATAGACTTCTCGCCACTGGTATTGCCATGAATATCAGTGTTCGTCAGAAACACCAGATCCAGATCAGAGCCATAAGCCAGCTCGACTCCACCAAGTTTGCCGTAGGCGATGATCGCGAAACCTGCCTGCTCGCCTGCACCATCCCGGGACATGGGTAAACCAAACTTGGCGTTAAGCTGCCGTTGTGCGATCTCGACCGTCGCCTGCAAAATGACTTCTGCAATAGCTGTCAATGCATCCGAGGCCCTCATCACTGACAGTAAGTCCAGCAACTCAAACATCGCCACACGCAATACTGCACCATTCTTAAATTGTCTCAAGGTATCCATGTGCGCTTCCAGGTCATGCTCATCGAGTAGTATCAGCATTGTCCTGAGCTGCTCCGCCAGCTCCACCTTGTTAAACTCAACCTCCTCGCTACTGCGTCCAGTCAGCTCATAGAGCAGGATCGGGAACTCCTTGAGTTGCGCCGCGACCCAGGGGCTCATGCCACAGAGGTCAACTGCCCTTTTCAGGGCATCAGCATTTTCGAGTAAAAATGCAAGATAGGTACTACGCCGCAGAATCGCCTCAAGAATGGGCAGCACGCGCCCGAGCGTCAGATCGGGATTCGCCTGCCGCGCAATCAGCTGGAGCAGGACGGGTAGTAATTTATTGACGCGTTCCCGCGCAATCTCCTGCAGGTCATCAACCCGCATTCGAAATGCTACCAGCTGTGCAGCGGCTTCCACGGCCTCCTGAAACCCCGCTCGACTGAAAAGCTCAAGTGATTGCGAGGATGCCGGTTCACGCCAGACGCTATTCCAGAAAACATTGCCTTCAATCAGGGATTCCAGTTCATCCAGGTTAGCGGCCATGAGTACACGGAAGTTTTCACTCACAGCAGCACGGTGGATATCCAGTGCGGCCAGATAGAGGGACCAGTCATCAAATCCCATTACCTGTGCCAGCCGCTGTCGCGATCGAGCATTCGTCGGCAAGGCCTGAGTCTGTCGATCGGCCTCGCCTTGAATTGCGTGCTCCGAATTTCGCAGAAAAATGTACGCACTACTGAGCGCATCAACGCTTTCGTGCGACAAATGACGTTCCGACCTGATCACTGCCAAAGCCTTCAGCAAAGACCTTTCCTGCAGGTCCGGGTTCTTTCCACCAAATATCAGCTGATGTGCCTGGGCGATAAATTCAATCTCCCGAATCCCACCAGGACCCAATTTCAAATCCTGTTGCAGCTCGTCAAGCTCCACCTGGCGATTGATCAGGCGTTTCATTTCACGAAGAGATTCAATCGCACCATAATCAAGATGTTTGCGAAAAACGAAGGGGCGCAACCAGACAAGAAAATCTTCCCCGAGTGCGACATCACCAGCAACCGCTCTCGCTTTGATAAATGCGTATCTCTCCCAATCACGACCTTGTTCGACAAAGTACTTTTCCATTGCCGCACGATGCAATATCAGCGCACTGCTTTCCCCGTATGGACGCAATCTCATGTCAACCCGAAATCCAAAACCATCCACTGTTACAGTCTGCAGGGTCGATATTAATTGCCTGGAAATGCGCAAAAAATATTCCTGATTGCTGGTTCGCTTGCCTGAGGCTGAGATCGCATCACCTTGCTCGTCATACAAAAATACCAGGTCGATGTCCGAAGAAAGGTTCAACTCCCGCGCACCAAGCTTACCCAGAGCAAGCACCGTTATTTGTTGAGGTTTCCCATTTGGGGAGCGCGGTTCGCCATATTTCTGAACGCCGATCGCATGGTGGAACTTTAATGCGCAGTCTATACAGGCGTCAGCCAGATCAGACAGATCATGGGTCGTTTCAATAAGGTCCGCATCCCGGCTAAAATCCCGAAAAATTATGCGCACCATTTCCCGACGTCTGGCACGCCGCAACACAGCATCAAATTCTTTTGGAGAGAGAGTATGTGTTAGCTTTCGGCTAAGTTTCAGTGCCAGTTCGCCTGGCTCATACGCACGGACGAGATCACTATTTAACTTCAGATCAGAAACAACTTCAGGCTGTTGCAGCACACTGTTTTGGACGTAGTCACTCAATTCGCAGACGCGGAGAAACTTATCAACAGTTTCCCTGGGGTATCCGGCTAACAGATCCGCAGCCTGGCTCTGATTAAACGAGTCCATTATTCATTCGTCTGATTTGTGCTGCAACGGGATTTGCGTTGGCTACTCTGTTCCGGAAAACGGTGCCACGCGCAATACTTCCGCGACTGTGGTCTCGCCTGCGGCGATTTTCTGTGCACCACTTAAACGCAGTGTCTTCATGCCTTCCTTCATAGCAGCCATACGCAGCTTACCGATCTGCACGTCAGCAGTGACATGGGTCTTGATGATGTCGGACATGGGCAGCAGTTCGTAAATACCTTCGCGACCCATAAATCCGGTATCGCGGCACTCAAGGCAACCCACTGGCTTATACATCTGCGCCGGCAGCTTAACCTTCCAGGGTGTCGTGACCACCTTCCAGCCATCTTCATCAATCTCTCCAGGCGCTTTGCAGTGTTTGCAGAGCGTTCTCACCAGACGCTGGGCCATTATCCCAAGCACCGTCGCCTTGATAAGGTAAGGCGCTACACCCAGTTCTAACAATCGCGTTATGGCAGAGGGTGCATCATTCGTGTGCAAAGTGGAGATAACCAGGTGGCCCGTCAACGCTGCCTGAATCGCCATTTCCGCTGTTTCCAGATCACGAATCTCACCGACCATAATGATGTCCGGGTCCTGCCTTAACAGTGCACGAACACCATCTGCGAAATGCAGATCGATATTGGGCTGCACCTGCATCTGATTGAAACTCGGTTCAACCATTTCAATAGGATCTTCAATTGTGCAGACATTGACATCATCGGTTGCAAGCTGTTTCAGGCTTGTATACAGAGTCGTGGTTTTACCTGAACCTGTGGGTCCGGTAACCAGAACAATGCCATTAGGGTTTCGTACCATCGACTCCCAGCGATTGTAGTCTTCATTGGCAAGCCCAAGCTGTTCGAAAGTCTTCAGCAGGATGTCCGGATCAAATATCCGCATGACCATCTTTTCGCCGTGGGCAGTCGGCAACGTGGATAACCGCAGCTCAACCTCGTGAGCATCCTGGGTCTTTGTCTTCAGCCTGCCATCCTGCGGACGTCTTTTTTCCGCGACGTCCATCCGACCCAACGTCTTGAGGCGGCTGGTCACTGCGGTCATAACAGTCGGCGGCAATTCATAGACAAGGTGCAACACACCATCGATGCGAAACCGTACCCGACCTTTATCGCGACGTGGTTCAAGATGGATATCACTGGCGCGCTGTGTAAAGGCGTAACCCAGCAGCCAATCAACGATATTCACAATATGCGTATCGTTGGCTTCCATCGCATCGAGCTGCCCGAGCTCCAGCATTTGTTCGAGATTGGTCAGAGAGCTGGCATTGATACCCTGCGCGGTCGCCTGGTTAACGGACCGCGCCATGGTGTAAAACTCGGTGGTATATCTGCGTATGTCGGCAGGATTGGCGATCATACGGGTAATCACCTTCCCTGGCTGAGACTGACTGATCGTCGCTTCCCAGGCGGACACATAAGGCTGAGCGCTGACGATGATCACCTCGTCATCGAGTACATCGAGGGCGAGAATCTGGTGACGGCGTGCGAACTCAGCAGACATGACTTTGGTCACCACTTGCGAATCGATCTTAAGGGGATCAATCCGTTTGTAAGGCTGGTCCGCCTTCTCGCACAACCACAATGTCAGCGCTTCCAGATCCAATGAACGTCCGGGATTCTGAAGATCCTCAGGCAGATCCTCCGCGATCAGCTCCAAAGGGTGCCACTTGAGTTGCTCCTTTAACCGCGTTTTAAGACTGAACTGGTCTGCATCCTTTACCGACAGACGACCATCAGCAACAAGATCGTTCAACAGCGAACGCAGGTTCAGTGTAATGTCGGGTTTGTTGGCTCTGGCTTCCTGAAGACTCATCATTGTCGAGCTGGAAAAAGATGAGAAACAGCTTACACCTTTTCTGCCTTTATTTCCTCGAAACCGGGTCTTAACCGCACGTGAAAGTTGCTACACTAGCCGGTCCCCGATGCATTCAAGTAGAAATACAACCATGCCAGAGCGCGCCCAAATTCCCTCCCTCATTGAAATGGTTGAGAGCCTGATCAGTACGCCATCCGTCAGCAGTACCCTCGCCCAGTTTGACCAGAGTAATCTCCCGGTTATCCACACACTCGCCAACTGGCTGGACCCACTCGGATTTGATATCGATATCATCAATGTTCCCGACAAGCCCGGAAAGGCAAATCTGATAGCAAAACGCGGCCGGGGTGACGGCGCGTTCGTTCTCTCCGGGCACTCGGATACTGTTCCGTTTGATGAAGACCTCTGGCAGACCAATCCATTTTCGCTGTGTGAAAAGGAAGATCGCTGGTATGGCCTCGGCAGTTGCGACATGAAGAGCTTTTTTGCCCTGGCGATTGAAGCCCTGCGCCCACTGTTGGAAAATGACTTCTCCCACCCTCTGATTATTCTTGCCACTGCTGATGAAGAGTCATCCATGAGCGGTGCAAGAGCCCTTAGTGCCGCCGAGTTGAACAACGCACGGTTTGCCTTGATCGGTGAGCCGACAAGCTTGAAGCCCGTCAACCAACACAAGGGAATCATGATGCTGCAGGCCAAAGTGACCGGGAAGTCCGGTCATTCCTCGAATCCAGACCTGGGCAACAACGCCCTCGATGGCTGCGCCTTGTTGATTGAGGAACTCATTAAGTATCGACAGGAATTGCGCGATCGATTTTCGAACGCCCAGTTTTCAGTGTCCTATCCAACCTTAAACCTCGGTTGCATTCACGGCGGTGACAATCCGAACCGTATCTGTGATCACGTTGAACTGGCTTTTGACTTACGGGTATTGCCTGGAATGGACAATGACGAAATCCTCGACGACCTGCGCCACCGACTGACGCCCCGCCTTGGCAATTTTGATCTGGGCTGCGAACTTGAACTCCTGCATCCACCGGTGCCTTCATTTCAGAATGGTAAACATGAGTTGGAAGCGAGTATCGCCAGGCTTATGGACGACCAGGCGGGACCGGTTGCTTTTGCGACCGAAGCGCCATTCCTCGAAGCCCTGGGAATGGACACTATCGTCCTGGGACCAGGCTCCATTGATCAGGCGCACCAACCCAATGAATACCTGCCACTGAACCAGGTAGATCCTGCTGTTGATCTTATTCGCAGTTTACTCATTCAATACTGTTGTGAGGACTGATACATGAGTCCTGATCAGCACATTAAATGGTTCCGCAATTCCGCTCCCTATATCAATGCCCATCGGCACAAAACCTTCGTGCTGTATCTCGATGGTGATGCCGTCAGCTCACCCAATTTCGCCAACATTACAGCTGATGTTGCATTGCTGAACAGTCTTGGAGTTCGGCTGGTGCTTGTCCATGGCGCATCACGCCAGATAGACGCACGACTAAAAGTCGCAGGAAAAGACTGGCAGGAGAAAGACGGTAAACGAATTACAACACCCGAGTTGCTGCCTTTCATCACAGAAACTATCGGCGCTATACGGGCAGATATCGAAGCGAGACTGAGCATGGGACTGGTTAATTCTCCAATGCATGGTGCCGACCTAGTCGTCTCATCAGGCAATTTCGTCAAAGCGAGACCCCTGGGTATCACTGACGGGATTGATTTTCACAATACCGGCGTTACGCGAAAGGTAAACGTTCGCGCGATTAACCAACAATTGGAAAATGGTGCGATAGTGCTGATTTCGCCCATAGGTTATTCGCTTTCAGGCGAGACCTTTAATTTAGTTTCACAAAACCTGGCGGCCGATGTCGCCACGGCACTGCGTGCAGAAAAGCTGATCTACTTTATTGCCGATGACGGCGTACGCGATGCTAATGGTGAGTTAATTAACGAGATCCAGACTGACGACAGCGCCCAGGATATCGCAGCTTCGCAAACGGAACTGGTTTCCCAGGCTGCAAAGGCCTGCAGGCAGGGGGTTAATCGTTGTCACGTCGTCAGCTTTATCAACGATGGCGCGCTGCTCCAGGAATTATTCACCCGCGACGGCTCCGGCACCCAGGTTACCAGGCAGAGTTACGAGCGAATACGCCAGGCTCGTGTGGACGATGTCGTGGGTATTCTCGAGTTGATCGAGCCACTGGAAGTTGAAGGCGTGCTGGTAAAAAGATCGCGGGAGCTGATCGAATCAGAAGTCGAGCGCTTCACTGTGATCGAACGGGATGGACTGATTGTCAGTTGTTGCGCCCTGTACCCGTATGGCAACAAAGCTGAACTGGCATGCCTCGTAACTCACCCTGACTACCGAGACGGTGACCGGGGTGAACTGTTGCTTGCTTCTGTGGAGCGGCAGGCACTGGGCTTAAATCTTTCGAGCCTGTTCGTGCTCACCACTCATTCTGCGCACTGGTTTACGGAGCGGGGTTTTATTGAACAGGATCCAATGGAATTGCCGGAGGATCGACGCGCTTTGTACAACTACCAGCGAAAATCCAAGGTGTTCGAAAAGGTGCTCTAATTCCCTGCAGACGGCTAACACTCGTTTTCATAGACTCCCCGCCCTCAACCAGTAAAACTTTTAGCGTTAGTCAACAGATCTGAATCCATGTACAAAATCGACCAGCGCTTTCACATTATCTACCGGTGTCTCGGGAATGATGCCATGACCAAGATTGAAGATATGCCCGGGTCGCCCATTGACCTCGCGCAGGATTTCACCCGCCTTTGACTCGACCGCCGTCCTGTTTGCGCACAGCACGATCGGGTCAAGGTTTCCCTGCACGGCGCTCACTCCAAGTCTGTCCCAGCTTGCAACCAGTGGTGCGCGCCAGTCCAGCGCCATGACATCTCCACCGGCCTCACTCATCAAATCAAGCAAGGCTGGATTTCCTGTACCGAAATGAATAATGGGAACCCGACCAGAAATACCGGCAATGAGCGTGCGCGAGTGCGGCAGTACGTACTCCTGGTAGTCTTGCGGAGACAGACAGCCCACCCAGCTATCAAATATCTGTATCGCCTGGACTCCTGCATCTATCTGATAGTTCAGGTAATCGATTGCGATACCTGTGATACGTTCGAGCAGGGCATGCCAGGCGCCCGGGTCACCGTACATGAGTTGTTTCACGAACACATAATTTCGTGAACCCTTGCCCTCGATCGCATAGGAGGCCAGGGTAAACGGCGCGCCGCCAAATCCAATCAACGGTATGTCAGCAGGAAGTTCGCGTCTAATGAGCTGAATCGCTTCTGCAATATAAGGCATCGAATCAGCTGCCTTGCGTATTCTAATGGCATCAATATCGGCGCTGGTGCGAATTGGATTTTCAATATTGGGACCCACACCGGGCAAATAGTCCAGTACCAGACCCATGGGTTCCAGGATCGGGAGCAGGTCGGCGAAAAGGATCGCGGCATCGACCCCCAGAATACGCTGTGCATCACAGGTTACCTGAGCGGCTAAGTGTGGTGTCTTGAAGAAATCGAGGCTGGGTGTTGCACCCTTGACCTGATGGTATTCCGGCATATACCGTCCCGCCTGTCGGTTCAGCCAGATCGGCGTATAGTCCGTCTTCTCCCCACGGCAGGCTTTCATAAATGTGGAGTCTCGTAACGCCGGGTCCATAACACGTCCTTTCGATCAATCGTTTCAAAGCGCCGAATTATACCCACGTGTCACTGACAAGTCGGATTTCTTTGCAGATTTTTATCACCTGCCGTGGGCACCATCCCTGATGACGATCGATCGGGATTCATGCTGTGCACCGGGTATTAATTTTCTGCTGCTGACCGCCACCACGGCAACCGGCGTGCCAATACCCTTGACCCTGATCGGTGTTTTACGCTGCCCGCACAGATTCCCGTGAAAACGGGTTCCATTCACCAGAGACCAGGTTTTTTCGGAGACCAGAATTTCATCTCGCCCGGCCGCGCTCTCCAGCCGACTCGCCAGATTGACCACGCCGCCGACCACCGTGTAGTCCATCCGCTGTCTGGAACCGAAATTTCCGACAGCACAATACCCGGAATGAATACCGATACGGATATGCAGCCGCCGGTTTATGCCATCCTGGCGCCACCTTTCGCTCAGATTCTTCAAACGTTGACGCATGGAAAGCGCCATTTGCACGCAACTATGCGCGTCCTGGCCAACCCCTTCAGATCGCGGTGCGCCGAAGAAGATCATCACACCATCACCGATAAATTTATCGATGGTGCCGCCATGCGCCAGAGCAATTTCAGCCATTTCATTCAGATACTCATTGAGCATCGTTGTGACTGTTTCCTCAGAGACACTGTCCATGAGCGTGGTGAATCCCTCGATATCCGAAAAAAAGACCGTCACCATTTTTCGTGCGGTAGTGACCTCCCCGATCTGCTCGATGGAGGACGCCAGTTGCGCGGGCACATAGGCGCGAAGGCGCTGATTAACGGCTTCGATCACATTACGTTCACGGTCTGTGGCCCGCCGACGTGTTTCCAGCAGCGACGATTCCCGGAAACCGAGATAAGCGACGAGACCACCGTAAGTGACTATGAAGGCCGCCGATAAAGCATCCGTTAACCACCAGTTCTGGATCTCTAATCCCGGCATGAGCAACACGCAGGAAACAATGGCTGAAACGCTTAAACAAATTAAGGTGAGCAACAACACCTTCATGGGGGCGAACATCAAGGTACTCATCACCAGCGCGCTCACCAGCGATACAACCGCCAGTGGTTGCACATTAACCAGCGCAATCATGACGCCAATCAGCGCACTATCTGCAACCATAGCGAGCCTCGCACCCTGGGCGGTATTGCCGAACCGACTAAAAAAGGCAAAATTCAGGTGCGGGTAAACAACCAGAAAAGCCAGAAGCCCGCCGTAAGCCGGTGAGACTTCGACGTACAAGGCCCGACTGGCAAGAATCAGCACCGCAAAGGCGTAGGCGAACACTCTGGCGAGATAGGTCGCTTTGATGAGGTAGTGAATTTCGGGCAAGGGCTTCATTGGTTCATAATGAGCCTACCGAAGCAGAAATAAACACGCTTAGACCGCATAGCGCGTGAGCAGTAGACCTTGCCTGTTGCCAGCGATCCACCTGGCTAACTTGTCAGATCACAGACTTGAATCCTGAACCAATGAATCCATACTCAAGGTTAATCGATATGAATTGGACGGTGCGATCCTGGACGAGCCACTAAAGCATGTGTTGATTTTCCTGATGGTGATCTGCCTGATTATCTTCTCCCTGGCTGCGTACAAACGGACTAAACACAGGGCGACAATCGGTATCCTCGGCCACTCAGCCATGTTTATCGGCTCGCTTTTGAGCAATCATGGCGACATCGTCAAGGAAATGAAAACAACCGTGCGCAGTCAGGTTAAAAAACCTGATCCACGGGACAAACACGACCAAAACAAAAAGATAGAACAGGACGAGTCCTGATCTACCAGAGACCGCGCTAGTGACCGAAAGCGAGCTTTATGTCGAGCGCTGCGTCGACCTCCGCCTCATAGTCCACATCGGCGAATCCGAATCCGTGCATTTCAAGGAAAGCCTGCCGATAACCTGCAAAGTCTGTAAGCTGATCAAGCGTTTCGGCATTCACCTTGTCCCAGTTTTCCTTAACGTACGCCTGAATGTCGGGCATCATTTCAAGGTCATCCATGCGTATTCGAGCGGCTTCATCAAAGCTCGGCTGGTTGAACAACTGGGTCGAGAATAGACGCGTGGTTTGCTCAATACAGCCTTCATGGGTGCCTGCTTTTTTCATCGCATGGAAGAGCAAGGACAGATAAACGGACATCCCCGGGATGGCTGACGCGGCCAGGGTCAGCAGTCCTTTCATCACAACAACGTAAGCCTTGCCATTGATGCCCGCCATAGGCGCCTGCAATGCCTTTGCAGCCCGATCCAGATCTTCCTTGGCCTTGCCGATAGTGCCGTGATAATAAATTGGCCAGGTGACCTCGCTGCCGAGATAAGTGTAATTTGTGGTGACGCAACCTTCACTCAAAACACCGGCCTCAAGCAGCGCCGCAATCCACAACTCCCAGTCATCACCTCCCATCACTTTGACCGTGTCCGCAACTTCCTCCGGACTTGCGGGTTCAAGACTGACGGCACGAAGCTCGGCGGTATTGAAATCTATGGTAACGCCGTCGAAAGGTTCGCCGATCGGCTTCAGTGTGGAACGCACAACAGAGCCATCGGATAACTGCCGCGCCGGTGCAGCAACCGAGTAAACCACCAGATCAATCTGGCCCAGGTCCTCTCTGATCAGGTCGATAGTTGCCTGTTTCACCTCTGCAGAAAAAGCATCGCCATTGATGTTTTCGGCGTAGAGGCCCTCGGCAGTTGCGAGATCCGTAAAAGCGGCAGTCTTGTACCAGCCGGCGGAAGCTGTTCGATTTTTTTGTGCTGGTCGCTCAAAAAAAACGCCGATCGTTGCAGCACCACAACCAAATGCCGCGGTAATCCGCGAGGCTAGTCCGTAACCCCCTGATGCACCGATTATCAGCACTCTTTTCGGTCCGTTTTCAATAACACCTTGTGCACGCACGTGGCTGATTTGCTGACCGACATCTTTTGCACAACCAACCGGATGAGCAGTCGTGCAAAGAAATCCTTTTATTCTGGGTTTGATAATCATATTTTTCCTGATTCGCTTAACAACTGCCTGCCTGAAGATCGGTGTCAGCCGTGCAGCCAGGCTTCACTAATGTTACGGATTAACCTGGCGCCTGTAACCAGCCACCAGAAAGACAATTCCAAATAGTATCATTGGTACCGACAGGAGTTGACCTTGAGTCAGCCAGTCAAATGCCACAAATCCGAGGTGGCTATCTGGCTCCCGGAAAAACTCTGATGTCGTGCGCAGCGCGCCATAACCCACCAGGAACATTCCCGAGGTCGCCATCAAAGGGCGAGGTTTCAAACAAAACAGCCAGAGAATCAGAAATAACGCCGGACCCTCAAGGGCCGCCTGATAAAGGCTGGAAGGGTGCCGGCCAATCACTTCTCCCGGGTAGATAGCTGCCCAGGGAACATCGGTCATCCTGCCCGGCAGTTCTCCGTTGATAAAATTACCAATGCGCCCGCAGCCCAGGGCAATGGGCACACCGGGCGCAATAAAGTCCGTGATTTCAAAAAATGTGCGGCCATGTTTTCTACCATAAACATAAAGTGAAAGGAAAACACCGAGCATGCCACCATGAAAGGACATACCGCCTTGCCACACCTTGAAGATCACCAGCGGATTCTCAAACAGTTCCGCGTAACCATAAAACAGCATATAACCAATTCGCCCGCCGAGAATCACTCCCAGTACTGCATAGAAAACCAGATCTGAGATCGTTTCATCCGTCCAGTCAGCTTTAAGCCGGCGAGCTTTGCGTCCCAGGGTCCACCAGACCAGACCAATACCGATCAGATAGGAGAGTGCATACCAGTGGATCTTTAATGGACCGAGACTGAGCGCAATCGGGTCGAATTCCGGGTAGTGCCACATGCGTTTGCCTTCTTACCGCTGTCCAGAGTGGGAGGGCATTATCCGTTAAGTGGATGCTCTGATAAACTCCTGCTTTCACGAAATGGTGCCTAAAAGTTGAAGTGGTCTAAGTACACCTGCTGCAGGCGTGCGGACCCCGGAGGTTAGGTTGTAGTTGCTATGTGTCTGATCCTGTTCGGTGTACGCCCCAATGAACAACAAAAACTGGTCGTCGCAGCCAATCGTGATGAGTTTTATGGTCGCCCGGCCAGTCGCGCCGACTTCTGGGATGATCATCCGCAGGTGTTGGGTGGGCGTGACCTGGAAATGGGGGGTACCTGGCTCGGGATAACTAAGCAGGGACGCTTCGCAGCCGTGACCAATTTTCGCGAAACACCCGCTGATCCGATACCACCGAGGTCCCGGGGAGAATTGACTGCCGGTTTTCTGACTTCCGAGATCAGTGCGCTTGAGTATCTGAAAGAAATACAACAACGTGATCTGGAATACCGCGGGTTCAATCTGGTGCTCGATGACGGCAAGGACTTCTACTACTACTCCAATCAGGAACACGAAATCCGTCAACTGTCACCCGGGACTTATGGCTTAAGCAACCAGCTCCTTGATTGTGACTGGCCGAAGGTAAATCGCGGCCGCCTCAAACTCGGAGAATTGCTGACCGGTGCCAGAGTAGCTGATGACCAACTGTTTCAGTTGCTGTATCACAAAGGTGACGAAACGCCTTTTTCGAACAGCTTCATCGAAACTGCCGAGTACGGAACCTGTGCAGCGACCGTGCTCACAATTTCCACGACCGGAGAGACCCGTTTTTTGGAGCAGGGATTTACCAACAATGGCAAGCCTGCCAGCCTTGCATCGTTTGAATTTCAGGCAAGCCGGGTGTGAACCGGACACAGCATAGCGCTAGTATTGACGGGTTCTGACAATCTGGCCAAGACCGGCCGCCCGGAGCTGTTCGTCCACATAGTCCTTGATAAGATCGGCGCTATCCATCTTCAGGACATTCTTCAGGATTTTCTTTGCGCTACTGAGTGTGATTGTTGTCAGCGCCTTCTTGACCATGAGCAGGTTCGTCGAGTTCATGGACAATACATCGTATCCCATGGCCATCAATAGTAATGCGGCTGATGGATTTCCTGCCATCTCCCCACAAATCCCCAGATTCTTGCCCTCACCGTGTGCGCAATCAACAACATACTTCAGTGCATGGAGTACCGCCGGGTGAAACTCCTGGTAAAGTTCAGCCACCCTGGAATTGTTACGGTCAACGGCGAGCATGTACTGCACCAGGTCATTGCTGCCGACCGACAAAAAGTCCACTCGCCTGATGATGTCGCGCGCCTGATAAACTGCTGCCGGTACTTCGATCATGACGCCCACATCCGGCATTTTGACATCCATACCTTCTTCAGTAATTTCCCTGTAGCACTGATCAATCAGGCGTTTCGCTTCGTCCACCTCACCGACGCTGCTCACCATTGGCAGCATGATGCGCATATAGGAATTGATGCCGCAACTGGCTTTAATCATCGCCCTGATCTGGGCCAGGAACAGTTCCGGATGATCGAGGGTTACGCGGATTCCTCGCCAGCCCAGAAAAGGATTAGCTTCTTCAATCGGAAAATATGGGAGTGCTTTGTCACCGCCTATGTCCAGTGTTCGCATCGTCACCGGTCGTGGTGCAAAGGCCAGCAAATGTTCCCGATAAATAATCCGCTGTTCTTCTTCGGTGGGGAAAGTTTCACTCATCATGAAGTGAACCTCGGTGCGATATAAGCCAACACCTTCTGCGCCACGGTCCAGGGATCTCGCAACATCAGTCATCAGTCCGGTGTTGACCCAGAGAAACGTTCGATGCCCATCCGGGGTAACACACGGCTGGTCTTTGAGTTCTTCGAGCCCCTCAACCAGCACCTCCTCTTCTCGGATGACATTTTCGTAGTACACCAGCTGTTCGTTTGTCGGGTGCGTAATGATGGTTCCCTGGAAGCCATCAATGATCATCGGTTTCCCATCTACCAGCTTGACGGGTAACTCCTGTGCACCCATGACCGTCGGCACACCCATGGCCTCGGCCAGAATAGCAATGTGCGAGTTACCAGAACCCTTGACTGAAACAAAACCAGCAAGCCGGTCCCGGGGAACAGCGGCGAGGTCAGCCGGTGCCAATTCTTCACCCACCAGGATGGTGGCCTTGGGATAGCGAGTCTTACGACTGTCACTTGCCTGCAAACTGGCCAGCACGCGGGTGCCCAGATCACGCACATCCGAGCCACGTTCTCGCAGGTACTCATCTTCCATGGACTGAAACATTGCCACGTGTTCAAGAATCACCTTGCTGAGTGCGCTCTGCGCCCATTGCCCGAGCTTGATGCGCTCGATTACCTCACCACTGATTGCGGCATCATCCAGGATGTGCAGATAAGCCTCGAACAGATCCAGTTCTTCCTGACCGAGGCGGTCCGATAGCTTCTGGGAAATGCTGCGAATTTCTTCTCGGGTGAGCGCTACCGCCTGCTCGTATAGCGCTATTTCCTTTTCAATGTTGCGAGTCTTGCGCTCAGGAACATTATCAAGCTGCGCCAGGGGATAAATCGCAACGGCGGTTCCTATGGCAACGCCGGGGGCACCGGATTTACCCTTGAACGTACTGGACCGGGACTGACGCGCTGACCGGGGCAGTGAAAGCAAACCGGTTGCTCTGGCGTTGGCGATGACACCCGCGAGCAGCGCCGACAGCGTGACCAGAAAGGCCTCCTCACTTTCATCAAAGCGTCGCCGTTCCTTTTGTTGAACAACCATTACACCCAGAATTTTCCGCGAGTGAATGATCGGCACCCCGAGGAATGAGTGGTACTCCTCTTCTCCAATTTCCGGGACATAACGATTTTTTGGATGACTCTGGGCGTCTTCGAGATTGATCGGTTCGGCCCGCTCGACAACATAACCGATCAGGCCCTCATTCAGCTGCAAAGTGACCTTACCAATGGCATCCGGATTAAGGCCCCGGTTCGCCATAAACACCAGATTGTTATTCTCAACGTCGTGAAGGTAGACACTACAAACCTGAGTGTTCATCGCCGTCTGAACGCGCTCGACGATGATCTCGAGTGCGGATGCCAGGTCCGGTGCGGCGTTGACTTCCTGGGTAACGCGCCTTAAGACCTCAAGCATGATATTTAATGCATCTGGACAGGTAGGGTGCGAGTTCCTTCATCGCTTTTCGGTACACCTCCTGCTTAAAAGATACCACCTGGCCAAGCGGGTACCAGTAACTGACCCACTGCCAGTGATCGAATTCGGGTGTGCTGGAGCAGTCAAAACAGACCGCTGAATCTTCGGCAAGCATCTTCAGCATATACCACTTCTGTTTTTGACCAATGAAAGTGGATGAATTCTGCCTGAGCAGCCGTCGGGGTAACTTGTAGCGAAGCCATCCGCGGGTTGTGCCGACAATTTCAACCGCATTCGGATCAAGCCCGGTCTCTTCTTTTAATTCCCGATATAAGGCTTCTTCGATTGATTCAGTTGAGTTGATACCACCTTGGGGAAATTGCCACGCGTCCTGGCCAATTCGGCGCGCCCATAGGACCCGGCCATCATCGTTTGCGATGATAATGCCTACATTTGGCCGGTATCCATCACCATCTATCACGCAGGCTTCCTTTGTTATTGTTTCGAATCATTGTCCATGAATCTGCAATTTTGAGCAATGCGCCGTAAATAGGCGTTTCCGACGACACCAGTCAAAGCTACACTGCACCGATGACTCAGCAAACGACGGAGTACCCTTGTGGCCCTTGCGATATTTGACCTGGATGAAACCCTGATTTCCGCCGACAGCGATCATCAGTGGGGCCAGTTTATTATCGACAAGGGACTGGTCGATGCGCTAAGTCACAAGGCAAAGAACGACTACTTCTACGCAGAGTACAAGCAGGGGCGCCTTGACATCAATGCATACCTTGCATTTTCCTGTGCTTTCCTGGCCCAACATCCAATGCCTAAACTAATCGAATGGCGTCAGGAATTTGTAACCACTGTGATGGAACCACTGATTCTGCCTCTGGGCAGGGATCTGATCGCTCGACACAGGCAGGCCGGTGATACCGTCATGGTGATTACCTCCACCATAGAATTCGTGACCGCTCCCATCGTAGATTCGTTAGGTATAGAGATACTCATCGCGCCAATACCCGAAATCAAAAATGATCGCTACACCGGAGCCATAACAGGTGTACCAAGCTTCGCCGCGGGAAAAGTCACGCGCCTGGAGCAGTGGCTCAGCACAAATGCTTGTGATCTCGATGGCAGCTATTTTTACTCCGATTCTCACAATGACCTGCCGTTGCTGCGACTGGTTGATAATCCGGTTGCCGTCGATCCGGATGATCAGCTGTTAAAGGAAGCCGTCGCCCTTAACTGGCAGGTTATCTCACTGCGATCATGATCGGGCATTACTTAGATCACCATCGCCAAACAGCCGGTCTTTCGGCGGTGTGCTTGTTGACTATTGGGCTTTTGTCCGGCTGTGAAAAATCAGCACCAGACCCTGGGAAACCCTCTCTTGAATTCATCACACCTGAAAAGGTGAAAGAGACAACGGCGTACTTTTTAACAATCCGCAACCAGCGTGCGGCTGTTGCGTTATCTACTGCGACCCTTCTGAGCGAATCCATTGACCGATTCCTGGCTGATCCCGGCACGGACAACCGGCAGCAGGTCAGCGAACGCTGGAAGCAGGCACATGCCGCTTTTCTCGAGGCCATCTTTTACCGGTCTAATGCTATCGCGGATCAAATCTACCTGCTGGATGCATGGCCGATCCAGCGTGGATTTCTGGATGAGGTTCCGGGTTATCCGGACAGCGGTATCATCCATGACATTTCCTTGCCGATCACCATGGAGACGTTGCGAGCACAACACGGCATCACCGATGTCGAGGAAGTTAGCCTGGGTTTTCACGCCCTGGCTTTTCTCGCCCTGGAATCCCCACTCAAACGGTTTAACGAGCCTCGCGATGAGGTGATCGAACGCCGAAGCGAAACACTGCGGTTAATCACACTATTGTTGCTGGAGCACCTGACAGCGCTGATCGACATGGAAGCCCAGGACCTGGTTGACATACCCCCCGTGAATGAGGAGCCGGTGGAAGCGCTAAAATTCATTATCCTGCGATTTCATACGAATGTGGTGGGTCTGTTTTCGGAAGTCGGTGCGCTTGAAGGCGACAACTTCATCCACCTGGACCAGGCTTTGCTGGTCAGTCAGGTCAAGCTGCTGCATCTGCTCACAGCCCCACCCTCCCCCTTCGCCGAACTGATACGGAGAATAGACCAACAGATTGCTTCCGATTACCAGCACACGCTCGCACAGGCAAAAACACTGCTGTCGGCTGATGACCTCGATCCGGGCGCACGCAGTCGCATACCTCTTTTGTTAGCAGCGCTTGGTCACCAGTTGGAAGATTTATCGGTCAATCTTTCCTACCGATAGCCCCTGTACCTATCAGATTAGTGATTTTTATGCGGATGCGAATGCTAGTCGTTGAGGACCAGATCCAGGTCGCGAGCGGCTTTCACATCATCGAGGCGTCTGATCGGCAATGAGTGGGGCGCAGTTTTAAGCAGCTCAGGGTCTTCAGCCGCCTCCCTGCGTATCTCCACCATCGCACTTATAAACGCATCGATTTCCTCCCGGCTTTCAGTTTCTGTGGGTTCGATGAGCCAGCACTCCGGTACGAGCAAGGGAAAGTAAGTTGTCGGAGAATGGAAGCCGTAGTCAAGCAGTCGTTTGGCAAAATCCATCGCATTGACCCCCAATTGTTTCGCTTCAGTGGAAAGCGTGATGACAAATTCATGAGTCGCACGTCGGTTTGGATAGGCCAGCCGATAACCAGCTTTCTCCATCTGCCGGGCCATATAGTTGGCATTTAAAGTGGCATATTCGCCAACCCGATGCATACCGTGGCGACCTAACAACCTTGCGTAGGCGTATGCCCTGAGCAATATTCCTGCGTTACCCATAAACGCAGACAGATTGCCAATGGAATCCGGGTACTCCTTTTTACCTGCCCAATAATAATAGTCGGCACCATCTTGTTCTCGCCTGCCAACAACGGGTGTGGGAATAAACGGTCTCAATCGCTCACCAACGCCTACGGGACCGGAACCCGGACCACCACCACCGTGAGGCGTGGCAAACGTTTTATGAAGATTCATATGCAGGACATCAAAACCCATGTCACCCGGCTTGACCTTACCCAGAATCGCGTTGAGGTTCGCTCCGTCATAATACAGGAGCCCACCTGCCTCATGAACGGTCGCAGCGATTTCGGTGATCTGGCGTTCAAACACACCGCAGGTGGAGGGATTGGTCATCATCAGGCCAGCAGTCTGTGGTCCGACGGCACTCTGTAATTCCGCCAGGTCCACATCTCCATCAACGGTCACCGGAATTTCCCGAACCCGGTATCCACACATCACGGCGGTCGCCGGATTAGTTCCATGAGCAGCTGCCGGAATCAGAATTTCAGTGCGCTCGAAATCATTGTTTTTCTCATGATAAGCGCGAATCATGGCGACGCCTGCGAATTCACCCTGGGCACCGGCCATCGGTGTTAACGACACGGCCTTCATGCCGGTCACATCTTTCAGATATTCCTGCAGTTCAAACAGGCAGTTCAGGTAACCCTGGCTCTGCGCTTCCGGCGCTAGTGGGTGCCGATCCAGGAAATCCGGAATACTCGCGGCCCGGTGGGCGCCACGAGGATTGTATTTCATCGTGCATGAACCGAGCGGATAGAATTGCCGGTCGATGGCGAAGTTTTTTCTCGATAAATTTGTGTAATGCCGAACGACCTGTAACTCCGACACCTCGGGCAAACCAGCAGGATCATCACGTAGATAGCTCGCGGGAATGTCAATCTCAGACCCTGAAGGACTCAATGCAAATTGTGCTTTAGCACGACGTCCCCGACCTCCCAGCTCAAAAATTAACATATCCTCAGGCCTCCAATGCCGCTGACAGACTGTGAAGAAATCGCTCGATGTCTCCATAAGTTTTTGTTTCCGTTACATTCACCAGCAGGCAGTCAGCCAGCGAGTCATCGAGCATACCGAGGCTAAGCCCCCCGAGGACGCCACCCGTCGCCATGTGTTGCAATACGAGGTCCGCAGCGCGTGGCAGTTTGAGCACTGCTTCATGAAAATTGGCACTTCGAAATTTCAACTGCACACCCGGAATCTGCACCGCGCCATCCAGCAGACGCCGCAGACCAAGGTGACATTGCTTCGCGGTTTCATAAAGCCCCTGGTCACCCATAAGACTTAAATAGATCGTTGCAGCAGTCACCAGCAATCCCTGATTGGTGCAGATATTGGAGGTTGCCTTGGCACGTCGAATATGTTGCTCCCTTGCCTGCAGGGTCAGGGTAAATCCCCGCTTACCCTCAAGGTCAACTGTTCCCCCGATAATCCGCCCGGGCATCTGTCGGACAATGGCGCGGGTACAGCACATAAATCCAAGATAGGGTCCTCCCGAGGCAACCGGTATTCCCAGCGGCTGACCTTCTCCGACCACGATGTCGGCACCCTCCTCTCCCCACAATCCTGGTGGCTTCAACAATCCGAGGGAAGTTGGGTTTACAACCGCGATGACCAGCGCACCATTCTCATGGGCGAGGTCGGTGAGGGTATCGACGTCCTCAAGGCCACCGAAAAAATTCGGTTGGGCAATCACCAGTGCAGCGTAATCCTCAACTTTGGGCCGCATGAGCGTCCCCGTCTCATCGGACCATTGCACGGTATCAATTTCGATTTGCTGGTTGGATACGATCGCCCGGCAGGCAGACAGATACAGCGGGTGAACATTACCGGCACAAAGTATGCGTTTTGATTTGGACTTACGATTCGCCCGGATCGCCATTAACATGGCTTCGGCTAATGCCGACGCACCATCGTAAACGGAAGCATTGGCGACTTCCATGGCGGTTAATCGGGAGATCATCGTCTGGAATTCATAGATGAGCTGCAAAGTGCCCTGACTGGCCTCGGCCTGATAGGGGGTATAGGCAGTCAGGAATTCACCTCGGCTAACGATATCCCACACAGCGGCGGGTATATGGTGCTGGTAAGCGCCAGCGCCCAGAAATGACAAGTCCACATGATCCGCGCTGGCCCGCTCATTCATCAGACGCATCAGTTCCATCTCGGAAATCCCGTCCGGGATGTGCATCAATTCCCCCGCGCGCAGGTTCGATGGGATTTCATCGAACAGGTCTTCTATCGAAGACACACCAATGGCATCCAACATCAGTTTCTCATCTTCATCGGTATGTGGAACAAACGGCATGCGAATTCCTTTGTAAAAGCGGGCTCTGAAAGGGTGATCTGCGGCTGACAGGCATTCCCCGTCTAATGTGACTCCTGCTCGCACACTTTTTGATAGTCGAGCGCACTCAAAAGTGCCTCAAGTTCGGCCGTATCATCCGGCGCGACTTTGAAAAACCAACCATCTATAAACGGAGATTCGTTTACTTTTTCCGGCGCGTCTTCCAGCGCTTGATTGACTTCGATCACTGTCCCGCTTACCGGGCTGTAAATATCTGAGGCAGCTTTAACAGACTCAACAACCCCAGCATCACCACCTGCCGGCAGCTTGGTATCAAGCTCAGGTAATTCAACAAAGACAACGTCACCCAGTGCATCCTGAGCATGATCCGTGATTCCTACCGTCACGGTGCCATCATCCTCCAGTCTGGCCCACTCGTGGGTTTTCGCGTACTTAAGTTCATCTGGAAAATCCGCCATGTAGGGTTCCTTGGTCTAACGAGTCTATTGGGTTTTGTAGGATTGTTTGCCGTTGCGAACAAACGGGTGCTTCACCTGTGTAACTGCCACCTGCTTGTCTCGAATCTGAACTGTTAGCGCCGCTTTTTCTGAGGAAGGCGTAAGCACATCTGAGGAGACTCGCGCCAGCGCGATTGAATAACCTAAGGTAGGAGAAAATGCGCCGCTTGTCAGTTCGCCCACCAAAAGACCTTCACAGAATACCGGGTAGTGCGCGCGCAGCACGCCTCGCTCTTTCATTATAACGCCAACAAGTTGCCGCGGGATGCCTTCGCTTATCTGACGCTGCAGCGCGGCTTTGCCAATGAACTCATGGTTGTCCATCACAACCGTACCACCCATATTGCTTTCAAATGGTGACGTTCCTTCATCCATATCACTACCATAGAGATTCATGCCTGCTTCAAGGCGAAGCGTGTCTCTCGCGCCCAGTCCGATAGGTGCAACACCTTGCAGGGACAATGCTTCCCAGAGCCCAGGCACCTCGTCACCGGGTAAAATGATCTCGACACCACGTTCCCCGGTATAACCCGTTCTTGCAATAAACCAGGCACCGCTATACCCGCCCTGAAACACTTTCAGCGATGCGATCAGTTTGCCGGTTTCATCACCAACAACTGCCTTGACGGCAGAGATAGCGTTCGGCCCCTGGACGGCGACGATGGCTCTGTCCGGGTGTTCCTCGACGACGCAGTCGAAATCCTTCGCGCGGGTATTAATCCAGGCGAGGTCCTTATCGCGCGTGGCACAATTAACAACCATCAGGTATTCATCTGGATTGGCATATACGATCAGGTCATCCACCACACCACCGTGTTCATTCAACATGGCGCTGTAAAGTGCTTTGCCGGAGCGTGGCAGTTTACGAATATCGTTGGCCAGCAACTCTACGAGCAGTGACTCACTGCCAGGGCCGGTGATCGTCAGTACCGTCATGTGTGACACGTCAAACATGCCGGCGTCCCGTCGCACCTTGTGATGCTCCTCGATCTGCGAGCCATAGTGGACAGGCATATCCCAGCCACCAAAATCAACAATCTTTGCGCCGCATTGGACGTGCTGCTGATGAAGTGGAGTCTTCAGACCCATGCTTTATTTACACCTGAGACAAACGCGCTATTGTAATCTTTTTGTTTACCGCGATGCATCCCTAGCTCGCGGACGCGAGCCGGATAATCAACGATTTCAGCTGCCCGTGTTCACCGATGAAGCGCATACCGGCATTTCTGAGCCAGTTAATCCCGGGATTGTCGGTATCGTACAACCGCTTGAAAACTTCCATGGCTCCTGCCACAAGCAGATTCGCAGGACCTCGCTGGCGCTGGTAACGGGCTAGTACGCTTTTTTCGCTGAATCCCCGCCCTTCAAGCTTCGCCGCCGCCAGCACTTGCGCGAGTATTCGCGCATCGGCGAACCCAAGGTTAGCACCCTGACCTGCAAGCGGATGTATGGTGTGCGCAGCGTCACCAATCAGCGCCACGTGATCCGAAATATAACGCAACGCGTGCTGCTGCTGCAGCGGAAAACTTGTCCGTTGCTCAACAGCAAGCACACTGCCCGTTTCGTGCTCAAAGTTCTCGTCCAGTTCCCGGCAAAACGCTTCATCATCAAGACCCAGCAACAGCTCAGGGTCATTTAAGGACCAGACTACCGAACACAAATGCGGATTGCTCAGCGGTAACAGTGCCAGCGGTCCGTATTGGGTAAAACATTGCCTGGCAACCTGACCATGAGGCTCTGCGGTCTGTATAGTGGTAACCACTGCCGTCTGCTTATAGGACCAGCTTACGTTGCGAATACCGACGAGATCCCGAACCTTCGAGTTGCCTCCATCAGCGCCGACCAATAAAGAACAACACCGGGTCGAGCCGTCGGATAGCGCCACACTATATCCGGTTTCTTCACGCTTCAAATCCGCAAGACCCAGACCAAAGTCCACGCGAGCGTTATCCAGTTCCTCAAGCACTTCAATCAAGGCAAGTTCGATTCTATTATTGGCAACAATAAATCCAAGTGGAGACGCAGCGGTCGATCCGACTTCGCCGAATTGAATTCGCGAGGTCCCTCTGCCATCCCAGACTTCCATGCCGTAAAACGGCGACACCATCGAGGGATCAATTCGCTCCCAGGCCCCAAGCTGTGAGAGGAAAATTTGCGAGCCAGGATTAACAGCGCTGACCCGGGAGATGCCACCGGCATCCAGACGATTTCCGCGAGTAGTCAGCTTTGGCTCCGCAGATAGTTCGGGGCGCGGATTAGTGTCCAGTACGCTCACCTGGATGCCGTTGCGGGCCAGTGCTGCCGCCAGCGATAGGCCAATTAGCCCGGCGCCGACGATGACAATCTCGTCCGGTTGATTCATGCCACGCTCGCCATCATCTTCTCGATTTCCGGTATTTGCTTTGGCACTCCGTTGGTGAGTACTTCATTACCGGACCGGGTTACCAGCACATTATCTTCAATACGGATACCGACGCCCCTGTAGCAAGCGGGTACATCGGAACACTCCGGGGAAATATACAATCCCGGTTCAATCGTCGTGACCATCCCAGGCTCAAAAACTCGCCAGGCGCCACTCACCTGATACTCACCGACATCATGAACGTCCAGGCCAAGCCAGTGCCCGGTTTTATGCATATAGAATTTTTTGTAAGCCTCATCCGCAATCAGGATGTCGATATTACCGTGTAACAATCCGAGGCTGACCAGCCCGATGGTAATCTCGTGAACCGCTGCCTGGTGTGGCTGATTCCAGGTATTGCCAGGTTTTACTGCCGCAATAGCGGCCTCCTGGGCATTCAGCACAATCTGGTAGAGCGCTGCCTGAGATGTACTGAAACTGCCATTAGCCGGGAAAGTGCGGGTAACATCCGCCGCATAACTCTCGTATTCCGCCCCCGCGTCGACCAAAACCAGGTCGCCATTGCGGATCATAGAATCGTTGCGCAGATAGTGTAAAACGCACGCATTGCTGCCACCGCCGACAATGGACGGGTAGGCCGTTGATCTTGCCCCACGCAACGCAAATCGATAGGCCAGTTCCGCTTCAAGTTCATACTCATACATACCAGGCCTGACAGTTCGCAGGACGCTACAATGTGCCTCGGTCGTGATATCCGCGACCTCGCGCATGACGTCAATCTCGTGCTTGCTCTTGAACAGTCGCAACTCATGGAGATATTGCCCCAGTTGCACAAACTCTCCCGGAGGTTGTGCACCAATCTGATTATTTGTCGCGATACTGTTTACCCAGCCAATCACCTGGCTATCAAAATCCCGCCGCGCACCCATTCCGTAGTAGAGTTTGGTCTTGCCTTCGATGAGCCCAGGAATGATGTCATCGATATCGCTGACAGGAAATGCATCATCCATCCCGTATAGTTGCATCGCTCTGTCCGGGCCGGTTACCGGACCGTGTATTTGTTCGACCTCGGCATCTCTTTCCTGACAGAACAGGATCGCCTCACCATGTTGCCGACCGGGAATGAGGACGAACACCGAATCAGGTTCATCAAATCCGGTTAAATAATGAAAGTCACTGTGCTGGCGAAAGCGATGTTCAACATCGCCGTTTCGGGTCGTTAATGTGGCAGAGGGCACGATGGCGATACTGTTGGGCTCCATCAGCGCCATCAGGTCCTGGCGCCGCGCCAGGAAATCCTGGCGATTGATTCTGGGTGACCTTTTCGATTTGGATGTCATTGAAAATTAATGTACCTGACCTGCAGCCGGTCTTCTGGACGCGGCACACTCGGTGAATATCAGCAGTACCGAAACCCGCACATACTCGCAAATTTCCATGAAATCCGCCTCATTTTCTTCGCTTTCCGGCACATCACTCACCATGGTTGCGATCCGGGAAAAATCTGCCAGCGCTTCTGCCACTTCAGCCTCAAGCTCATTGGCTTGATACTGACCCGCGGAACCAAAACCGGACAGATATCCGGCGCACCACTTCGACAAGGCGGCGGATCGCTCAGAGATTGGTCGTTCATCTGCCGGTAACAGCACCCGAAACTCGAAATCCGAAAAATCCTGTAGTGACTCATCGGTCGCCGCATACAGCGCGTCAAGCACGAGCATCTCCACCTTTGAGTCCGGCACCCCCAGCCACTCATGATAGAGGTTCAAGCATTCAGCGGTGTTGGACTTCCCATGGGCCGACTGATATCCGGTCATCAAACCATGCAGCTCAGATGCACAGGATTGCGCTCCCAGGCGCTCAACAAGCTGCTGCACGGGTTCAATTTCAAACGCACCTGGGTTACTCATGGCGGTATATTTGGACGGTTGTTCAGACACTCTCCATGATACTAAAACCAGCCACCTCTGCGGAGATTCTATTTGATTACGCGGAAAAATGGCCGCGATCCGACACTCCACAGACGAGCGTTCATTGACGTCCTGTGAATACTCGCCTTATAGTACGCGCTGATCGTGTTACCTGGTGTGTTACCTTGGAATTAAAAGACCTGGAAAGCAAAATTGATGAGCTCATCGCCGTTTGTGATGAGCTTGAGAAACAACAGGCGGTTTTGCACGCCGACAAGGAACAGTGGTTTCAGGAGCGAACCCGGCTTATTGAAAAGAACGAAATGGCCAGGAGCAAGGTTGAAGCAATGATCATGCGCCTCAAGGCACTTGAACAGGACTAACGATGAGCGATCCACATACTGTCACCGTTTCCATATTCGACAAGGATTATCAGGTCGCGTGCGCACCCGGTGAGATCGCTGCGCTAAGAGAATCCGCACAGTATCTCGATGCAAAAATGCGCGAGCTTAAATCTTCCTCAAATGTCTTTGGTCTCGATCGACTCGCCGTCATGGCTGCATTGAACATAGCTAATGACTTTCTTTCCGAATCACAGAAAACCAACGATGTGGTGGCGAACCAGAAAAACGAAATCCAGAATCTTAATGGCAAGCTTGATCTCGCACTGCGCCGTCTGAAGTCAGGTCAGGACTAAAATCACGACCGATGGGCAGGTGTTTTATGCCTTCCATCCTTCAATTGAACCAACAAATTTAGACAAGATTGCCAACCTTGCTATAATCCTGCATAAGTTCCCTGGGTTGTTAGCCAGTCGATTATGTCCTCGACCCTTTATGCGCTACCCAGGAGGTCTTTTTTCCTTGGCTCATGTGCATGTCCGTACTGCGGAAAGCCTACTGCTGGTTAGAGACCACCGCCTTGAACCGCTGGGTTCAAGGACCTATCCGGCAGCGGCAATTTGGGGAACTGAATTTTTGACCCCACCGAATCAAACCATGCCTTCACAACGGTCCCTACTCAGGCAAAGCAGACGCGCACTGACTCGCCCGCAGCAAAGCCATGCGGCCAGAATGCTCACGAAAAACCTCAAACGCAATCCCTGCCTGCTCCGAGCGACGCGTATCGCCGGTTACCTGGCAAGCGATGGTGAAATCGACCCAGCCGGCTTTCTCGCCTGGTGTCATAAGCGGGCGGGAAAACAGATCTACCTTCCAGTCATTCAAAGCCCGTGCATTGGCACTGCTCGACCCATGCTGTTCCAGCGCTATTATCCCGGTATCTCCAGATTGAGACGAAATCGATTGGGGATTCTTGAACCCGTGTTCGTTCAATCCGAGACCATTAATCCGCTGTTACTGGACGTTGTGCTTACACCGCTGGTGGGATTTGACCGGTCTGGTCATCGACTGGGTATGGGTGGCGGGTTTTATGACAAGACATTTCAGCGGCAAACCTGGCACTACCATCGGCCAGCACTTCTGGGGCTCGCCCACGCAGTGCAGGAAGCTCCTATCAGCAACCAGACCTGGGATATTCCCCTGGATATGGTGATCACTGATCGTGAAACGATTATCGTTACACCAACCTGAACGGTTGGTACTTAAGGGATTCTAAAAACCCAGCACCTGGCCAACGGCACTCACCGCAACCCCAAGGCCAAAGATGATGAACACGACAAGCATTAGATCCGGCTTTTTCTTCATTTTGTCATTTACTCACTGGTTCTCTACGTTACCAGGCAACCCCGTTCCTATACCAAAAATAGGGGGGCAGTAACAATAGCGCCGGTGAATCCAACAATCAACTAAAAGAAACGGCTGAAGGGCCCATAAATCCTCGATTTCACCCCGTTTGTCGGCGCTCTGGCTTTTATCCTAAGATGCACTTCAAAAAGGGAGATTCAGATGGCGGTAAGAAATGTTGTGCGAATGGGGCATCCAACCTTAAGACAGGTGGCCGAACCTTATCCAATCGGGGAGATTGGCAGCGCTGACTTCCTGGAACTCGTTGGGGACATGCGCGAGACCTTGCACGCTTATGGCGGGATCGGTCTTGCCGCTCCCCAGATTGACGTTGGCTACCAACTCGCTGTCATCGAAATTGAGAATGCCATGACACGTTATGGCGAGGTTGAAACCATTCCCTTTTCAGTCTTTATCAATCCGGTGGTTACCGTCATTTCACCGGATCCCGCGGGGTACTGGGAAGGATGCCTGTCGGTACCAGGTATGATGGGATTCGTGGAGCGGCCTCAGCACATAGAAATCAGCTATCTCGACGAATCCGGGCTGGCGTGCAAACGGCAGCTGACGGGATTTCTGGCGACGGTATTCCAGCATGAATTCGACCACCTGCAAGGCAGGCTCTATGTGGACAGGCTCAAGGATCCGAGCCTATTCGCATTTGAAGACGAGTATCGCGCCTATCATTTGACCGAGGACGTATCTGAACCGGCCAGAAACAACGAATAAGCCGGATTCGCAGACTCATCCCAGTAACGATAGCCGATTTTCCCAAGCTGTCCCTTAAACAACACCATGTCGTCATCCGGCACCTGAACACCCACCAGAACCCTGCCCCAGGCCGAGCCATGGTTGCGATAGTGAAACATGGAGATGTTGTAGCGCTTTCCCAAACCGGTAAGGAATCGCTGCAGTGCACCGGGACGTTCCGGAAATTCAAAACGAAACAACTTTTCATCCGCAATGCCGCTGCTACGCCCACCCACCATATGTCGTATATGGAGAATGGCGACCTCATTTTCTGACAGATCAACCACCTCATACTTTTCGCGGAGCCGTGTCAGCAATGCCCGCCGGTCCTGCTCATCAGCAAGCGTTTGAATTCCGACCAGCACCTGCGCACCCATTCGGTTTGCATACCGATAATTGAATTCGGTGATGCCGCGACCATCAAGCACACTACAGAATTGCCGGAAACTGCCGGGCTTCTCCGGAATCTGCACGCTGAGCAACATCTCCCGGCGCTCACCCACCTCTGTTCTCTCGGAGATGTGTCTGAGCCGATCGAAATTCACATTGGCGCCGCTCACGATAGCGATGTAATTGATCGAATCCTGTTGTGCTGCACCTTGCGATCGGCCGAGATACCGTTTCATTCCTGCCACCGCGAGCGCACCCGAGGGCTCCGAGATACAGCGCGTGTCCTCGAATATATCCTTGATTGCAGCACAGATCTCATCAGTGCTGACCTTGATGACCTCATCAACGCATTGCTTCGCCAGCCTGAAATTTTCACGACCAACCTGCAGTGTCGCCGTACCGTCAGCAAACTGATCCAACTCATCCGCGTTCAGCTTAACGCGGCGGTTGGCGGCTAGTGCCGCCCACATGCTTGCCGCACCCTCGGATTCCACACCGATGATCTTCACTTCCGGACGCAAATACTTGATGAACGTACCAATGCCTGCAATCAGACCGCCGCCGCCGACGGGGATGAAGACGGCATTCAGCGAACCAGTGTGCTGCCGCAGCAGTTCCATCCCAATCGTTCCCTGACCGGCAATGACCTCTGGATCATCAAAAGGGTGTACATACGTCAGACCCTTACGTTCACACAGCTTTCGTGCAAATTCCGAGGCCTCATCAAAGCTGTCACCGTGTAAAATAATCTTCGCGCCGAACCGGGCAACGGCATCGATCTTGATGGATGGTGTATTTCTTCCCATGACAATGGTCGCCGGGATACCCCGTTTATGGGCTGCCGCTGCCACACCCTGTGCGTGATTACCCGCCGAGGCTGTAATCACACCGCGCGCGGCGGTCCCGGAGTCCAGACCTTTGATCTTGTTATATGCACCGCGTAATTTAAAACTGAAAACAGACTGCAGGTCCTCTCGTTTCAGATAAACATTCGCACCAAGTCGCGACGACAGAATGGGAGCCCGCTCCAGTGGAGTTTCAATCGCCACGTCATAAACATCTGCTTCCAGAATCTTCTTGATGTATTTGTTCATCGCAATGCGCGTGGTCAGTTGTGCGGTGCCCGAGTATAAACGCGTC
>JAJFKA010000094.1 GCA_021773555.1 Gammaproteobacteria bacterium
CTGGTTGCCGTTGGTTTCCTTGCACTACTGGCCGCCGCGTTACTGGGCAGTGGAAGTTACAAGCGGCTGGAATTTGTCATGCTTGTTTTTGTACTGACATTTACAGTGCTGACGGTAACCGGCGCTGTCATGATGCAGTGGACCGAATTTGCAGCCAGCACGGACGATATTCTGAGAGGTCTGGAGTTCGAGTTTTCAACCGGTTTCGCAGTTTTGGCCCTGGCAGCATACGGCTATACAGGTGTTAACTCGGGTGAGATTTCGGCGTACACCTATTGGTGTATCGAGAAGGGCTATCCGGCTCGCATCGGCAGTTTTGATGATACTCCGGAATGGTATACCCGAGCTGAAGGCTGGTTGAGGGTGCTTCATCTGGACATCAAAATCACTCTGGTGATACTCACCTGCGCGACCGTACCTTTCTACTTTCTTGGTGCAGGTGTATTGCATGCACTTGGCGAGCGACCCCAGGGAAGCGAGACAATTTCCGCACTGAGTAACATGTTTACTCAGACGCTCGGACCGTGGTCTATCTGGCCCTTCGCTGTCGGCGCATTTTGTATACTTTATTCAAGCAGTGTGGCTGCTGTTGCTGGAGGTGCGCGATATATTCCTGATTACCTTATTGAACTCGGATTTATGTCCCGCAAGCGACTTGATCTCAGGTTCGCGATTATCCGCTGGTACTGCCTTTTTGTGCCTTTTATTGGCTTCGGACTCTATGCTGGATTCCAGAGACCTGTATTGATGGTGACGATTGCTGCGAGCTATGCGGCTATCATGCTACCGGTTCAAAATGGTATTACCATTTACCTTCAATGGAAGTACCTCCCGGAAAGAGTTCAGCCGCGATGGCCTGCACGCTACCTTTTGAGAATCACTTTCCTGGTTCAGCTATTTCTTGCGGGTGCTGTTATTTACTTCGTCGTCCTTTAAATTTAATAGGGCGAGACTGAAAGTCCGGGGCGAGGATGGCACGATATGACCGAATGCTCACATCGTACAACGTGCTTCCGGCCACAAGCGTAAGAAGTTCTCGCTGTAAAACCGGGTTTTTATCTGCTCATCGAAATCGCCGATCGTTTTTTCAAAGCGTCCGATTGGATCGCGGGTACCTTCGATGTGCGGATAGTCACTTGAAAAAAGGTAAAGTTCAGGGCTTGATTGTTCAATCATGTTGGCCACATTCTCATGCGGCATTGGCGTAAATCCCATCTGCTCGATTAGCTGCTCGCTCGGTTTTCGATCAAAGCGCATGTTCTCGTCCACTTTGCCATAGGCACGGGCTACCGCATCAAGCTTGCGCAACATCTCTGGAACCCACCCGGCACCGAGTTCAACCGCAGCGCCGCGAAGTGTCGGGTGTCGATGAAAAACGCCGTCGGCCATGAGCATGCTGATGAACATTTCCGGCGCCTGGTGTAGCACCATGGCGTCTTTGGTGCGCACGTTCTCACCGCCTCCAAGCCAGTCGCGGGTTGGTCCGCGGCCATTGTTTGCCCAGGACTTGCTGATTTGCAGGGGGGCACCACCGACGTGCAGCACGAACGGGATGCCGGCTTCGGCGAGCCGTGCCCAGAATCCTTCCAGGTCGACGTGTCCAGGTGAATGGCCGATTGGTGAACGATGCGGAACCCAGATAGCCTCCAGCCCATTTTCGATTATCCATTCGGCCTCGCGAATTGCATATTCAGGATCATCAAGGGCAACCACACCCACTCCCATCAGCCGGTCATCATCCGCACAAAACTCCGCCATATGTCTGTTATGTGCGCGAGCTGCGCCGTAGCGCCACTCGGAGCTCTTTTTGGAACTCGGGTGAAACGGCGCAACGACACTGTGGGTGGCAAACACCAACTGCTTTTTGAAACCGAGCAAATCCATTGCTTTGCTTCGATCAGATGAGTTAAACGCTCCAAGCGCCTGGATTTCCTTGGAACTCTCAATGAGACTATCACCGAGCGCGATCTGGGCTGCGATGTGCTCATCACTGTGTTTTCCACCCTGTGACATGATCACCTCGACTTCCTCGTCAGTCACTATCGATGCACTGTAACTGACTTCCGGAATCTCATCTCGAATCGCAGGGTCTGCATAAGACTTCAGGAAGTCCGGTAGCTCCATAATGTGACTGTCAGCATCGTAAAATGGTCGACTCGCAGGGGCATAGGTCATGGGAAATGCTCAAGGTTGGTTTATGCGTAACAATATACGTGGCCGCCTGAAAGACAACAACCCCGCCGCGGTGTCAGCCCTGTCAGGATTATTGCTTTGTATTATCAATCAACCAGAGCGCGGTCATCTTGTTCCAGAGGGGAGTATTAACCGAGACCCGGTCAATCCGGTCAAAAAGCAGAACAAAGGGTGCCGGACCCGAAGGAGTAAATGACGGCGCGGGAGTCACGCTGACGTGCTTCCGCATCAACGGACCATTTGGTCAGGTTTTTATCAGAGTTCAGAAAAGACCGTACCTCGCGTTCCACACCAATGTTTCGCAGGCTAATCGGATTGTATGTATTGGTTTCAAGGATGATCATTTTTCCGCCGGAACCAACCAGGTTTCCCGTTCGAAAACGCACCTGCCGGATTGTCAATGTGATGAATACTATCGACGCCGACAGCGGCATTTTTGTACCTGGCCCGCATTATCCATTCAGACACAGACTGTATTTCGCGAATGCTCTCCATTGTTACCTAACTTACCTAACGATTATACTATGTCGCCTTCGTGAATAGTGCGGCCTAGGAATCCTCCGCACTAATTCGCGTTTCCGGTGAGTACCGGGCAAATGCGAGTGCAATGCCAATGAGCAGCGCACTGGACACAAATAGCGGAGTGGATAATCCATACTGATCGGCCAACAGACCGAGGAGTATTGGTCCAATCACATAGCCCACATCAGCCAGGGTTCGATACGTGCTCATCGCGGCTGCAGCATAAGCCCTGTCTGAAATGTCCGCGGCATAGGCGGCCGGGGCGGCACCTGAAACAGAACTGGATACTCCCCAGATCACGGTTGCCGCCAGAAACCAGCTAAAGTCCGGAGCGAGCGAGAATGTGATAAAGGCGATCGCAACGCTGATTGTCGCGGTTACGATGACCGGCTTTCGTCCGTACATATCCACCAACATGCCCGCCGGATAGGTGACAATCAAACCGGCAACACTGCCCACAGCCATGCAAAATCCGATTTGCGATGCATCGAGGCCTAACCGGGTTGTTCCGACAATCGGGACAATCGCGAACAGGCCCCCGGTGCGCACCACCGCGTTCATGAAGCCAATACTGCTGACAAGGCGAAAACCGATCGGTTCGAGGACGACCTTCAGTTGTCGAATATACGGTAATACTTTCCCGCCTTCAGGGACTGCAGCCTGTGCGAACTGGCGGGTTTCCGGCACCCCGAACCAACCCACAATCGCAGCGATTCCACTCGCAAGACCATATGCCAGAAACGGCACAGCCAGTCCGTAGGTTTCCGCAAGATAGCCGCCCGGGAAGGGACCAATGCCTACAGCAAATAGAAATACACCTTGATAGATCGCCATCACACGACCACGCCGCGCCACCGTTGTGATATCAGCAAGTATGATCATGCCCGCGGTCAGGGTTAAACCCGCGCCAAAACCCGCAACAAATCTCGACAAGAGAAGTTCTGCGAATGAATTCGCATAGGCACACCAGAAGTTGCCAACAGCAGAAATTATTCCACCGATTGCGAGCACCGACCTGCGGCCCAGCAGGTCTGCGAGTTTACCTGATGGCAGTCCGGACAGTAGTCTTGCAAGTCCATAAGCTGCAATCGTGCTGCCAATAGCGATCTGGCTCACGCCAAAGGCGTTGGCATACAGGGGTAGAACAGGAATGATCGCTCCAAAACCTAGCTGATTAACCCCGATCAACAGACACATCCAGACCAGAACGCGTCGCTCAGTCACGGGCTGTACCTTTGAAATCTTATCCATATTTGTGGTCTGGGATAGAGGATGACGCTTTCCCGTGGCCCTGTGTCATTTTGGGAAGAGGGTAAATCCGGGTTGGCTCAACGCTTGAAATCAGCGTTTCAAGCTAACAGGTTATTCGCCGATGGTGAAGAACACGATATACACGGCTCGGACTGGAAAGTTGATTATCAGGTGGCGTCTAGTTTGCGGTTTGGCGCCTTCCCTTAAAGATCCGCGAAGTGTGCAAAGAATCATCATCCTTCTCCGGTTTGGATGGAGCACGCGATGTGTCGAACGTCCTTCTGGCACCGCTTTCGCTTTTTTGTTATCGAATCGCCGCATAAGGAACAAAAAAATTGGATCTGTATTAACTAGCCGCGTGCATGCGATGCAGAAGTGGGTAACAATGAAGGAGCGAAGGTGTCGGTAAATTTAATGGGAGACCCGCGCAGTAATTTTGAACTGAGTCCTGTATCCGTCGAAGCGGTGGAAGCAAAACTGGCCTGGATCAGAGACAACATCAATGCCTGGTTTACAACACCAGCCAGATTTTGAGGAATTACATCCAATCGCTGCTGTTCAATAAATCGTTTGATCGGTTTCTAAAGAGTACGTTCGCGCATTTCAGCCACCGGACATTACCCTCGGCCCGTAAATGGTTGAATTAACTTTGGGGTCACCCAATATCCCCGGTTCAGACTCATAGACAAAGACACCCATGATACGCATCGTTGCACCGTGAGCGGGTGACACCCGGTGCAGTGAATCGCACCCCCGGAATATGCACAGGGCACCGGGCTCGCGTCCAACTGAGACAATGGAGTCGTTTACCTCGCCACGTAAAACCGCACCAACGCGATCATAATTCTGGTCGTCGTCTGTTCTGGTATTCGGAGACATCTGGAACTCTCCTCCATGCTCCGCCGGCTGTACCATTAAGGTCATCGTAAAGGAGCTATCCGAATCGAAATGCCAGGAAGATTCATCACCTTCCTTGTAACAAACATAATTAGCGGGTTGATAGGGATCCTCGTTATCAAACAATGCAGGCGCACCAATAATGTCAGCCACCAGATCGCGGATGTCATCGGAATGGTAGAACGTCTTCAGCGGTGACGGCGACGGCAGCTGGTCATAGGCAATCATTTGCACGCTGGATCTGTCCTGCATGTTTCTTGGGTGATTTTCTTCCAGCTCCGGCTCAGGTTGTTGATGCAGATAACAATTACGCAGTGAATTGTTGTGGTAGGCGGCTGGCAGCAGTCGCGTCGCTTCTTCTGCCATCACGCCCAGTGCCGCAGGTCGAACCAGTTCGGGAATCGAACAGCAGAGTTTGGTGGCGAGCTCTAACCGGCATCGCTCGATCAGTTCGGCGCGAGCCGGACTGTCCCGATCATGGATCGGGTAGGTCTCAAGATTGATAATCTCTGTGGCGCTCAGCCCACTTGTCTGCTCAGTCATTGTTCGATTCCTCTACAGTGTGTTTTTTCAATTCAGGACATCCAGCACGACTTTAGTTCAGGACATCCAGCATGTGGTTTTCTCTGACAAGGTAAATGGTTAAAAACGCACGGGCATCAGGTTGGATCCGCAATTCGCAGGAGTTGCTTACCCATATTCTGACCAGTGAACAATCGCTGCAAGGTATTTGGAATATTCTCAAATCCTTCCTGAATATCTTCCAGATGGTTGATTTTTCCTTCCTGCAGCCACTGGCCCATGTCTGCAACAAACTCATCAACCCGATGGAGATAATCAATGATGATAAATCCCTCCATTCGCGACCGGGTGATCACAAGGTTCATCAGATTCACTGGTCCCGGGAGGGGTGTTTCAGAGTTGTAGGCCGAAATGCCACCACAAAGAATCACCCGGGCGTTCATCGCAAGGTTATCAAGTGCGGCTTCCAGAATCTCGCCTCCGACATTGTCAAAAAATATATTGATGCCGTCGGGACAGAGTTCCGCGATTCGCTCCGCTACGTTTTCGTTCTTGTAGTCAATTGCCGAATCAAAGTGAGCCTCGTCTACCAGCCACTGGCACTTGGTGGGACCTCCCGCGATACCAACCACACGACAACCTTTTAATTTAGCGATCTGACCGGCGACAGAACCCGTCGCACCAGCGGCGCCAGAGACCAATACCGTATGACCCGGCTTTGGTTCAGAGAGATCCAGCAAACCGAAATAGGCTGTGAGTCCAGTTATGCCAAAAAGTCCGAGTGCTAGTTCAGGCGTGACACCCTGGGGCAATTTTGAAGCACTCATCATCTGGCCGGGTGTTGCAACAACATAGTCTTGCCAGCCTCCCGTGCCCTGGACAAGTTCGCCTGGCTTGTAATCGGGATGTCGGGATTCAACAATCTGTCCTACCGATCCTGCTCGCATGACTTCGCCGATACCGACAGGCGGCATGTAGCTTTCTGTGTCATTCACCCAACCGCGCTGGGTGGGGTCAAAAGAGAGGCAAAGGTTACGTACCAGGAGTTCTCCGTCGTCAATTCCCGGCAGCGGAGTTTCCTTGTACTCAAAATTAGCCTCAGAAATCATGCCG
Source organism: Gammaproteobacteria bacterium (assembly GCA_021773555.1). Classification (GTDB taxonomy): domain Bacteria; phylum Pseudomonadota; class Gammaproteobacteria; order Pseudomonadales; family Azotimanducaceae. The sequence goes on from JAJFKA010000094.1 coordinate 6,499, forward strand.
GTGGGTCGCGACTTTAATACCCATTGTCGATTGATGGTCATGCTGGTCCCTAACTGAATTGAAGAATCCAGCCAGTATACACACCCGGCAGGGAGGTGCGGACAACGCCTATTAGTCACACTCCTTTATTTCTATTGCCTTTTTTACAGTTAATTATTTTCAAGGAGAAATCAGAGAAATGCAGAGAGAAATTCAGGACATCCAGAAAATGAGAAATCCACAGAAAAATTGAGGACACCCAAGAAATTCAGAAGAAATTCAGGACACCCAGCAAGAAATTCAGGAGAAAAGTTGAGGACACCTGGAAAACTCGCAGGACAGCCAGAATGAGAAATTGAGGACATCCAGGAAACATTCAGGATATCCAGCAAAAAACTCTAAAAATTCAGGCATCCGGGACAAAATCCCGGACACCATTGTGTCGTTTTCTGACAAGGTGAAGGGTCGAAAACGCAAAAAAAATATCTGGAACTGAGTCCCCGGGTCTGAGTGACATACCGCCTGGTGTCAATCAATCCATCAGTCGACGCACTTCCTCCAGACTGGTGATCCCACTTCTTAAATGCAACAGCGCAGATTGGCGAAGGTTGCCTGTGGCCAATTGTGCCGCTTCGATATCTGCCGCGTCGCCATCTCCGGCGATGAGGCGCGATAGGTTATCGGTGACCTCCAGGAGTTCAAACACCCCGATCCTGCCCTTGTAGCCCGAATGGCACTTGTCGCATCCTGCCGGGGCGAACAGTTTGAATCCAGGCTCGAGCGCCGATTCTGGATAACCAGCCGCCAGCAGTTCCGGTTTCGCATCGTCGACTTCAATCCTGCAGTGCGTGCACAATCGGCGCAACAAGTGCTGATTGACAATGAGCTTCACTGCACGGGCCAGGTCATCCGCCGGAATTGCCAGGGCGCGCAGGCGAGTCAGCGCATCTCTGGCACTGTCCGATTGGAGCGTTGCGATCACAAACTGGCCGGCGTTAGAAGCTTCTACCGCCAGGGCCGCGCTGACCGATGTCTTCAGTTCACTGATCATCAACACGTCAGGTTCCTGCAAAAGGCTAATTCGTATGCCTTCTTCATAACCCGGAATATCGTCGCGCTGTACAGAGTATTGATTGACACCTTCGAGATGAATTTCCACGGGTGCCTCGACACTCGCAATCTCAAGCGCTGGGGTATTGAGTTCATTGATCGCTGTGTAAATTGTGACTGTTTTGCCGTTGGCTCTCGGACCAGTCACCAGCACCATTCCTCGACGGTTGCCGAGCGCGCTGCGCAGTGCCTTTATTTGCGGTGGTTCGAGCCCCAGTTTTTCAAAACCTAGTGTGACTGCGGCTGGGTCCCGAAAGCTTAAGTTGATTTTTTCACCAGAAGCTATCGGGAAGGTCTCAACTTTGATATGTATTGACTTCGTCCTTGACAGTGGTAGTTCATAAACTGCTTCGGCTGGCTGTTTATTCTCGTCAAGGTCCATGGACGCATTCCGCTTTATCTGCTCAGCGAGCCTGGGGCCCAACTCGACGGGGGGTGTTGCAACCGTGTACAACTCTCCATCAATCTTGTACCGCACACGGTAATTCAATTGATAGGGTTCAAAGTAGACATGAGACGCCCCGGTTTTGATCGCCTCCATGAGCATCTTCCTGATGAACTCACTGATGCCATCCGGGTTGTCACTGGATTTTCCCTCACACATCAGAACGGTCTCGACCATCATCGCCCAGTCACCCCAGTCGTAACTGAGTGCTAACGCGTGTTGTGCTTCCTGCAATGTGATCCTGGCTGCGAGGATTTGCTGCCTGGATTTATCTGCAAATTGCGCCAGGAAGCGGAGTACGTCGCAGCAGCTTTCGTCACCGGATTTGTGGGCTTTGAGGACATCCTTGGCCTGGTTTTTCAACTGCTCCAGGTTGGGATTCTGTGGGAGTCTTCGGGTGCGACGCTCAGCGCGTTGCCATACGGAATTGGTCATAAGAGACCTCCTTTCATTGTTATCCGGTGCCTGCAAACGGATGGAAAGAAGGTATTAACAGTTTTGTGATATACGAAGGTGGGCTCAGTCCTTCCCGCAGGCGAGGAGGCGTCCTTCAACGCCAGGTGACATATTCGCCCTGGCGGCGTGGGCTGTCAAGCCGCGCAAAAAAGATGTTTCTCATCCGCCTGGGTTACTGGTCCAACCTGAGGTGCCGTAATCCTGGTCTGGAACGGTTGTCGAATGGCATTCCTGTATGAAGTCACGGTACTCTGCGATAACTGAGTTTTTCCTCTGTTACACCCTCGCTTGTTCGCATCACGATATAACCATCCATTTGATCATTATCGCGCTGGTAGAAACTGATACCAGCAAAGTGGATTGCGTTTTCCGCCACTGATACGACCTTGAAACTGACGTATTCGGCTTTCTCTTCCCATGCGCTGAAGTCGGCATTGAAATGTTTGACCTTCAAGGTGAGCCGGCCCGAATCGACAGTCAGGATTAACAGTTCATAGAACTTTACCATTCCATCCTCACCAATCAGTTTGAATGTACCCACCATGGAGTCGGCCGATGGGGGACTCCAGACTTCTTCAAAAGTGCTGCCGAATGCGGTGCCGTGCCAGGTGCCAGCCAGCCAGGTCACGTCTTTCAGTGTCGCTGCCGGAGCAGACTCTCCCTCACCGAGGGCAAAGGTGTGTTGAGTGCGCGGTTCGACAGCGATTGCATAAGGTAGCCAGAGTAGCGTCAGGGCTATGGCGGTTGCGATGGTCATTTTCATATGAGCGTCAATTGTGGAAGCGGGTAGCTGATTAAGCCAGATATGTCCTGCGACTGCACCGCATGTGTGAGCTAAAATCTACCATCTATAATTTCAATCGTAACGATAAAAACAATTCGTTTTACCAATTGAAGGCAGATCGATAGGGTAGTCCCCATTCAATTGAACCAGGAAGAAGATGATGGAGAATGTTAGTCAATGCCCAGTGATGGGCGCCTCACGCCAACCTACTGCGGTTGGCACAGGGTCAAACCAGCACTGGTGGCCAGAACAGTTAAATTTAAAGATCCTTCACCAGCACGATCCACGTTCCAATCCGATGGGCGAAGCTTTCGAATACGCGCAGGAGTTTAAAAAGATCGATCTGGATGAAATGAAGAAAGACCTCTTTGCGTTAATGACCACGTCACAGGACTGGTGGCCGGCGGACTATGGCCACTATGGGCCACTTTTTATTCGAATGGCCTGGCACAGTGCAGGTACCTATCGAATCGGAGACGGTCGTGGTGGAGCAGGGGCGGGTACCTTGCGTTTTGCACCCCTGAACAGTTGGCCAGACAACGCGAACCTCGACAAGGCTCGCCGGCTGCTTTGGCCGATCAAACAAAAGTACGGCAGAAAAATTTCTTGGGCGGATCTCATGGTTTTTACAGGAAATTGCGCGCTGGAATCGATGGGATTTAAGACCTTTGGGTTTGCAGGCGGGCGGCAAGACGTCTGGTCGCCTGATGAGGATATCTACTGGGGCCCGGAGGGTGAGTGGCTTGCTGATGAGCGATACTCTGGTGACAGAGACCTGGAAAATCCCCTGGGTGCGGTACAGATGGGTTTGATCTACGTTAACCCTGAGGGTCCGAATGGTGTTCCCGACCCGCTGGCGTCAGCGAAGGACATTCGGGAAACGTTTGCCCGAATGGCCATGAACGACGAAGAAACGGTGGCCCTCATCGCCGGTGGTCATACCTTTGGCAAGTGTCATGGTGCAGCGAATCCGGACGAATATGTGGGTCCTGAACCGGAAGGTGCCGCGATCGAGGATCAGGGGCTTGGCTGGAAAAATACGCTCGGCGCGGGTAACGCGGGGGACACCATCACCAGTGGCCTTGAAGGGGCATGGACGACGAACCCGGTTCAATGGGATAACAACTATTTCGATAATCTTTTCGGCTATGAATGGGAGCAGGTTAAGAGCCCCGCCGGTGCAATACAGTGGGCACCGGTCGAAAGGTCGGCAGACGGTACAGTTGCTGATGCCCATGATTCCTCTAAGCGGCATGCCCCGATGATGGCGACAACTGACCTCGCTCTGAAGGTAGACCCGATCTATGCGCCCATTGCGAAACATTTTCACGAGAATCCGCAAGCGTTTGCAGAATCGTTTGCCAGGGCCTGGTTCAAGCTGACGCATCGCGACATGGGTCCGGTATCGCGATATCTGGGAACCCTGGTTCCTGCCGAGACGCAGCTCTGGCAGGACCCGGTGCCCACGGTTGCCCACGAGTTGATCAATGACCAGGATATTGCGTGTCTCAAGACCAGGATATTTGGCTCCGGACTATCTATTGCTCAGCTGGTATCTACGGCCTGGGCATCCGCGTCTACATTCCGCGGCACCGATAAACGTGGTGGTGCCAACGGCGCGCGTATCCGATTAGCGCCGCAGAAGGATTGGGCGGTGAACAATCCTGAGGAACTCCAGAAGATAATGCCAGTGCTTGAAACCATACGGGCAGATTTCAATAGCGCACAGACCGGTGACAAGCAGGTTTCGCTTGCAGACCTGATCGTTCTCGCTGGATGCGCAGCGATTGAATCAGCGGCAGCAAACGCTGGAAATACTATTATGGTGCCATTTCATCCCGGCCGTACTGATGCCTCCGAGGCGCAAACCGATGCTGAGTCGTTTGCGGTTCTCGAACCCAGCTCTGATGGTTTTCGTAACT
>JAJFKA010000095.1 GCA_021773555.1 Gammaproteobacteria bacterium
GATTCGCCTCAATCCCTACCACGCAGTGGTCATTAAATGAGCGACAGGCGTCTGCCATCAGGCGGATCGATTGCAACAGATTGAAGATCATCATCGGTTTGAAAACATTCAATTCAAAATGGCCGGAGGCACCCCCGATACTGATCGCCATATCGTTACCGATGACCTGCGCGGCGACCATGGTTATTGCTTCGGCCTGAGTCGGATTAACTTTTCCCGGCATAATCGAACTCCCCGGCTCGTTGGCGGGCAAAATGAGCTCGCCAATCCCGCACCGCGGTCCCGAAGCCAGCAAACGAACATCATTGGCGATCTTCATGAGTGAGCAGGCAACTGTTTTTAACACGCCGCTGGCTTCAACGATTGCGTCATGTGCCGCCAGGGATTCGAATTTGTTGGGTGCAGACACAATCGGCAGCGCAATCAGCTCAGCAATTTTAGCGGCGACTGACACGGCAAACCGGGGATGAGTATTCAAGCCAGTGCCGACTGCCGTGCCGCCCAGGGCAATCTGGCTGAGGCGCGGCAGGCAACTGTTTATTCGCTCCACCGCGTATTCAAGCTGGGTCGAATAACCGCTGAACTCCTGGCCCAGGGTTAACGGTGTGGCGTCCATTAAATGCGTTCGCCCGATTTTTATGATGTCACTGAACTCATCCGACTTCAGCTTGAAAGTGGCCGCAAGATTTGACACCGCCGGAAGCAGCGAGCTGTTAATTCGTTCCACCGCGGCAATGTGCATTGCCGTCGGAAAGGTATCGTTCGAGGACTGACCCATGTTAACGTGATCATTGGGGTGCACGGGATCTTTGCTACCCAGCTGGCCACCGGCCAGTTCAATTGCGCGATTTGCAATGACTTCATTTGCGTTCATGTTGGTCTGCGTGCCGCTTCCGGTTTGCCAAATCCGTAGTGGAAAATGAGCATCCAGGCTTCCGTCGATCACCTCATCCGCGGCCCGGACAATCAAATCGCGAACCTCCGCTGGCAGCAAACCTAAATCGGCGTTTACCAGCGCGGAGGCTTTCTTCAGGATGCCGAACGCACGAATCAGTTCCCGCGGCATGGTTTCCAGACCAATATCAAAGTTAATGAGCGACCTGGCCGTCTGCGCGCCATAATAGGCATCCCCGGGCACTGCAATCTCTCCGAAACTGTCCTGTTCAATTCTGGAATCCATGATGTATCCTCCGATTTTCAGGGCCCAGTTCGATCGCCTGGGTCGAATGTCATTTCTACCGCGTGATTACTCTTCTTCTTTTGGCGCACGCTGCTTCGCGGCCAGATGATACAAAACCAGCGCGGATTCTATATCCCCTTCCAGCGCCTGTTGGCGGATGTGTTCGTAGGCCGCAAGCAGATCATCATCGCTCACCATCGGTACAATACCCGCTTCAGAAAACGCCTGGGCGAGCATTTTTTCGGGTGCATCCATGCCAAAATGGTTTCCTGAATTACCGATTCCGGATACCACCGTATCGCCACCACCAGTACAACTGCTGAGAAGCATTATCAAAACTGCTGAGGGAATGATTTTTTTCATGTTCCAAATCCTTATAAAACGCAACTGTTCATCTGCCAGTTACTGGTTATCGAGAAAGTCAAAAATTGTATCGAATGACTGCGGATACTCGTCATCATTGAACACCGTGAGTCCCGCCCTTAAGGACCAGCAAGCGATTGTGAACATCGAGCTCATCCAGTTTCTGCTTAAGTGCCCGTAACGGAAAGGGACCGTAGGCGATTCCAGGGAACCTCTGTATTCGATGTGACCAATACATCCGCAATTCCTTTGGTTTTCGTTTGCGAAAAATCGGATGCTACCATGATCAAAGGTTGTGCAGCAGGCAGGGTGGCTTGGTACCCGAGTGTCCTGGCCTGATCTCGATCACATTTTCGTGGATGAACGCACATAACTGTCGGTCTATGACCTTGTATGCTGACAAAGTCAAGTAACCATCAATGCGGACGTAACTGGTGCTGTGTGTACCCGGAACGAATCCAGACGGTCGTTGAGTTGTATTCAAGCATCTTGGAGTTTGATAAAGTCCCGCTATGCCATACGTTTCCAATTCAATCCTGACCATATCTTGTCTTTGCTTACTGGCCATGCAACTGAGCGGGATGCATTTTCACGTCGACGAAAATGGTAACGATGCAGGTGTACACATGGTTCATCAGCATCTGATCTCACCTGAAAATCATCACGCTCACAACGAAGTTAGCAGCGTTCACGACCACAACGCTGAAGTCGATATCTCGTTGCCTGAACTACTAGGTGTTATCTGGGCGAAGTTGATTCCAGTAATGATCGCATTGGCAATTGCGGCTAACTTCCTCGGCTGGCAATTTTGCCAGCCCATTCTCAAGCCATCAAGACCGCCATCTCGAGTTCGGCGCTGTGCGCGCTGGCGACCTCCACTTCGCGCTCCACCCACCCCTCTCTAATCCGACTTTTGTCTGCATCTTTGAGCGGTTCTCACTGCTTGTAGTTTGCATGCGTGGATAACGCGTCCTAAAGACGCAGGGAGAACTAGTTTATGTCTATATCAGGCAAACTATGTACCGGTAAACAGCATTTGTTACGTACGATCAGTATCGCAGTCCTGTGTGTGCAGGCCACAGCCAGTGAAATTGCAGTAATTAATCTACAAGACGCCATCGGCAGGACGCTAGAGCGAAATCCAAATCTATTAGCATTTGGATTTCAACTCGAAGCTCATCAAGGACGACTGATACAGTCGCAACTTCGTCCAAACATGGAATTGGATGTTCTGGTCGAGAATGTGCTTGGATCCGGCGAGTTCAACAAAGCCGATGAATTCGAGGCCACGCTTAGTCTCAGCTGGGTGCTGGAGCGCGGGAAGCGCGATCGCCGAGTAGCCGTTGCGGCGGCTGGTGTATCCCTGATTGAGTCTGAATCTGAGATAAAACGGCTTGATGCGGTCGCAGAAACTGCTCGACTGTTTCTCAATTGTCTGGCAAATCAAGAACGCCTGGTTAGAACCCAAACTGCCGTTAACCAGGCCAGGCAAACAGTTGCGGTAATAGGCGAGCGCGTTCATGCAGGTCGAACCCCATCTGCCGATCTAGCTCGCGCAGAAGCGCAACTCGCTCGCGTACTGCTCGCCCGGGAAGACATTGAGCACGAAACTAAAACTTCAAATCACCGCCTGGCTGCGCAGTGGGGTGAATCACAGCCGGATTTTAAAAGCGTAAAGGGAAACATCTCTCAACTACCCACGCTGGCGAGTTTTTCAGATGTACTTGCTCGAGTTGAGCAAAACCCCGACTTCGCACGCTACGTCAGTGAGCATCGATTGCGCGAAACGGAATTGGCTATGGCTGAATCTGAGGCGAAACCCAGCTGGCAGGTTAATACAGGATTGCGCCGGTTTCAGAGAAGCGGTGACCAGGCCTTAGTGCTTGGAGTGACGATTCCCCTCGCGAAACGCAACCGCAATCAGGGCAGCGTAACTGAAGCACGAGCAAAACTGGCGATGACGAGTGCCGAACAAACGGCTGCACGTGTGTATGTCGAAACCCAACTTTTTGCCCTATATCAGGAATTGTTGCATAGCCTACACCGCGCGACGGCTATGCGTGAGGAAGTCATCCCCAGAGTAGAACAAGCTCTTGTTGAAACTCAGAGCGCCTATGCAACCGGGCGTTATGGATACTTCGAGTTTCAAATCGTGCAGGAAGAGGTACTGGATGCACATACGGCACTGGTTGAAGCGAGCATTGATGCCCATAGACGCTTAATAGAAATCGAACGACTTACCGGGACATCGATATCGTCGTTGGGTGTAGAAAAATGAAGATGAACATGGAATACATACATTCAATCCTGTTGACGGCTTTGGTCATCGTGCTCGTGGGATGCGACGGTCCTGCCTCTAGTGTTGGTCAACACGCAAGTAGTTTCAACGCTGCCGAGGCTGATCCGGTCAAGGGTTCTCATGGCGGGCGTCTACTGACAGATGGCAGTTTTGCTTTAGAGCTGTCGATCTTTGAGACCGGAGTCCCACCCCAATTTCGTGTCTGGTTGACCGAGGAAGGCGAGCCGATTCGTCCAGATGATGTCGACGTTACGGTGATACTAACGCGGCTGGGCGATACCCAGGATGAAATAGGATTCACTGTCCAGGATGACTTCCTACGCGGAGACACGGTGATCTATGAACCCCACTCTTTTGTAGTCACGATTGAAGCAAATCATTTAGGAAAGGTTCATCGGTGGGAATACGACAATTTCGAAGGGAGAACCCAGATTGGTTCTGAAGTTGCCGATGCGTTTGGTCTCGAAACTGAAGTTGCTGGCCCGGCAACCTTAATTGAGGCGTTAAAAGTATATGGTTTTGTCGTGCCGGATAGCGAGAAAGCACGAACTATCAGTGCCCGTTTTGATGGTGTTATTCGATCGGTCGAAGTTTCAGCCGGTGACAAAGTTCAGCTCGGGCAAAAATTAGCCGAAGTTGAAAGTAACCAGAGCCTGACAGGCTACTCACTTTCTGCACCAATAGCAGGTGTCGTGACAGCACGAACGGCAAATCCGGGCGAGCAAACAAATGGACGTGAACTGTTTAGGATTTTGGACACCTCTAGCGTCTGGGCGGAACTAGCAGTCTTCCCTGCAGACCTGCCTCGCGTTAAAACAGGCCAGCCTGTCAAAGTGAATCTGGCGACCGGTGGCCTCCAACGTGAAGGTGTCATCAGACGCTTAAACACCACAACAGAATCTAACCAATCGGTATTGGCGCGAGTGGTGTTGGACAATTCAGATGGGGCACTCGTTGCAGGTATGTATGTTACCGGCGAAATCCAGGTTGCTGAACATAAGGTTCCGCTTGCTGTGAAACGCACGGGGTTGCAGAGCTTCCGTGACTTCACCGTAGTCTACTCGCTCATTGGCGAAGAATACGAAGTGCGGATGCTCGATCTTGGTCGGCAAGATGTTGAGTGGGTAGAGGTTCTCGGGGGCTTGGACGCAGGGGCACGCTATGTAACGACGAATAGTTATCTGGTCAAAGCAGACATCGAAAAGTCCGGCGCATCACACGATCACTGAGGAGGGAACATGCTCGAATACGTAATCAGAACATCGCTCGAGCGACGTGGCCTTGTCTTCTTCGCAGTTTTAGTTCTCGTTGGGCTCGGCTTTTGGAACTTTGCCCGCCTACCGATAGACGCAGTGCCGGACATTACCAATATACAAGTCGTAGTGAACACCGAAGCTCCCGGTTATACGCCCTTGGAAGTGGAACAACGAATAACCTTTCCTCTCGAAAACATCATGGCGGGGATACCCCAGCTTGCCTACACGCGATCGACATCGCGCTATAGCCTTTCTCAAATTACCGTCGTATTCGAGGAGGGCACTGATATTTACTTTGCGCGTCAGCAAGTGGCTGAGAGAATGAACGCAGCGAAGACTTCACTGCCCGGATCACTCGAACCGAGGTTAGGACCACTCGCGACCGGACTTGGCGAGATTTTCATGTTTACGGTGAATGCCGACCCAGATGCTGTCAATGCAGATGGTTCTCCAGTCACACCAACTGATTTACGCACTGTACACGATTGGATCATTCGCCCTCAGCTTTTACGGGTGCATGGAGTTGCCGAGATCAATCCCATAGGCGGATTTAAAAAAGAGATCCTAATTGCGCCTGACCCAGCAAAGCTACTTGCTCACGGCCTTACATATACGGATGTGGTAATGGCCGTGGAGAAAAACAATTCAAACCAGGGTGCGGGATTCATCGAGCACAATGGTGCCCAATGGCTGATGAGGGTCCCTGGACAAGCCAAGGGCAGTGATGAACTTGGAACAATCGTCGTCAAGACAATTCAAGGCGTACCGATCCACGTGCGAGATGTAGCGAGTGTAGGTCTGGGACGCGAGCTTCGTTCCGGTGCGGCGACCCAGAACGGTAAAGAAGTGGTCATGAGTACCGTGTTTATGCTCATTGGCGAAAACAGCCGGGAAGTTGCAAACGCAGTCGCGTTGAAGCTGAACGAATTACAGGCCAGTTTGCCTCCCGGCATTGTCGCAACTGCTGTTTACAACAGAACATCTCTTGTCGACAAAACACTGTCAACTGTGCGGACGAATCTTGTCGAAGGCGCACTGCTTGTCATCGTTGTCTTGTTCTTGTTTCTCGGAAATGTGCGGGCTGCGTTGTTGACGGCCGCGGTGATCCCGATCGCAATGCTCATGACGGTTTCAGGCATGGTGCATTCAAAAGTGAGTGCAAACCTGATGAGCTTAGGTGCCCTGGACTTCGGACTGATTGTGGATGGCGCCGTGATCATTGTCGATAACTGTCTACGGCGACTAAGTCAGTCACGTGAATCGACCGCAATGTTATCAGACCGGCTTTCGATCGTATATGAAGCGACGCATGAAGTTATCCGCCCTGCGCTGTTTGGACTTTTCATTATCACCGCTGTCTACATCCCCATATTTGCGTTAACGGGAATTGAGGGAAAAATGTTCCACCCCATGGCAACGACCATAGTCATTGCACTTGTATGCGCAATGATCCTCTCCGTAACATTTATACCGGCTGGCGTTGCTTTGCTTTTCAGTAAACCAGTAAAGGAGAAGGAAAACCCCCTGGTTCGTGGCGCGCTCTATCTTTATCGCCCTGTATTGGCAATATCGCTACGATTTCGCTGGTTAGTGGTGAGTTGTGCGGTGGCGCTGGTATTCATCTGTGGTTGGTTTGCAACCAATCTGGGCACTGAGTTTGTGCCGAATCTCGATGAGGGTGACATTGCGATGCACGCCTTGCGAATTCCCGGTACCTCCCTGGAACAGGCGGTTAAGATGCAGGAGCAATTAGAGGCAGAGATCGCGAAATTACCGGAAGTTGAGCGCGTGTTTGCCAAGATTGGCACAGCTGAAGTCGCGACCGACGCGGTGCCGCCGAGTGTTGCGGATAATTTTATCATTTTGAAACCACGTCATGAATGGCCAGACCCAAACAAGCCGAAAGATGTATTGGTGTCGGAACTGGAAGATCGCGTTATGCAGATACCTGGTAATCGCTATGAATTCTTGCAGCCGATTCAAATGCGCTTTAACGAATTGATTGCAGGCGTTCGAGCAGAACTTGCCGTGAAGGTGTTTGGCGATGACTTTGACACGCTCATCGCTCTCGGCGATGCGATTGAAACGGTTATTAATCAAGTTCCCGGTGCGGCAGACATCGCGGTAGAGCAAGCAACTGGCTTGCCAGTATTGACGATCGAGCCCAACCGCAGAGCACTTGCACGTTACGGCGTTAGCATCAACGACTTACAAAGTTTCGTCGCTACTGCCGTCGGGGGCTCGTTGGCAGGACAGCTTTACGAGGGTGATCGACGTGTCGATATTGTCGTACGTTTGCCTGAACAGATTCGCAGCGACCCGGATGCCTTACTGAGTTTGCCGGTACCCCTGGACCGCGGGAATTTCGTTCCGCTCGGCGAACTCGCACGAACTGAACTCGTTATTGGCTACAACCAGATCAACCGAGAAAACGGTAAGCGACGCGTGGTGGTTACTGCCAATGTTCGCGGTCGTGACCTCGGCTCGTTTGTAACCGACGTGCAGCGCGCAGTTACACAAGCTGTCGAGATACCCCCGGGCTATTGGGTCGAGTATGGAGGGACTTATCAAAACCTTCAGTCAGCAACGACGCGTTTAAGTATCGTTGTGCCTGTCACATTGTTGCTCATCGTGGGCCTCTTAGTCATGGCATTGGGGTCCATACGAGATACCGCGATCATATTTTCTGGTGTGCCACTGGCTCTGACTGGCGGTGTTGTGGCGCTGTTGATTCGTGGTATCCCATTCTCGATTTCTGCAGCGGTGGGGTTCATCGCACTATCAGGCATTGCGGTGCTTAACGGTCTGGTAATGGTCTCATTTATACGTGATCTCCGGCTTCAAGGACATTCTTTGGATGAAAGCATCGTTGACGGAGCTTTGACACGACTTCGTCCAGTACTGATGACAGCTCTCGTAGCTTCACTTGGTTTTGTTCCAATGGCACTAAACACAGGAATCGGATCGGAAGTGCAACGACCACTCGCGACCGTTGTGATCGGAGGTATTATCTCATCAACCATGCTGACGCTCGTTGTACTGCCCGCGCTCTACCGACTGGTTCATGGACAGCGAGAGGACGTTCGTGCGCTCCCGTTTAGGGCTCACCTTAATCAGAAACAATAAGTAATTTAATACGAGGAAACTGCTATGCATATAGTCAAAATATTCGCCTTCATTTTCTTATTCGGCTCGTCGCTATTGATGCCAAATGTGGCATTTAGCCACGCTGATCATGATGAGCCTCTGAGTGAAACTCAGGCGATGGACCGAGCAATTCAATACACCGGCATGATCATTGATCGCCCAGGCACTATGAGTAGTGTGCTGCTTGATAAAAGCTGGCGAACCGTGTCGGAAGCCAAAATACACAAACGGAGCCTAAGATACATTATTGTGACTCTATACAACCCGAGCGAGGACAAAACGCTTTATCTTCAAATCACCACGTCTGGCCAATTACATGGTGCGAATTTTAACGGAAACTTCGGGGCTCCGTGATGCAAGCTGAACAGGCGCAAACCCATCGGGTTAAAGACTACCGTGTTCGTGCGATAACAAGAATAACCTCTCGACCGTTGTTGTTTATTTGCTTGTGTGGATTGTCCGGCAGCATCTGGGCTCATGGCGTTGACGACAGCACCAAACAGTTTTTGTTGGCGAATCACGGCGTGGCGATCTTTCCCTACCTGTATATCGGTGCTAAGCACATGGTAACGGGATATGATCATTTACTTTTTCTGGTTGGTGTGATCTTTTTCCTCTATCGTCCCAGGGATGTTTTGGTGTATGTCACTTTCTTTACGATAGGTCACAGTCTGACTTTACTGGGAGGTGTCCTAAACAATATCGCTTTTAATGCTTACATCATTGACGCCATTATCGGTTTCTCCATAGTTTACAAGGGCTTTGATAATCTAGGAGGATTCAAGCGCCTGTTTGGCTATCAACCCAGTACCAAACTGGCAGTCCTGATTTTTGGCCTGTTTCACGGATTCGGTCTGGCAACCAAAATACAGGAGTTCGAGGTTCCGCAAGAAGGCCTGGTCGAAAATCTCATCTCATTCAATGTTGGGGTAGAGTTCGGCCAGTTTCTGGCTTTGACGGTTGTGTTTACGGCACTTGGCTTCTGGCGCCGCCATCGCAGTTTTATGCAATTTTCAACAGCTGCCAATACCCTTCTTATGAGCAGTGGGATGATTCTAATCGGTTACCAAATGACTGGTTTCTTTGTAAATATCTAGGAAACAATGATGCCAAAAAAAGAACACGAATTGGAACATACTATCCAGTCTACAGAAACCTTGATCAAGGCTAGCGCCATCTCCGGCATCTTGGCAGCTGTAGTTTTGATTAGCGCCATCCTACCGATGGAGTATGGCATTGATCCTCTGGACATTGGAAAAACTCTGGGTCTCATTCCCCTAAGCGCTGAAGTACTAACTGTTCAAGACTCCCTATTAGAGCAAGCCCCTGAGTTTCGAGAGGACAGTGTCGCTATCGAAGTCCCTGGAGGGAAGGGGCTGGAGTATAAGTTTTATATCGCCGAAGGCAACACCATACGGTACGCATGGGATTCGGCGGAGCAGGAACTCTTCTTTGATTTTCACGGCGAACCTGAAGGCGACACAAGCGGTTATTTTGAAAGTTACACGGTAAGTACTTCTAACAAAGTGCGTGGTTCAATGACAGCATCTTTCAGCGGGTCTCATGGGTGGTATTGGAAGAACGAAAGCTTGTCCTCCGTTACCGTAACCTTAAAAACAGAGGGCACTTACAAGATCATCGGCATCAAGTGATGAGCCTTTGCGGTTTGTCGTTACCACACTTCCTCGATCGCTACCCTGATCGTCTTTCATGTTGGCGGCAGGGGCGGTGTCAGGACAGGCAGGCTTCTTAAGTGGTCAGCGAACGATGGAGACCGACCGGCCTTGTTCGCAGGACAATTTGAATCGTCCACCAGCACACCCATGAACTAACGTCGTATAGCCAATTCGCCATCGACTTGCACCATCCGAAGTGGCCTTAAGCAACTATCATGGTATCTATGTGCTCAATCCAGACCAGGCGCTCATTCCGAACTCACCATTCAGAATGTAGAACGGGTCCATTTCCTGGTTGAAAATGAACTAATGGCCGCTGCACACCTGATAACATGTCTGCCCGGAGCTAAGCTCTGCGAGTTTATTGAGGGATCATGACTGGTCACTCTGCGCTGGAACTGAATTTACATACAATTTGTCGCGTGTAAAATCGCCTCTAACTTCAAGGAAAAATGCTATGTACGAGCCTAAGCACATTGTATCGACAGAGGCTGAAATCCGTGAGGTCCTCGGCGATGTCTTATACAGCCAGGATACTAAATGTATCGATCATATTGACGAACACTGCCGTGTATGGATCGAGCGGTCGACATTTGTCGTGTTATCGACCGTCAACAAATCAGGACAGATTGACGTCGCTCCAAAAGGCGATCCTTCCGGGTCCTGGAAGGTACTGGATCCACACACCATAGCCATCCCGGATAGATTGGGTAACAACCGGGCGGACACCTTTACAAACATACTCGAGAATCCGCGTATCGGTCTGATGTTCGTCATACCGAACCGGCGAGAAGTCGTCCGGGTTAGTGGTGAGGCGTTAATCGTGAAGGACGCTGATTTATTGGCAACCATGTCCATCAATGGAAAACTACCCAATTTCGCAATCATCGTTCGGGTAGAAGAAGCCATGTTCCACTGTGGTAAATCCATGATCCGGTCAAACTTGTGGAATCCTGAAAAATGGGAATCCGTGGAAGGATTGCCAACCTATGGCCAGGCATTGAAAGATCATGGCAAGCTGCCATTATCGGTTGAAGATATGCAGGCAGGTGTCGAGCGGAACGAGGTAGAGAACCTTTATTAGATCGGAAGCGGGTTGATCTGCACTCCTCGGAGTAGACGTTTAACTTAATTTCACCCGCAGTGGTGTGACAATCTGTCGTCCGTCGTCTTAACGGGAGTGCCATGAGCACAAAGCTACAAAATTATGCGTTGCTGGCGGAAATTATCGGTGCGATCGCAGTGGTTGTATCTTTAGTCTATGTCGGTCTTGGTGTCAGGCAAAATACAGCGGCGGTGCAAGTTGCCAATCACCAGGTGCTGGTAGCCATGGATATGGATAAGAACTCCTGGTTACGAGACGCAGACTTTGCCGCTACGTTTGTGCTAGCCCAAAATCACCTTGAACAACTCTCCCCCGTTCAATTGATTCAAATATCCACGTTCGTAGCGGATACCTTTAATGCATGGGAGTTCGCCTACATCACCTTTCGGAATGGGGCCATAGAAGAAAACATTTGGAACGGCTGGGACGCCTTCTACAGAAGCGAATTGGAACGGGAGCCATTCCGATGGTTTTGGCGCCAGAACAGAAGCGGGTTTTCGCCCGAATACAGGGCATACGTTGACGCAATACTTCTGGCTAGCGGCGATGCATAACGTGAGTCTACAACTGATCAGGTAAGCGGCCACTTGATCAGGGGCGGCTCGCACCAACCCATAAGGGAGGCAATGAGGTGCTCTATTTTGAAGATATTGAGGTTGAAGACAAATTTTCGGCAGGCCCTTACCTGTTAGAAGCGGGAGAGATCAAAGCGTTTGCCAGACAATGGGACCCATTCAAATTTCACATGGACGATGAGGTCGCAGCAGCATCCATATACGGTGGGCTCACGGCGCCTGGAGTACTAAGTTTGTGCATTAGCAACAGGTTGTGTCATGACTTCGAGGCCTGGGCAATACTAGCGATGTTCGGCGCTGAGTATCGTCTTCCGAATCCCGCAAGAGTGGAAGATAAACTCACTTTAGAACGAGTGGTGATCTCGAAGAGAGAATCCAGATCCCGACCAGACGCCGGGATAGTTGAATCTGAGGATACCTTAAGTAACCAGGATGGATCCGCAGTCCTGGTGCAGCGGGGTTCGGTCCTGGTTGGCAAGAAACGGACAGTCGCATAGTATGAACTGCGAACCGTGCGAACCGCACACTTCGGACCGCCGCGGTGGTCGACTGATTTGGTTAAGTCAGGCGCCATCAAGAGGATTAACCAATGAAACCAGCCATTGTTGTTATCTTTGTATCGCTTCTTTCACCTGCGGTGACCCAATCTGATCCCTACGTGTTGAAGAGGAACGAAGGCGAGGTCCTGACGGATCGTCAGCATCGAATTAACATCGTCAAGGTGAGTCCGAAGACCGGGTCGAAGTCACTTGCAATGGGGACGCAAGAGTTGCCAACTGGTTCGCGAATCCTCGTGCACAAGCATGAGCGAACTGAAGAAATCTTGTACATCTCGGAAGGCCATGGAACGCTTCTTCTCGAAGGAGAACCGATCAAGGTAGAACCGGATTCAACTGTCTGGATTCCGCCTGGTACCTGGCACGGCATTGAGGCGGACACTGAAAACATGCACCTTATCTGGGTGGTAACACCGCCTGGTCTCGATGAGTTCATGCGAGGCATTTCCTGGCCGATCGGTGCGCAGTCGAAGGAGTTGACCGCTGGCGAGATAAGGGCACTGGAGAAAAAACATGACTCCGTCACTCGCTGAATCACACTGCTTAAAACGGAACTGTAATGGAGGAATATGATGCACACACCTAAAAGTCGGAATGGAACGCATAAGTTAATATTTATACTGCTCCCCTGTCGCCGAACTGGTTGTCTTACGTCGGAGGGAGCCACACGATGAGCGTGAAAGATATCAACGCGATTCGAGATGCGTTTTCCGCCCTGAGCGAGCGTTCGAACAAATCTCTTGGACATTTCGATGAACGCGCGGTCGGTATCGGCAGGTATGTACCAGGTTCGTCACCCTGGGAGAAACACAACAACGGCGATGAACTGCTCTATGTGACAGATGGTGAGGTTCAACTAGAGATATTGAGCGATTCGGGTGAATCCTCAATCGAGCCGCTAACGACAGGCTCGTTATTCATTGTTCCTCGAGGGAAATGGCATCAGCTTACAGCCTCAGATCATGTGAACATCCTCTACATCAGTCCGGCTGAGGACGGTGTTGACCGGCAGCGGGAGCATCCCTTTGAATCCGGAGACGGATAACAGGAATCTGACCTGGACGGCTGCACGCTTATTAAACTGAAACCGAGCATTGGGAGAACAGAATGCGCATTCACACCATCCGAATTCCCTGCGTCAATATGAACGACGCTGAGGCGTTCTATTCACAACTCTTTGGAAGCGGTAAGACCTTCGGAGATACTGATCAGGGCTTTATCGGTTTTGTTCTGGAGAATGTTTCGGTGCTGCTGGAGCCGACCGAAGCTGGCGAGTTTGAGGCTGGTCGCTACCTTGGATTTAGTCTCGAAGTACCCAATATCCTGGAATTTTACGAAAGCCTCAAAGCCCAGGTACAGTTTACCGGTCCACCGGAGAATCAGCCCTGGGGCGGAATCATGACCCATGTCACCGACAATAGCGGCAACATCCTCTCGATCGTTGAGATAAAGTAGGC
>JAJFKA010000096.1 GCA_021773555.1 Gammaproteobacteria bacterium
GGAATGGATGCAGGCACAATCAATGAAAACAGTATGCTTGTTACAAAAAAGCCCTCGTTAACCTCGTGGCCGCGTTTCAGCGCAAACAGAATCTCCCAGAAAGCCCCAACGGCAAATGTCACCACATAAATCGGCACATAAAATACAGCCCCATAGACCAGACAATGCCACCAGTTGCCAGCATCGTATCCAGCCAGCAATTCGACCATCCAGCCTCGCCACCCGGCCAGGCTTTCAATGCCCATCTGGTCCATGGCGACGTTGGCCTGCAGGCCGGTAAAGTACATACCAGCGAACATAGGGAAAAAGGCGCACAACCAGACAGTGCTCATCACGCGCTTCAGATCAACTGCATCGCGTACATGGGGGGAACTCGTGGTTACCTCCCCCGGGGTATAGAAAATGGTGTCCACCATTTCATACAGGATGTAGTAATTTTCGAATCGTCCGCCTGATTCAAAATGCGGCTCGATTTTGTCCATAAAATTTCTAAGGAAATCCATACTTAGTTCTCAGCCTCTATGCGGGTCAGCATCTGCCTCAAGTATGGGCCATACTCATATTTTCCGGGGCAGGCGAAGGTACACAGTGCCAAATCTTCTTCATCAAGTTCAAGACATCCAAGGTCTATTGAGCTCTCGAAGTCGCTGACCAGAAGTGCTCTCAGCAACTGGGTCGGAAGAATATCCAGGGGCATCACTTCCTCATAGGTACCGAGCGGCACCATGGCTCGCTCGCTGCCTCCCGTGCTTGTCGTCAGATCAAACTTAGTGTTGCCAAGAACACTGGAAGCGAACAGTCGGGTCAGAGAAAATTTATTGAATCCCGGCATCACGAAACCAAACAATTCTCGCTCGGTGCCCTCATGTAGTATCGAAATTTGATTATGGAATCTGCCTAAATAAGCGTTTGGTCCTGAGGCCGTTCGTCCATCCAGGACTGAACCGCTGATCTGCCGATATCCGCCACTCGATTTGATTTCACCAGAAACGAGTTCATCGATGCTCGCCCCGACGCGCGTGCGCAGCAAACGCGGCGCAGTTACTTCCGGACCCGCTAAGGCGACAATCCGCTCAAAAAAAAGTGTACCGGATAAGAACAGATGACCCATGGCGATGACATCCTGATAACCCGCGTACCAGACTGTTTTGTTGCTACCGACGGGATCAAGGAAATGAATGTGTGTCCCCGGCAATCCTGCCGGGTGAGGACCAGAGAACTGTTCGTGCGCTACGCGGCTGTTTACACTCTGCGGGAGCGAAGCGGAAGCATCGCTGCACACATAGACTGGTCCTTCGGTCAGTCGAGATAGAACGTCGATACCGGCAAGAAATGCATCAATTTGCTCCGCGATGAACAATTGCGGGTCCGCACTTAATGGACGACTATCCATGGCGCTGATAAAAATCGAGTGCGGTACTGAATCGACATCGGGTACCTTGCTGTACGGTCGCGTCCTGATACTGGTCCAGAGACCTGAATCAACCAGTCGCTCGACGACTGCTTCACGAGATAAGGCGACAATGTCCGCAGCATTGTGACCGCCAAATAAAGGTTCACGGGATTCATCTTCGACAACGTCGATCGCCAGGGATTGAAAAACGCGCTTGGCACCTCGGTTGATAGCAGAAACGGTACCTGAAGCCGGTGCGGTAAATTTAATGCCGGGCGTCTTTTTATCAGAGAAAACAAGATCACCTGCCTTAACCCTGTCACCCACCGTCACTTCCATGGTTGGTTTCAGACCCGGATAGTCAGAACCTATCAGCGCTACGGTCTTCACCAGTCCACCAGTCTCGATTTTTTGTTCCGGCGCACCGGAAATGGGCAAATCGAGCCCGCGTTTTATCCTAATCATCGCCTTCCTGACAGCAATCCATGGGGAGATTTAGATTCAAAGTCTCTTTATGCAGATTCTTTAGTTTGCCAATCGAGTGCTGGCATTAGCCAGGCGATCTGGAAAACAAAAAAGCAGAACGTCATGGCACGGGTCTGGCCCTTGAAAATCGCCGCAATTATAATTTGATACCAGTGATATATCCACTACCGTTTGAGACTTCGCCGCCAATTCAAGGAACCACCGACTCGTCAGAAGGCGGTTAACAGGGGCTGTTCACGCTGTTGCGACAGTGGCCTTAAGTTCAAGGGCAGCATGAGAATCGGTGACGGGCTGGTCCGGGACTTTTGGATATTTGACACCCGCCATCTTCTGGCCCACACGCATTACCTGGCAGCTGTATCCGAATTCGTTGTCGTACCAGACATACAAAATGACCTGGGTACCCTGCACTATCGTCGCATGTGAATCGATGATTCCGGCGTGACGATTACCGATAAAGTCGGTAGAGACGACCTCGTTTGATACCGTGTACTCAATCTGACGATCCATGGCTGAATGCAACGACACATGCCGCATGTATCCATTGACTTCCTCGACCGTGCTCTCCTTTTCGAGCGTCAAGTTCAAAATCGCCATCGACACATTAGGTACTGGCACACGAATAGAATTACCGGTCAGTTTACCCGCGAGTTCCGGCAGTAGTTTGCCAACGGAGCTGGTGGCATTGGATTCCGTGAGGACCATGTTAAGCGGTGCGCTTCGACCACGCCGTTCTTTTGAATGAATGTTGTCATGCAAATTCTGGTCATCGGTATAGGCGTGTACAGTTTCCATGTGGCCACGAACGATACCGAAATGATCATTCATTGCTTTCAGCACGGGAACGATGGCGTTAGTAGTGCAGGATGCCGCGGCGATAATCGTGTCTTCCGCAAGAATCTGGTCTGAATTCACACCGGACACGATATTTTTAACATCGCCCTTCCCTGAAGTCGTCAGCAAAACCTTTGCAGCACCTTTCGCTTTTAGATGTTGTTCCAATCCAGCCCGGTCTCGCCAGGCACCAGTGCTGTCGATGATCAGCGCGCGGTCAATACCGTAGAGTGTGTAATCAATTTCCGCCGGATCAGATGCATAAATAAATTTAATCACATTGCCGTTGCAGATCAGCACATGATTTTCCTCGTCAACCCGGATCGTGCCTTTAAACGTGCCGTGAATGGAATCACGTCGTAACAGACTCGCCCGTTTATTCAGGTCTACGATGATATCTTTGGGTGGTCGAAGAACAACCGCCTTGGCTAGCAGATTATGGCCACCCCCGGTTTTTTCGACCAGCAGGCGCATCATCAGCCGTCCAATCCGTCCGAAGCCATACACCACGACATCCACAGGATCATGTGTGACCGTGTTTGGATTGTGAATAATATCTTTGCACTCCCGCTGGACATAGTCCGCCATCGAGAGGCCCTCACTGTCAGCCATAAACGCACTGGTCAACTTCCCAATATCGATATGTGCCGGCCCCAGATCCAGGCTGCACAGGATGCTGAGCAGCGGATGGGTTTCAAACTCCGACATCTCATTTTGCTCGATCTGCCGAACCGCTCGGTGTGCCTTCATCAATTCGATCACAGACTGGTTGTACAAAGGTGTGCCGTGAATATAGATAGCGACATTTCTACGGTACAGACCGCCAATCATTGGGATCATGCCTTCAGCCAGAGCTTCTCTTTGTTTCCAGTCGGCGAATACACCTTCAAGTCCAGGACGTGCCACATTCGACTCCTCTCGTTATCGATCAAGGCGGACAACAATATCCACCTTTGCAGAATAGTCGCTATTATCAATTTTTGCTGCAGGATTGGCAATCACGAAAGTCATCCGCTGCTATCCTTTTGTGAGGCGGAACTGTTAGCGAGTGGATTCCAGCAGTAGTTCCGAGGACTCACTGTCAATGCGGAAATTGTAGTGACGAAGAAAGTTCATCCCGAGTAATCCTTCGACATTATCCGGGATCGAAAGGTGGAGCGCCCCAACTGGCATGGGCCCAATGCCGGCCCGTCCAAGGGCGAGATGGCCGACAGATACTATCGGAGCCTCAACCACTCCATTGGCGGTCGAAAACAGCCCCCGGGGTTTTCCCTCGAGATTGTAGCCCAGCCTCTGGAAAACCCGATCATCCAGCACTGTCATAGCAGCTCCCGTATCAACCAGTAAGCGGACCCTGTGCTGCCGGTCGATTGTGGCCTCAACAACAAACTGGCTGCCGTTGCTTTCAAGGGGCAATACCTCCAGGTGCTCCAGCGGTTCCTGTACTTCACCCTGGTCGATCAGTTCCCGGGCAAGGGCACCATACCGGGCGTGATTTTCTATCTGGGACAGCGGCGCGAGTGCCTCATCGTAGTTTCCCAGGCTGATTCTCAGCTGCCCCAGTTTCAGAAAAAACTGGGCCTGTTCGGGCATCGCAAACGTGATTCGTTCATAAAGTTGATCCACTGCATCGAAACTATTCGTCGCTAGCAGCGATCGCGCATAGGCGTCGACAATCGCCGCCAGCAGGCTGGTAATCAATGCCTGTTGAGTCGGGGTTTTTGCCAGCAGGTCCGCCTCTATGATCACCGACAGGGCGCTTTGATGGCTGCCAAGCTCGCTTTCGATCCGCGCAAGCAGGATCATGTGGCGAATCGACTTGCCGTAACGGGCCATAAAACCTCGCAGCAGTTCGCTGGCATCCGGGCTGACGGTGTCACCGATGAGCGCAGTAATCACCGATGGATCTCCGGCACTCTGGTTCACCACTGCGGGGATGTCGCCGCGCTTAAAAAGCGCGGAGTTCGTATCGGTATCAGCTACCCCGGAAACCTGGGATTCATGAGGAGGATGCTCGGTTGATTTTCCGGCTAATAATGTTCTGGCACCGGATTCAATCTGCCAGTCATGGACGACCCAGCCAACCGTAACACCGGCAAGAAAAATGAAGCTGACGGTAATGAGTCGTAACATGGACTCCATCATCCAGGTGGTGAGCAAACGCTTGCCCATAAATACTTGCGATATGCGCGTAACATTGTAACCTTTCCCTCCTTCCCAACACCCATGCCCTGACATGCCCCCACTTTCGATAACCCCTGAGATGCTGCCATCCCGCCCCGGGGACCGCCGCCGTTGGGATAACCTACCGGGCTCGGCGACCTCGCTTGCGGTAACGCGCGCGCTGCAATCCGGTGTTTCCATGTGCCTGGTGATCGCTGAAGATACCCAGTCAGCGGAACAGATACACAACGAACTACAATTCTTCCTGAACAGTGCTTCCGATTCTGCCGATAAAAACGTGCCTATTTATGGATTTCCGGATTGGGAAACGCTGGTCTACGACAGTTTTTCACCTCACCAGGACATTATCTCCTCGCGGCTTGCGGTTCTGAATACACTGCCAGGTGTTTCCCGGGGGGTTGTGGTGGTGCCAGCCAATACCATTATGCAGAAGCTGTCACCGCGTAGTTTCTCACTCGGAAGCAGTCTGATTCTCGACGTCGGTCAGAAATTTGATATCACCCGAATGCGGCAGCAGTTGCAGGCGAACGCCTATCGCTGCGTAGATACCGTATTCGAACACGGCGAATTCGCCGTGCGCGGGTCGATTATGGACATCTTCCCAATGGGCTCTGATCACCCTTATCGCATCGATTTGTTTGACGATGAAATTGAGTCGCTGCGCTCTTTTGATCCGGAAACGCAACTTTCCTCCGAAAAAGTCAACGAGATTCGCCTGTTACCTGCCCGGGAATTCCCCCTGTCAGCAGACGCCATTAATACCTTCAAGGATAACTGGCACCAGCACTTTCAGGTGAATCCTCGCAATTGCACTATCTACCAGGACGTATCCCAGGGCCATAGCCCACCCGGGATCGAATATTATCTGCCGCTGTTTTTTGATCAACTGGAAAGCCTGTTTGACTACCTGCCTGCTGATATTCTGGTTTTCACTGAAGATATCGAAACAACCCTGCGTCAATACTGGCAGACCGCGAACGCTCGATTTGACAGCCTCGGTCATGATATTGAACGCCCGATACTGGCACCGGCTGAGATTCTGTCTTCCCCGGATGAGTTTTACGCCCGGTTAAAAAGCTATCCCCGAATCGACCTTCGGCGCGCGCGAGTCGATGCGAACAACCACTTCGATTTCGAGTTTCAGCAATTGCCAGACCTGACGGTCAACGATCGAGGTAATCATCCGTTGGCGAAGCTGGCTGATTTCCTCAAACCAGGTAACAGAAAAGTGCTCATCGCTGCCGAGACCAACGGCCGGCGCGAGATAGTCGATGAACTCCTGCGAAAAAATCAGCTGACCCCCGAAATCGTCGGGGACTGGAACAGCTTCCTGCTGGATGATGAGCATGCACTGTACCTTGCCGTAGCACCGATTGAGCGCGGCTTCTACGACCAGACTTCAGGCTGTGTGCTACTCACCGAGCAGCAGCTTTTTGGCGAGCGTGTGTTGCAAAAAAGACGCCGCGAACGGGAACGCGACAACGCGGCCGAAATGGTGGTGCGCAGTCTGACCGAATTGACCATCGGCTCCCCGGTCGTTCATATGGATCATGGCGTCGGGCGCTACCTGGGTCTGGAAACCCTGGAGATCGACCAGCAACAAAATGAATTTTTGACCCTTGGCTATCAGGACGACGCCCGGTTGTATGTGCCGGTCGCGTCATTGCACCTGATCTCCCGATACACCGGGAGTGAGGAAGCTCTGGCGCCGTTGCACAGGCTCGGCGGCGATGTCTGGCAAAAGGCGAAACGTCGGGCTGCCGAACAGATTCACGATGTGGCAGCAGAACTGCTCAACATTTACGCCAGGCGAGAGGCGAAACCCGGATTCGCGTACCCCAACCCGGATGAAGCCTATTCCAGATTCGCCGCTGAATTTCCATTTGAGGAAACTGTCGATCAGGAAACCGCCATAGAAAATGTAATCTCAGATATGGTCCAGAAAAAAGCGATGGATCGCCTGATTTGTGGCGATGTCGGCTTCGGTAAAACTGAGGTCGCAATGCGTGCCGCCTTCATCGCCGTACAGGCTGGCAAGCAGGTCGCCATCCTCGTACCAACGACGTTACTGGCACAGCAACACAACGAGACGTTCAAGGACCGATTCGCCAGTTGGCCTATCAACATAGATTCGATTTCCCGATTCAAGACAAAAAAGGAGCAACAGGAAGTTGTCACCAGGATGAAAGCCGGCCTGATTGATATCGTCATCGGTACCCACGCACTACTCCAGGACGGTATCGTGTTCAAAAACCTGGGCTTGTTGATCATCGACGAAGAGCACCGGTTCGGTGTGCGACAAAAAGAAAAACTGAAATCCCTGCGAGCCGAAGTCGACATCCTGACACTGACTGCGACACCGATTCCGCGAACCTTGAATATGGCAATTTCAGGCATGCGTGATCTGACCATTATCGCCACACCACCTTTGAGACGGCTTTCAATCAACACCTTCGTCCGCCAGCACAACGAGGGTCTTATCAAGGAAGCCGTGCAGCGCGAACTTTTGCGTGGTGGTCAGGTTTATTATCTGCACAATGAAGTCAAAACTATCGAGAACACGGCTGACAGACTCCAACAACTTGTTCCTGAGGCACGTCTCGGTATCGGTCATGGCCAAATGCGGGAACGTGAACTCGAACAGGTGATGTCAGATTTTTATCACAAACGTATCAACGTGTTGGTATGCACAACCATCATCGAAACGGGAATTGATATCCCTAATGCTAATACCATCATCATTGATCGCGCTGACAAATTCGGTCTCGCTCAAATTCACCAGCTGCGTGGACGCGTCGGACGTTCTCACCATCAGGCTTACGCTTACCTGCTCACACCACATCCAAAGGTGATGACAACCGATGCCCAGAAACGCCTGCAGGCTATTTCGGAAGCGGAGGATCTGGGCGCCGGATTTATTCTTGCTACCCACGATCTGGAGATTCGCGGCGCCGGTGAACTGCTTGGGGATGAACAGACCGGAAACCTTACGACAATTGGTTACTCATTGTATATGGAGATGCTCGACCGTGCCGTGACGGCCATTCGGGAAGGCAAGACTCCCAACCTGGACCGCCCACTAAGAGAAGGCACTGAGGTCAACCTGAGACTACCAGCCCTGATTCCCTCGGACTACCTGCCGGACGTCCATACCCGCCTGGTTTTATATAAACGCATATCCAATGCCCGTAACAACGATCAGTTACGGGAATTACAGGTGGAAATGATTGATCGCTTCGGCTTGCTACCAGAATCAAGTAAAACTTTATTCCGGGTCACGGGTCTAAAATTGCGCGCGGAGAATCTGGGAATCAAGAAAATAGATGCCGGGGACAACGGCGGCAAATTGGAATTCGATCAGGATACCAGTATAGATATTGGTGCCGTGGTAGATCTGGTTCAATCTGAACCGCATCGTTATAAACTGACCACAGCCAACCAGCTTTCCTTTGAGGAAAAAATGGAAAAACCCGACACAAGGTTTACGAAAATTGAACGATTACTGGAACGGCTGGAAAAACGGCAGGTCGCCATTGCCAGCTAAGTATCAAGAATTGACGAGGCCTGCCTTGTTGCTGGCACTGGCATCGCTTATACACACCGGACACGCCAGCGCGCAATCAGCAACTGATTTCAGTAACTGGTACCGAATAGAGCTCATTATTTTCAAGCAGAAGCGGCCAGAAATCGGCAATGAAATGTGGTTGCCGGAATCCGCTCGCTATCCAACGGATATGGTCGCCATTTCACCGTTCGATGATGCGAGCCTGACTCCGTATAATCTCGCTCAATTGGCCGTCCTGGAACAGAGCAACGGTATCCTTAAGGAGCCGGCAGGTGCGATGAGCACCGATGCCAGTTTTTTATTCGAAAATCGGGCGAACGATCAACTCAATCGCGACCTGATTCGTGTGGATGCCGATCCGAATGAATCGGCCGGCGCCTCTGCCACCATCGATGATAACAACCAGCCTGGCTACGACCAATCCATTCCTGGCAGTCCGGATAATGTCGATCCTGAAGGTATCCGGCTGGACTCTGAATTAACTGCCGATTTCACTGCCAGCCAGGAAGCACAGCGGAGGGTGGATGAGTTAAGCACACTCACCCGAATTGATCAGGCATTCAACACACCACAACCCCAGGCATTCCGACAACTTGAAGCGAATGATCAGAATATGTCAGATCTCGCCCGCAGTCTCCGAAGGTCATCAAGATATGATGTGCTCATGCACCAGGCATGGCTGCAGCCGTTATCCGTAAAGCCAACACCGATTCTGATACAGGCTGGAGACCATTTTGATGACCATTTTGAGGTAGATGGCACACTGTCGTTTAGCAGGACGCGGTTCCTGCATCTTCAGGCGGACCTCTGGTTTACGCAATTCGAATCGACACAGACCGAGGCGCAGTTCATGCGCGTGTTACCGAATGAAACACTGCCACTCACAGCTTCGAATTATCCTGAGCTGATTACTCTGGCACAGAACCGCGATGCTTACGTGCCCATCCAAACGCTGTCATTGCGACATGCAAGGCGCATGCGCAGTTCGGTCCTGCATTTTATCGACCATCCCTATTTCGGCATACTCGTTAGAATTGACGAGTTCAGTCACGATACCGACACCACCGCTGAGTAGCGCAGACCCGGTGAGGCAATCCACAACGCGGTTGTACTATTTGCTGTTTTCCTGACCCGGTTTCTTCGCAGGATTGGATTTCGTCGCAGTCGTCGCGCCGCCTGCTTTTGGTTTAGGTGCGGCAGCCGTTGCTGCGGCAGCCGTCGCTGCGGCTTTCCCGGCCGATGCGTTTCCGGCAGTTTTTGCCGCAGGGCTCTCTGGCTGTTTGACTTCAGGTTTCACCGCCTTGGTCAGCCTGGCGATTCGCTCGACCATACTGCCCATCGTGCCCAGTGACATCAGATGGCAATAAACCCAGGCTAACTCTCCTGACTTAAAGAACTCAAGCGCGACAGCGTCATCCAGTTGTAGCAGTTTTTTTTCATCGACGGCCATCAACCCGGTCAGTGCATATTGGGCACCGTCGACCATGTCGACTTTGGCGTTCAGGGACATGAGCAGATCGTTATCCCGAAGCCGCTGGACAAATCTCTCTGTTCTTGCATATTGTTTCTGGTACTCATCCAGAAAGTCCAGGGCCTGTTGCAGCACGGGTGTAGGCTGGTCTCCCTCAAACAAGGGTTCACCTTCCGTTTCGCTGAAACCGCTAAAATCGGAGTCAATGCAGACGACCCGCTGGTCGCCCTCCCCGGTGTCGGCAAGCACAAATGGGTACCTGCGAACAAATGCAGGCACATACTTCGCATCCCAGGTACCATCGGCTTTGATATACAAATTTTCCTCGTTACGCAAACCTAACAGTGCCACCGGAACCACGTGGTCGCCTGACTGGGTGAACACAACCGGGTATTCTTTGGCCGCCTCGGTGAATTCAACACCCGCCAGGATGACGGAATTGGTTTTTGCAGCGAATCGATAATTGTTCTGCAGTGGCTTGATCCGGGTATTTTTATGGTCGACCTTGCTCAGTGCGACAGGGTTCTCATAAAAAAGTAAATTCGCCATAGCTTAATCCTGGAAGATTCGAGATTTTAATTGGCAGTTAGTCTAACTCAAGAAATCCTCAATTGCCCAGAATCAGAATGTTGGAGAAGCAACCGCTCATTCCATTACATCGACCTTTTAGCTGACTCACGCACATTGCTTTCACAAAATCGCTGCCAGAGGTTGTTTTTCGCACTCCGAAACAAAAAGCGTTATTCAGATTCGAGATGGATTGTCGATGTGGGGAAAGCAAATTCTGCATCGTGAGATTCGACGATACGAATCACCTCCAGCATCACCTTCTCCTTCACGCCGTGGAACTCAACCCAGTTCGTAGTTCTGGTAAATGTGTAAATAAAGAAGTCCAGGCTCGACGACGCAAAAGCATTGAAATTAACAATCATCGTCCTGTCCTGATCAATGTCGGGATGTTCCTGCAACATGGTTCGTACATCGTCGACAATGACAGCAATCTTCGCCGCGTCCGAATAACGTATCCCGACTTTTTCATAGATTCGACGATTGCGCATCCGCGACGGATTTTCAAGCGAGATGGTGGCGAAAACGGAGTTCGGCACATACAACGGCCGCTGATCAAAAGTACGAATCAGGGTCAGCCGCCACCCGATATCCTCAACGGTCCCTTCGATGTCCCGGTCAGGGCTGCGAACCCAGTCACCCACGGCAAACGGACGATCAAGATAAATCATCAGTCCGCCAAAAAAATTTGCCAGCAGGTCTTTCGCAGCGAAACCAACCGCTATGCCACCAATGCCACCAAAAGCCAGAATGCCCGATATGCTGACACCAAGCGTCTGCAATACCGATAATCCAGCGGTAATGATAATTGAGGCTCGCACCAGCTTGCCGACCGCAGTCGCCGTTGTTATATCGGTGCCATCGGTAATCAATGCCTGTTCGACTTCACGCACGAATTTCGTCAGGAACAGTGCCAGCAGACCAACCACTGCGATATAACGAACTGGATCAATAATTTCACCGAGGCCGGTACTGGCTTCGCTGGAAATAACTTTCGCCGCCCAGGAAACACCCAGCACCCATATCAGCCAGGAGGATGGGGTCCGAATCGAATTCAGCAAAGCATCGTCCCAGACCGTCCTGGTTGTCTCGACTTTCGATTCCAGGTTATCAAACACCTTCCGGGCGAGATAATTGCCGATCAGGGTCAACAGTACAATGCCAAAGACCAGCAGAACCGTCGGGTGGGTAACAGATTCCAGAACCTGGTCTGTCATTTTGCTGACTTCATCCATCAAAAATACCTGGTTAGCTCTATTTTCAAAAAGTCCTCGTCCTGAAAAAACGCGAGTTCCGTATCCGGGTCAGCCAGTGTCTGCAGGTACCCGGCGAGATTTCGGGATACCCGTGGCGAATTGCCAAAAATCGAAGCCTCAACAACTATTTTCCAGTTGGCAGCCAAACGACTACTCGCCTCCAGGGTCACCAGATATTCCCGCGTATCAACATCGACCAGGGCAACAATGAGCGCCGTGGTATTTGCCGCATTGTTAAAAGCATAGCGTAAGCCCAGGGCGATATCATCTTCGCCGATCACCTGTGCAGCATTTCCGCGGTCATCGAAAAGATACTCTGTGATAATACCCAGGTCACCCCGGCCACCCAGTGCGCTGACGAACGTTTTCTCGAAGCCAATCGTCACACCAGTATATCGTGCGCCTTGTCCCGTTCGGGAAATCGCTTCCAGTTTCCAGCTCCAGTCACCAATAAAATACTGCAGGTCAATACCCGTCTGGTTGATCAGGTGATAGACAGGCACCAGTTCTGCGTCCACAGGCTCACCGTTTGGGTTCGTGATCAACCGCAGGTTGAATTGCGGGTCCCGGGAAGTGCCTGAGAAATGTGACAGTCCCAGTTCCAGTTCGCCAAAACTTTGCACCCAGCGTATCGCAAAATCCGTTCGCTTCCGTCCGGCGGTGGATTCAAACACGGCGGCATCTTCATCCACCAGAAACGGCAATCGTGGCCTTCCGCCAATGCCCGCAAAGCTCCTTTCACGAAAACCAGGTAGTACAAACAAGTCCAGTACGCCCCAGTCCTGCAGAAAAGACAGGTTAATCATGGGCTGACCCAGTTTTTCCTCGCCATCCGGATTTTCGACGTTGTCAGTCTGGTTGATGATGTCGACCAGGTGCTGGGATTCAGTGACGCCCCAGAACACCTTGCGAATGCCGGTACGCAACTCCCATGAGTCCGCCACATGCACCCAGGTAAGCTCTCGAATATCGAAGTGAGTTCGGTCCGGGTCCTCGGCATCCCAGCGAAAAAACGGAACGAAGGCAAACAGGTCATCACCGTCATTCCAGGACTTGAAGTATTCAGTCTGGAAAACCAGAGAGAGATATTCCTGATTGAGTTGGTTAATGCCGGTATTCTGAAAGTAACGCAGTTCACTGCCAAATTCTGATCGCCAGCGTCCACTACTTCTCCTCGCTAGTTTTTCCTGCGTAAAAAAAAACCGCTGGAGCCGGACTTTACACGCGCCAGATTAGTGTCGTTTGTTTGACCCTTTTTTTCGGGTGCAGCCAATTGCGCTGGAATGTGCGCTGGTTTCAGGCTGGTGGGTTTGGCAGGCAGTTCTCTATCAAGCGATTTTCTGTCAGGTGAAGGCTTCTCAACCGCAGGAGATTGACCTGAACGTAACCGCGTGAGCTGAGTAGTCGAACCTCGCAATACCCACGGTTTGCCGACCCCCGCGTCACGCGCGGCCATCAATCCTTCCTGCTGATCCGGAAGCGACACCGGGCCGAACAGGAGCCGATAATAGGTTTGCCCATTCACCTGGGTTTCGCTGATCGATAGAGCCGCCTCATGGAGGCCTCCTGCGAGGTGTAGTGTTTCAGCGAGTGGTGTTTCTATTTTCTTGAGGTACCGGTTTGCGTCCCGTGAAGATAAATAACTGCCGAGGACAATAAAGTCCTGACCAGATTGCGATGGCGTTTCCGTGATTCGTGACAAGGTATCAAACGTCGACAGTTGCAGAGCCTGTGTGGTTGACGCTGGTAACACCGTTTTCCAGATGTCCGCAATCCCAGCGTAGCGTAGCTGGTCTCTCAGCCTGTCCTGATCATATTCATCCTGGAAAGGTTCCACCACCAGCCGATAAAACGTTTTCCCCTTAACCGTGGCCACTGCAAGAAGCACTTCGGCACCCGTATCGCCGCTAATCCGGGTTCCTTCCGTCACGGCCAGCGCCCGGGAGGCAAAACTGCCGATGACCCAGTGTTCCTGCTGAACCTCAGCTGAGCGCACTGGGGACATTGCGATCAGGCAGAGCATTAATAAAGAAAACCGACAGAACAAAGCGCGTGACCATCGGCGGGTGGACTGCCTCCCGATCGACAGTGCGCCTGCTGATTGTTCTGAATATTCACGTAGAATCGCCATGCTATCTGGCTCGCTGCAAACTGTTCCGGGTAAAATCAGCATCCGCAAGACCCGTTGAAAACTGGTAGTCACGCCAGATCAGTTCAGTGCTTTTACCTGTCTGGTGATTGAACATCGTCATCCTGCCCGGTCTCCAGAATTTGTCGAGATATTCCTCGAACTCTGTTGAGGTTAAAGATTTTAACAAACTTGCCTTTCTATCGTAGTAATCAACTTTCAATGTCCGGTAATGCGCTTTGTCCAGCCACACTACCTGTCTGGTATATCCAGAGTATTTATCCACAGGATATCGTTCAACTACGAAGCACTCGCTGCCCGCCAGCAATTCATCTCGCAAGTACTTGTAGGTATATTTTTCAACCTCCTGACTTGAGAGATCCTCGAACGCAAATTCGCTGCCAACAAAGGGACCTGACTTGTTTTTCGAAGCAATCCGCTTGACCCGTTTGAGTGCGGGTAGATTCAACCATTGATCGTCGTCTTCAACCTTGTGTGAGAACGTCAGTAGTCCGGTTCCCTCGATATCCGGCGGTGTCTCAAAAATAGTCAGGCTCTTGTCGCCATCGCCTATCACTTCCAGGCTACGCAAACGCATCTGCCGGTGACTTTGATCACCACGGGCGTTCTTAAGGATCATCTCCAGGTTCACCTTACTGTCAATCCAGCCGTCATCCCTTTTATTCGCTTCAATGGCGATCTGCAGTCCTTTTCCCTCCGCAGTTTCGGCAAATACATTACCGGATGAAGCAATCATCAGGCTTATCAGGGTTAGCGGTACGACTGCTGAACGTCTGCGCATAATAGTTTGTCAACTCAACGAACGGTTGCAAAGAACACCACACTTTTTCCGCCATCGCAAGCCGCACCGGCCATTGGGCGGGGGTCACTTGTTGAATTTAATGCAGCGAAAAGCTTCCTTATTCATTTTCTCCTGTATATACTTCCAGTAACTGTATATAAACCCATGGATTTCGCGACAGCATTTGTGTCACTGAACCATTTGTGTCACTGAAAAAGGATTCCGACTGTCAGGTTCTAACTTTTGGCATGCAACTTTTGATTTTCGATACTTTTATTTTTCGATACTTTTATTTTTCGATACTTTTATTTTTCGATACTTGGCTTAAATTTTTGGCTTTTAATTTTTAACACTCGACTCATAACTTACCAGTCGATGAAACGCACCATAAAACGGATTAGATCATGATCAAGTTAACAGCGCGGCAAAATGAGGTACTGGCTTTTATCCGGAGCCATATTGAAGACACCGGGTACCCGCCAACAAGGGCAGATATTGCCCTTGAGCTTGGGTTTAAAAGTGCCAACGCATCAGAGGAGCACCTTAAGGCGCTGGCACGAAAAGGCGCCATTGAAATGATTCCGGGCACATCAAGGGGCATCAAACTTCCGGAAACGGCTGGTATACCCATCATCGGTCGCGTTGCAGCAGGCAATCCAATCCTCGCGCAAGAGCATATTGAGGACTACTGTGAAATTCCGCCAAGTTTTTTTCGACCCAGAGCAGATTATTTTCTCACGGTACATGGCGACAGCATGATGGAGTGCGGCATTCTCGATGGCGACCTGCTTGCAGTCCACAAAACAACAAATGTTGACAATGGCGATATTGTCGTCGCGCGAATTGATGACGAAGTGACAGTCAAGCGTCTAAAACGCAATCGCAGCAAACACCTGATTACGCTGTTACCCGAAAATAAGGATTTCTCACCCATCGAGGTGGACCTGCGTCACCAGTCATTCGAATTTGAAGGTGTCATGGTTGGAATTTTAAGACACTGAGCTTTTTGTAACGAGCTTTTTGTAACGAGCTGGCCAGCTGCGGCGGACCAGCTCCTGAAATTGATGCAACCGACTTGAACGCCACCGTAAGCATCCAGCTCGAAGAGAATATTGCGGTGAAGCTCAGGCTTTCGTGGCCTTTTTTCTGGCGCTTTTCTTTTTCGCAACTTTTTTAGTCTTCTTTTTCACTTGCGATTTATCCTCTATTACCCACTTGCCGCTCACATAGTCGGCTCTCCAGCCGGAAGCTTTACCCTTCTCCAGTTCGGTCATGACGTAATGTGCCTGCGTCTTGCGACCAAATTTAATGAGTGAGCGTCGACCATCGGTGTCCAGCACCGGCGCATGCATCAGGAACTGATACTTGGGATCAATCTCGTTCTGGTGTGGAATCAGTTCATCCACATAAGGCGCCCGGGTCTCCCGATTCCGCGGAAATTGACTCGCCGCCAGGAAGATTCCTGCAGCACCATCGCGTAACAGATAAGTATCATCTACTTTTTCACACTGAAGCTCAGGCATGGCCACAGGATCCATTTTCGGTGGCGCCGCTTCGCCGCTGCGCAACAGTTTGCGGGTGTTTTTGCATTCAGCGTTGCTACAACCAAAGTACTTACCAAACCTGCCGGTTTTCAACTGCATTTCCGCGCCACACTTGTCACACTCGATCACCGGGCCATCGTACCCTTTGATTTTGAACTCGCCTTTTTCAATTTCGAAACCAGCACAGTCCGGATTGTTACCACACAGATGTAATTTACGACCGGTATCAATGAGATAGCTGCTCATGGCGGTGCCACATTCAGCGCAGCGCCGTTTCGATCGAAGAATGCGTGATTCCTCTTCGTCATCACCATTAGCGCTGACCACTTCGTCACCGGAGATGAGATTTATTGTCGACTTACATCGCTCTTTCGGTGGAAGTGCATAACCTGAACAACCCAGGAAAACCCCGGTGCTGGCGGTACGAACGTTCATTTTTCGGCCACATTCAGGACAATCAATGTCAGTCGAGGACGGTTCATTAACCCTCATCCCGGTGTCAGGCGAAGCCGCTACTTCCAGTTTTTTATCGAAATCCAGATAGAACTCATTGAGTACATGCTTCCAATCGGCCTCGCCGTTCGAGACTTTGTCCAGTGACTCTTCGAGCTCAGCTGTAAAACCATAGTTCATCAGGTTGTCAAAATTTTCGTTCAATCGATCGGTAACCAGCTCACCAATTTTTTCTGCATAAAAACGTTTGTTTGTCAGTGTTACGTAGCCTCGATCCTGGATCGTGGTAATGATTGATGCATAAGTTGAGGGCCGCCCAATACCGCGTTTTTCAAGCTCACGAACAAGGCTCGCCTCACCGTATCGTGCCGGTGGCTTGGTGAAATGTTGCGAAGGCAGCAATTCAACGAGGTTCAGCACCGTACCCACTTCATAATCAGGTAAGGGCGGCTCCTCCTCCCGGCGACCAGCCGGAACCTGTACCCGGGTAAAGCCGTCGAAACGCAGTATCCTGCCACGCACACGAAGCTCCAGGTCACTGGCCTGGACCAGCACACTGGTGCTGGTGTATTCCGCGTTAGGCATCTGACAGGCGACAAATTGACGCCAGATCAGTTCATACAGTCTTTCCGCGTCCCGCTCCATACCCGTCAAGGCCGAGGCGTTAACCGAAACGTCGGATGGCCGAATCGCCTCGTGCGCTTCCTGTGCACCATCTTTACTCGAATATAATCTCGGACTTTCCGGCACATACTTCTCACCAAAATCGCTGAGTATCAGCTCGCGACAGGCCGTTACTGCCTCACTACTCAAATTTGTGGAGTCAGTCCGCATGTAAGTTATGTAGCCAGCTTCGTACAGGCGCTGCGCCATCATCATGGTTTTCTTCACACCAAAGCCAAGTCGTGTACTCGCAGCCTGCTGCAGAGTCGAGGTAATATAGGGGGCGGTCGGCTTCGATTGCGTCGGTTTGTCTTCTCGATTCTTAACCGTAAACGCCGCGTTCTTGAGTTTCTCCAGCGCCTGGTCTGTCTGGTCTTTGTTAACCGGTCTGAAATTATTACCCGCTTCTTTGACTACCTGAAACTTTACGGCATCGTCAGATTCGTCAATGGTGAGGTTCGCGAACAACTCCCAATACTCTTCGGGTACGAAAACACGGATTTCACGCTCCCGCTCGACGATGAGTTTGACCGCAACAGATTGCACGCGTCCGGCAGACAAGCCCCTGGCAATCTTTGCCCATAATAACGGCGAGACCATAAATCCAACCACGCGATCAAGAAAGCGACGAGCCTGCTGCGCGTTGACTCGCGCCATATCAATCTCACCTGGCTGCTCAAAGGCTTCCTGAATAGCCCGCTTGGTAATCTCGTTGAACACAACTCGACGATAGCGCGATTCGTCACCGCCAATAGCTTCGCGCAGATGCCATGCGATGGCTTCTCCCTCGCGGTCCAGATCAGTTGCCAGGAATATTTCATCAGCATCCCTGGCCAGTTTCCGCAGTTCCGATACAACCTTTTCCTTGCCGGGCAGAATTTCATAGCGAGCCTGCCAGTCATGATCGGGATCAACCCCCATTCGCGACACCAGTTGCCGGCGCGACTTTTCCTTTTTGTATTGCGCCTTTTTCTCAGGTTCCATCTTGCGGGTCTTGGCGGCTTCCAGGGCCCGCGCCTTCGGATCAACCTTAGTGCCGTTGCCGCTAACCGGGAGATCACGGATATGACCGACACTCGACTTAACGATAAAGTCATCACCGAGATAACGATTTATCGTTTTGGCTTTTGCCGGAGATTCCACGATGACGAGTGATTTTCCCATTTATTCGTTCAGTTTCCTGTTGATCCAGTTCTGGCGGGCGACATATATAAGGGGTTAACTATCCAAGGTCAAGTCGTTTGCCTTTTTTAGCTTACGCAGAAGCAATGGTGTCTTGTCAAATCAAATTGAATGAGCGGTACTAATTTGTACCTGAGTCGTCTGCCTCGATCTTTTCAGTAACAATGGGGAAATTGTTGAAAAAATTCTGAATTGTCATAAGCCCGTCTACTCCAGATGTCTCGTGCCAATAAATCGAAAGGACAAAGTTCTTCTCTTCGAGTTTCACAACATCGTCAGGCATTGAGATCAACTGTTCCACCAGATATCGCCCGACTTCTTCGTGCAAGTTCGCTGGTTTTGAAGGCGTAAACTGCCAGGTTCCCGGCAGCTTGATCGACTCCGCTCCTGGCATGACCCGGTCTGGCGTGACCCGGTCTGGCGCGATCTGAACTGGCGCGATCCGATCTGGCGTGATCCGATCTGCCCCAACTTGACCCGTTCTCTCAACGGTCCAGTCAACGCGTTCAGGATTTCTCCAGACCCGTGGTTTCTTAACGTGCGTGCGATAGGCAACGATACTGAGCCTGGGGGGGAGCGCTTTACCGGTATTCGACAGATAGCGATCCTGCTTTGGTATGGGGTCGTCGATCTGGGTCAATTCAACCCCTATGCCACTGGCCATGGCCTGTTTACGCAATTGCATTTTCTGTTTCTGCGCCGCAGAAGGCAGAATTGCGAAGATGGGCGCGATTACCATCAGCAATACAAATCCAATTATCAAGTAAGTCATTGCACGTTCCAATGGTGTGATTAAACTAGCAGACAGGCGCTCACAATATCGTGTTTGCAGGCGCCATTACATGTTGTCTATGGCGATCAACCTGTGTACATTTGCGACTAAACCGGCTCAACAATGAATTAGAATAATCATGAGGTGGACTAAATGGGTGAATACAGACACATTATCGTAGCCGTCGATCTCACCGAGGAAGCCTTACAGGTTTCTAAACGTGCTTGTGCTCTACGAACCGCATTCTCGGCCAAACTCAGTTGCGCTCATGTTATTGAACCACTCAGTCTCGCTTATGGTGGTGACATTCCTATGGACTTATCCACTATACAGGAACAGATACAGGAAACTGCCAAGTCTCATCTGGCAGAGTTCGCACAGACGTTGGGCATTCCACCGGAAGACCAGCACCTGATTTTCGGCAGACCAGAAACTGAGATTCACACTCTCGCAACGCAGATTGATGCGGACCTGATCGTTGTCGGCAGTCACGGCCGTCACGGACTTGCGCTGCTACTCGGTTCAACCGCGAATGGTGTATTGCATGGCGCACCTTGTGATGTACTGGCCGTGCGCGTGGGAACCTGAGCCGGGACGCCCTTTTATACGGCAATAGCGTCTGCCATACCTTTCTTAAAAAAAATTCGCTAACCTACTGATATCGAATTTTGGCCGATCCCGTTGAGCTTTCAACAAAAACACTTAAAATCTGTTCTTACTGCGCTCGTGATGCTCCTCATCGGGTGTGCTTCTGCTCATGCGGAATTTTCCCGCGATATCAATTACAAACCGCGCACCGACACCTCCAGATTCGAACAGCGCAAGCTGTATCAGGACGCCCTGTACCTCATTAAGTCAGGACAAAGATCACGTTATCGGAAGATTGCACCCCAACTCGAAGCCTATCCGCTCTATCCATACCTTGCCTATACGGACAAGATCTATCATTTAAGTTCGCAATCGACCGAAGATATTGTTGCTTTTATAGACCAGTACCAGGATACCCCGCTTTCCGGGCAACTACGCCAGAACTGGCTGTTCAGTCTTGCCAGACGAGGCCAGTGGGAAACCTTTTTGAACTTCTACGACGAAGCGGAGGCAGGTGAGCGAAACGCCTGCTTTTATGGCATCGCGTTATACAATCAGGGCAGGTTGGCCGAAGCGATGGCCCAGGCTGAACGCCTGTGGTTGGTTGGTCGATCACAGCCGGAAGAATGCGACCCGGTATTTAAATTCTGGCGAGACAATAAGGGATTAACCGCTGATCTCGCCTGGCAACGCTATGCGCTGGCGGTAAAGGCAAGGGAAGCAAAGCTCGCCGCTTACCTGATACGATTTCTCGATAAATCCGACAAATCTGATGCCAACAATCTCAAGCTGGTGCACGCTCAACCCGGGAACATTTTACGTTACACTCGATTTGATAACCAACGGTCGCATGCAGGTGAGGTGATCCTTCACGGAGTGAAGCAATTGGCTCAGAGAGATCCTGCCAGCGCGCTGATCGCGCTCAATCATTACGTTGCCGTGAGGGAAATCGATCCGGCGGAAGTAGCAGAAGCCTACGTCTACATCGGTATTCGTATCGCACAGTCAGGTGACGAGAAAAACCAGCTCGAGACTATTCCCCTGGACCTTAACGCCTACCCTGAACTCGTGGCCGCAAGGATTCGCCTGGCCTTGCGTCGGTCAGACTGGAGTGACGTACTGATTTTAATCAATCTCCTGCCTGCCGAGGACGAGCAACATGCTAACTGGCA
This sequence comes from Gammaproteobacteria bacterium, assembly GCA_021773555.1. Classification (GTDB taxonomy): domain Bacteria; phylum Pseudomonadota; class Gammaproteobacteria; order Pseudomonadales; family Azotimanducaceae. The sequence continues at coordinate 21,061 of JAJFKA010000096.1, forward strand.
GTACTGGAAGGCATCGGTGCTGGCAAGCTCCGGTGATTCGGCGGACCAGGAGATCGCCCGGTCGATCTTTGTGGATCTGGCGAGTCAACGCAGTTTTCACGGCTTTCTGTCCGCCGATCGGCTTGGCTTGAACTATAACTTTGTTGATGAACCATCGACCGTCTCCACCGAAGAAATTCTGGCACTCGAAACGACACCGGGAATCCAGCGCGCACTGGAACTGCTGACCTTGAACGAGCGCTCCCGGGCACGCCGAGAGTGGTATTTCACGACCCGCGATTTTTCGAACACAGAGCGACAAATTGCCGCACGGGTTGCGCAACGATGGGGCTGGTACAAACCCGCTATCCAGTCTCTCATCGATGCAAAAGCCTGGAACGATCTGGACTTCAGATTTCCCATAGCCTACCAGGAAACGTTCATCAGCAACGCCCGCGCCGCAGACATACCCGTTTACTGGAGCCTCGCAATCGCCCGGCAGGAAAGCGCCTTCATGCCAGACGCAAAATCACCTTCCGGTGCTTACGGACTCATGCAACTCATGCCGGCGACTGCGCGAATCATGGCTCAGCGGACCGGTGCCTCATTGCAATCGAACCAGCAGCTCATCGACCCCGACCTCAATATCAAGCTAGGCTCTCAGTACCTGGGTCGAATGTTACGTCGCTACGATAATAACCGCATTCTCGCATCTGCAGCCTACAATGCGGGACCTGGCAACGTGGACAAATGGCTGGATCCCGACCTGGATTTTGACGTGTGGATTGAGACAATTCCCTTCAGGGAAACCCGGGAGTATGTGAAGAACGTGCTGATGTTTTCAACAATTTATGGACGGCGGATGCACCAGGAACAGCCGCTCATATACAGCCATGAGCTGGCCCAGTTCAAGCCCAGATCAGCACCCGAAACCATTGAGGTTGCGGCACCGGAATCCCGGGTCCGTGTGACTTCCGATGAATTGCATCGTCCAGCTGCGGTAGCTGATGCACGGTAATCCTGAGCTCGTCGACATCGGTGCCAATCTGACCCATGAGTCTTTCTCCGACGACCTGAATGGTGTGCTTGCGCGCGCTAGAGCCTGTGGCATTCGACAACTCATCATCACCGGCGCCTCGGTCAACGGAAGTGAGATGGCGGTCACCCTGGCAGAATCCGACCCTGAGCTGTATGCAACCGTCGGTATTCACCCGCATCACGCGGAAGAAACCAGTGAGGCAGCCCTGTCACGGTTCAGAACGCTTGCCCGGAACAACAAGGTGAAGAGCATCGGCGAAACCGGTCTGGATTTTTTTCGTGATTTTTCACCGCGACCAACCCAAATTGCATCGTTCGAGCGACATATCGATCTTGCTGTCGAACTTGGATTGCCTCTGTTCCTGCATGAAAGGGATGCCTACCCCACCTTCGCGGAAGTGCTGGGTCCAAGGCGAGCGGAACTCACCAATGTGATCGTGCATTGCTTCACTGGTGAAGCTGCAGCGCTTGAACACTATCTTGACCTGGACTGCCACATTGGTATCACCGGCTGGATATGTGATGAACGTCGAGGTGCCCATCTCGCCGAACTGGTGAAGCTCATCCCGGCAAACAGGTTAATGCTCGAAACCGACTCACCCTACCTGTTACCGAGAAACATTCGCCCCCGGCCAAAATCGAGACGCAATGAACCCCGAAACCTGACCGTCGTGTGTGAATTTACGGCCGAAATCCTCGGCATATCACCCGCTGAACTGGCAAGACAAACAACGGAAAATGCTCAACGGTTTTTCCGGATTCCTCCAGCATGCGAGTGACGCTGTATACAACCCTTGGTTGTCATCTGTGTGAAGACGCGCTGAATTTGCTGCGAGACTTGCAAGCAACGCACCCGGAATTCACAATCCACCAGGTAGAAATCAGTGAATCGGAGTTGTTGCTCGCGCTTTACGGTGTTCGAATCCCGGTGGTAGCTACCGGGCATCGAGAAGGCGATCTGGGCTGGCCGTTTACGCAAGCAGATTTAGTTCGGTTTCTTTTAAACTGATTCGACAAAGGCAGCCAACATCGACCAGTCCAGTTTGGTTAAGGACACAAAATTAAGGACAAAAATTGCAGTCTCCCTATGGTTCGTGGAAATCTCCGATTACCAGCGACCTGATCGTTGCCGCAACGATCGGCCTCAGCTCGCCTGCCATTTATCGCGATGCGCTTTATTGGGTTGAAAGCCGACCACAGGAAGCTGGCCGTAATGTGCTGGTAGAACGCGATACAGCCGGACAAGAGCGTGATATCAATGCGGCGCCCTATAATATTCGGACCCGGGTCCACGAATATGGGGGCGGCGCCTGGTTGCTGTTTGAGGATACCCTGTACTTTGCGAACTTTGCGGATCAGCAACTTTACCGCCAGCCGCTGGACTCCAATCAACCAACCGCGCTTACCGACGAGCCGACACTGCGGTTCGCAAACCTGATCGCTGATCATCATCACCGTCGCCTGATCTGCGTTGTGGAGGACCACAGCAGCCTTGAGCCAAACAAAAGCCCTGAGCCACAGAACCGGCTTTGCGCTGTCGACCTGGATTCAGGCAAGGTGACAACCCTGACCGAAGGACACGATTTTTATGCAGCGCCGACGCTCAGTCCGGACGGTCGCTCACTCGCATTTATTAGCTGGGATCACCCGGACATGCCCTGGGATGAGACCACCCTCTGGTTAGCCGATATGGGTCCCGATGGGCAAATTGGCACGCCCGGATACATTGCTGGTGGCAACAAGGCCGGGCAGAAAATCTCGGTTCAGCAACCGCAATTCTCACCTTCAGGCGAGCTGTTTTATATCTCCGATCAATCAGGTTGGTGGAACATCTACCAGTGCAATCCTGCCGGCAAGGCAAATATCCTGTGCGAAATGGCAGCGGAGTTTGGCGTGCCACTCTGGGGATTCGCACCGTGCACGTACAAATTCCTAGATGACCAACGACTGATTGCCGTATTTAGCATCGACAATGAAAGCCATATCGGCAGAATCTCACTTGGCGATGGAACGATGGAGGAAATGGTTACTCCCTATACCCACATCGGTAGTATTGACCTTGCCAACAACCAACTCGTGTTCACCGGCGCTTCCGCAACCATCTTCTCCGGTATCGTTTTGCTTGATCTCGCCTCCTCCTCAATCACGCCAGTTAAGCAGGTTTCAGATCTCACTTTCGACAACGAATACTTTTCAATTCCAGAGACGATTTCGTTCCCGACACCCTGGGAATCAGCAGGCCCAGACACCGCCACAGTCACCGGGCCATCCAACGCAGCCGAGGTTGCACATGGATTTTTCTATGCACCCAAAAATAAAGACTATCAACCTGTTCCCGGTGAACTACCACCGCTTATTGTGATGTTACACGGAGGGCCTACCGGCGCCACGCACAACGGGTTGAGTCTGCACACGCAGTTCTGGACCAGCAGGGGATTCGCCGTCCTCGATGTGAACTATCGTGGCTCAACCGGTTACGGTCGCGTCTATCGCGACAAACTGTTGCACAACTGGGGTATTGTCGACGTCCAGGATACCGTTGCCGGTAGCCGCTATCTGGTCGAACAGCATCGGGTAGACGGCCAGCGCCTCGCCATTCGCGGCGGCAGCGCCGGTGGCTACACGACACTCTCGGCGCTGACATTTACTGACACATTTTCTGCCGGAGCCAGCCACTACGGGATCGGTGACCTGGAAGCACTCGCCCGGGATACCCACAAGTTCGAATCCCGCTATCTGGACAGCATGATCGGTCCCTATCCGGAACGCCTCGACATCTACCAGGCACGATCACCCATTCATCATGTGGACCAGCTATCCAGCCCGTGCATATTCTTTCAGGGGCTGGAAGACAGGATCGTGCCACCTAATCAGGCAGAAGCCATGGTTACTGCATTGAATAACAAAGGCATACCGGTTGCCTATGTGCCGTTTGAAGGAGAACAACATGGCTTCCGTGCCGCTGGTAATATAAAGCGCTGCATGGATCTGGAACTTTACTTCTACGCTCGAATCTTTGCGTTTTCCCTCGCGGACCAGATAGAGCCCATTGAAATTTTGAATTTGCCACCATGAGTATCCTGCTGCAGTGCCATCGCCTGAGTCATGCGATGGGAACAAAATCCCTTTTTGAAAACCTGGAACTGGCGATCAATGCAGGTGACCGCATCGGTCTTGTTGGCCACAATGGTTGTGGTAAATCAACACTGCTTGCCGTATTGAGCAATGTGCTGAGCCCGGACGAGGGTGATATCTCGCGCACCACTGGATTGCTGTTGGAAACTGTAGAGCAGTTCATTGACCCGGCGCTCATGAATCTGAACCTGTTTGAAGCACTTCGGAAAAAACTTCCAGAAGAAGAAAGAGATTTTAGCGAGTACAAGGCCGTGGTGTTATTGCAACAACTCGGATTTGTCGAGGCAGAGTTCGGACATCAGGTTTCTGAGTTAAGCGGCGGTCAGCAAAACAGGCTTATGTTTGCCAGAGCGGTGATTAACGAACCTAACCTGATTCTGTTCGATGAACCTACCAACCACCTTGACCTGAAAACGCTGGTTATCTTTGAAGATTTCCTCAAATCCCTGAGCGCAGCCTACATATTGATTTCTCACGACCGGCAGTTCCTGGATGCAGTCACTGATCGCACACTCTTTCTGCGCGACCAACGCATTTACAGTTTTAATCAGCCCTTCAGCGATGCCCGAAACAGGCTGGACGAACAAGACGCTTCGGCCGCCGCTACACTGCGTGTGGAAGAACGAAAAATACGCGACTTGAAGGCGAGTGCCAAACGGCTCGCAATCTGGGGGAAGGTTTATGACAACGAAAAGATCGCGCGTAAGGCCAAGAGCATGGAAAAGCGTGTCGTAAAACTGGAAGAAAGTAAAACATTCGTTACCCGGGGTTCCGGCCTGAAACTCGACCTCGAGGTCAGACAGTCGCACGCCAACCGGATGTTACAAATCGAAAATCACGTCGTTCATTCACCGGGAAATCCACCAAAGTCATTGTTCAGCATAGCGGACATGTATATCCGCCCGGGTGACCGGGTGGCGCTGTTGGGACACAACGGCGCCGGTAAAACCACCCTGATCAGAGCCATGATTGATCAGTACCGTAACGACCCTGCACTGGGACCCGTTAAGTTTAATCCGCAGTGCGATATCGGTTATTACGATCAGGAGTTGGATATGCTTGATCCTGAAAGGTCAATTGTCGAGACCCTCATGGATAATTGTTCAGGATCCGAAAATCAGTTCAAGACTGCGCTGATCAAAGCGGGCTTTCCCTACCTCGACATGGATAAAAAAGTAGCAGTACTGAGTGGCGGGGAGAAAGCCCGATTGATGTTCCTTATCATTCGGTTAAATCAGCCAAATTTTCTCATCCTGGACGAACCCACCAACCACATTGACATCCAGGGCAAGGAAGAACTCGAGTCGCAGATTCTGGAAGCCCAGGCGACCGTCCTGATCACATCACACGATAGACGATTTGTGGATATTATCGCGGACCGCTATCTGGTTATAGATCATGGCCGCCTTGAAGAAATCAGCGATCCCCGGGAATTTTACGATAGCGAACGAGTCATCGCCCTGGATTCGCCGGAAAGCGAGAGTCCTCACGCGACGCTGGAATTGGAGACGGAAGAAGCCGTATTGGGCCGAATCGTAGAACTTGAGCGCCTGCTGCAGGAAGATCTGGCGCGCAAGCCAAAATTTCAGAAGCCAGACCTGCAGGCGGGCTGGCGTTCTGAAATCGCTGCGCTTAACGATCAGCTATAAATTAACCCTGCGGCGCTTCACCGGCAGGGCTGGCGATCTGTTCGTTCACGAACACTGACGAGGCCCCGCCGCCACTACCAGCGTTTTTCCCGCTTGATTTTACAGCCGTGCCTGGTGTCGCGGCTGAAGCTGAATCGCCATCCTCAGTCGTCGCATCCGCATCTGTTTCACCAGCGCCATCTGTTTCATCCGCCTCGTCTGAGTCGTCTGCCTCTTCATCCTCATCGTCTCCTTCCTCGCCATCACCATCTGATCCTTGCGTACCGATGCCAGATAATGCTTCTTCGACTTCCTCAGGAGTCGGCAGACTTTCAATTACGACCAGAGACTGTTCCGGTGTTGCTGTGGAAGAGAATGAAGGCTCGCCCGTCTCATCGACTTCTGCAGAGTTTCCGGGTGAATCCAACGTTACTTCCCGTCCGCTCGGTCCAGCAATATTCACAATGCCCGATTGAAGAATAACCAGTGTTTTACCGCGACTATCCACCTGACCTCTCAGTTCGCTGCCACGTATCCCGAGAACCGCCGTCGGTGTGGAAATCGTGGAATGGCGACGTCGCGGATTAAGCGTGCCGATTTTGCCACTCACATACTCGAAACCACCTTGAACAACCGTCGCACCAAAACGACCAATCCGTGCAGATTCATCGTAGGCGAAATCATCCAGGCTGGCGGTGGCATTCTTACCCATGGTAAAGCGGGTGCCGTCCAGCATTTCGGCCCGCACGAAAGACCTGGCCCCGGTCGTCAGCGCATATCCTGTATACAGCGGGCTACCTTTTACCAATTCAACAGGGTTCCCATCTTGATCCATCCCCGTGACGGTGCCGAGAGCGAGCTTCAGTGTACCGATTGGTTCACTGGCCGGCGCGGCCAGCGCAGCAAGCGGCAGCAACAGGCAAATGAGGAAAAATGACAGCTTAGCCTTGTGATTTCTCATTATTCAGATCCGGTTATTTTTCTGTTGTTTATTCAGGAGCGCAGTATCTCATGTTTTATTAGAAAATTCGCTTGTCAGATCTAATGCCATTCGCTTGTCTGATCTAGTGCCGTTCGTTTGCGCTCGCATCAAGGGAATTAAGAATCGTGCAGTGCGTTGCAGATTCACTCCCCCCACAGCAGGCGTCAGTGATTTGTTGCAGCGCATTTCTCATCCGGTTCAGCTCGGCAATTTTGTCCTCGATGGCATGCAGCTTGTTTTCCGCCAGTTCCTTGACCTCACCACAGGTTGCCGCTTCCCGGGTCACTCGCAGGGAAAGTAACTCGTCTATTTCCCTTAACGAAAATCCCATTTTTTTTGCACGGACAATGAACCTGACCCGCGCTACCTCGCTCTGTGTATAAAGCCGGTACCCTGCATCACTGCGCCTTGGCTCGTTGAGTAATCCCCGGCTTTCATAAAACCTTAGCGTCTCGTTGTTTGTTTCTGT
>JAJFKA010000097.1 GCA_021773555.1 Gammaproteobacteria bacterium
GCGCAAGTGTGGAGACCATACGCCGACAATTCACACAACGAAAACTGGATTCTCGCTCTCTATGCTGGGATGAATGCTGGTTGTAGGGATGTTTGGATCGTGACATGTAGCTAACCTCACCTGCAAAAATAATCACAGGTATAACAGTGCAAAACAGGTTCAGTCTGGAACCCTTGAGACAAGGGGCCAGAAATTAAAGAACGACACGAATGTTTTTCGATTCAGCGAACACTGGTTCGCCCAGAAAAAATCGCGTTTTGTTAAAGCACTATTGCCAGGTTAGACATCAAACACCGAAATTATGTAAACGCCGGGACGGCGTTTTTCAAGGCGGCATTCTATTTACAATTTCAGGCTTTCGCAACCAGCGCGAGCCGGTCGGGTAGACAGGTCTTTTTCGGAACACAAAAAGGGTTTCAGTTGGCGGAGCGGAGCGAGGTAAACGCCCAAAAAGGGAGATGGGCGTAAATATGGTGTTGTGATGTGGTTAAACTGAGGGTGAACCAGGGACCCGTCGTCGAAGGGCGCCGAATCCCAGGAAGGCAAGTCCCATCAGTGCTATCAACGAAGGTTCAGAGACAACTGTTGACTCTGAAATGACCCAGCCATCGTCGGTGCCATACTTACCACGAAACGAGACGACATCCTCGGCACCGAAGACATGGTCCAGGTCAAGATTGAATGAGACCGAAATGATCTGATCAAGCGTTGCCAGTATCGGAGTCGTCAGCGAAACGCAGGCGAATCCAGCGGGACTCCCGCCGGCTTCACAGCCTCCGTTGTTAACGTTAGACGGGAAGAAAAGTGTACCGACTGCAGAGCTCAACGTGAGGTTGCTCATTCCCGGAATCTTAAATGCCAGTTCAGTGAGGTATTCGTGTCCAGTCGCGATTGCATCGCTATCATCAAAGCCAGTTGTATCCAGCGACCAGGTGACATCGTAGTTATTCCCGCTGACGAGCGATACCTGCAGATCACCTGAAGCGCCATGCAGGCTTGTGCCTGTGATCGGAATGGCTCCTGCAATTTGAGGAAGACATAAAGCGCCGGTCAGTAGAAACAGCGTAATTCGAATTCGTTGTATCATTGGGTAGTCCTGGTGAAGCCTGAGTAGAGATTTAGTCTCATAAAAGATGCATGTTATGTGCCAATTTATAAAGTCTTTAAAATACAGAGGCTTACGGGGGCATTGGGCTGGAGACTCAGCAAAGTGTAAATTCACTCGACATTTATCCGGGCATTTTGGGGTAACAGGTGCGCACCGGGTCGATTCTGTGTTCAAAAGCCCCGCAGCTCGCGCGTTAATCGGTGATCTACCCGATCGCCAAATCGAAGCACAATGGATAATTGCCCGACCCGGTGCCAGATGAGCATAATGCGTGGTTACAGCCCTGTGGCTGGTTGCTCTGATGAGGTCTGCAAATGGTGAAGCGCGCAAGAAACTCCGGTCTGGTCAGGACCTTGCTGTGCGGAATACTGATAGCGGGGTGCCCATCGGTCACGCTCGCAGAAACAAGACACCCTTACTTTGGTGAGTTACACCTGCACACCAACTATTCACTCGATGCCTATGTATTTGGCACAAACGTCGGGGCTGATGAAGCCTTGCGCTACGCTCGCGGTGAAACCGTGCAGCACCCGGGCGGTTTTAACGTCAGATTGCGCACGCCTTTGGACTTTGCTGCAGTGACTGACCACGCGGAGTATACGGGGGCGCTGGCCATGGCCCAGGACCCGGAATCGGCCCTGCGCCAGGACTCACCGATGATGGCCAGCTTTGTTCGATTTGGCACCTGGTTGTCGGCGTTTAATTTCTATCGAGTACTCGCCATCAGTATCGTCCAGGACATGCCATTTCAAACCCTGCAGGGGGACCAGGTCGCCGGTAAGGCGTGGCGAGAACTGACTGGCATCGCAGATGCGTATTACCAGCCAGGAAAATTCACAACATTTGCAGGATGGGAATGGACTGCGACGCCGGACTTTAAAAACCTGCACCGCATCGTGCTGTTCAAGGACCCGGCACATACGCCAGCCAATGCCTTCAGCTCGATTGATTCCACCGAACCCACGGCGCTCTGGCAGTGGATGGATGGCCAGCTGGCGCAGGGTAATGAAGTCCTGGCCATCACTCACAACGGCAACCTGAGTAACGGCGCATTGTATCCGAGACGGCAAACCGCCAGTGGTAAAAAGGTTGATCATACCTACGCCGCAAATCGCATGGTCCATGAACCAGTCGCGGAAATTACCCAGGTCAAGGGACAGTCAGAAACAACGCTGGGTTTATCTCCGGGGGATGAGTTTGCGGATTTCAATACGTTTGTCTGGTTACTGCTCGGTGCCAGCGGCACACCTACTGACTATGGCAGTTATCTGCGACTGGCACTGCGGGACGGTATTGCCATGCAGGGCGCTTTGGGATTTAACCCTTACAAGGTTGGCTTTGTGAGTGGCTCGGATTCCCACAGCGCCGTTTCAGCCTACCGCCATGATGAATATTTTGGTGAACACAGTTTAATAGACGACACGCCCGAGGAGCGACTCGCGGGGGTGAAGCTGCTGAATCTTGATAATCGGGAAATTTCTCCGGCCGGACTCACCGGTGTGTGGGCCGAGGCTAATGACCGGGATTCGCTCTGGAAGGGAATCCGCCGCAAAGAGACCTTCGCTACCAGTGGACTTCGGATGCCCGTCAGGTTTTTTGGTGGCTGGCAGTTCGACCGGACCACTAATGATTTCGCTGAACTGAGCTCCATTGGTTATGAGCAGGGCGTCCCCATGGGGGCTGATCTGCCTGCACGAGCAGGGGACAAACCGACGTTCCTGGTCTGGGCCGGCAGCGATAGTTCGGGGCCTGACCTGGACCGCATACAGATCGTCAAGGGCTGGGCACAAAGCGGTCAATCATTTGAGCGGGTCTATGATGTCGTTTGGGCGGGTGATCGTAAGCCGATCTCCGGCAGATTACCGTCGTTAGGTAACACGGTCAATCCGGTGACTGCGACCTACGAGAACACGATTGGCGAGAAAGCGTTGCTCGGTTCCTGGACTGACGAGGACTTCGATCCCGGCGCAGATGCGTTTTACTATCTGCGTGTTCTCGCCATACCAACGCCCCGCTGGACGACCATCGATGCAGTTAGTCTCGGTGTTGATCCACCCACGAATGTACCCCTGTTCCAGCAGGACCGCGCCTGGTCGTCGCCGATCTGGTATAAGCCGTCTTCGACTGACCGGCGAAAGTTAAGCGTAACGGTTGCTGAACTGATTGATAGAGGCGCGCAACGGCTGGATAGCGCAGCCTTGGAAGAGCGATTTCGTGGTCGAACTATCAAGGTCAGCAATCTCGTCGCCAATCGAAATTTTGATATCCAGCTGGGTCATGATGGATACCAGTCAATCGTCGCTGTTGATGGTCGCCCTGCTTCTGACGAAGAACGTCGAGGTCACGACATGAGTGCCTCGATCAAATATGAATTCAGTAAAGACAGTGTTGCCGTCTCAATAGGAGGGGCAGAAATCCAGATTGCTGTATTCCAGCACGACGGACGCTATCTTGCAGCGCGTAGCGACGAATACGGTTTTGTGAATTATGAATGGCGGGTACTGCCCTGATGACACCCGGAGGGTTGGAATCGGTGAGTTTTGACGACTAGAGTAATAAGGTGCTTAATTCCTTCTCAGCTGTCTCCCTGGATTAGTCGTTGAAAAGCTACCTGATTGTCATCGTCATACTACTTGCCATTTTTGGTGCGATTGGTGGTTATCTCTACCAGCGTTTCAGTTCATTTGCATCGCGAGACTTTTCACCACCACCGGTGACGATTGCGGCGCCTATTGCGAAAACTGAGTTGTGGGGTGAAACCCTCCGACTTTACCGTACCATCCCGATACGTGTCGAAGCTTTGCCACGGTTCTCGGCGTCCTGCCGCTTCTGCTCGCGTTCGGCGCGGGCGCCAATGCACGATTTGCCATCGGCTTGATGATCACCTCCGGGATGCTCGTCGGAACCTTGTTTACATTGTTCGTGCTGCCAACTTTCTATTTGTTGTTGGCGCGTGAACCTGTTGAGGAGTCGGGTCAGGCGGTTGCTTTGATACCTTCAAGTTGAGTGCGCAGAAATGTGCTCTATCCTGCTTATCCCCAATCCCGCCTTTTCCATCAAGTGTGTTAAATTGCACGGCAGGTAATCAAATTGCTCTCCCCTATGTCAGCGTTTGACGAATTCATTTCGGAGTTGAGGCGTCGTGCGGTCATCAAGGTTGCAGCGATCTACGCAGCACTTGCGTGGCTGGTGCTGCAATTCGCTGACCTCGCATTTCCGCGCCTTGGCCTGCCTGACTGGACTATTACGTTTGTGCTGGTGCTTGCCGCAATCGGCTTTCCGATTGCGCTCATTGTTGCCTGGATATTTGAACGGACACCGGAGGGATTGAAAGTAACCGCCGCATTGACGGATGCTGAGCGCAGCGCAAAGTCATCCAATAAGATTGGGGATTTTCTTATCATCGGGGTGCTGTCGCTGCTGGTCGGCTTGCTGTACGTTGAAAAATTTATATCTGATGAACTTATCGAAGCGCTGTCAGAAACCGATCTGATTGATGTGGCAGAACAGGAAGCTGAGGATCAGGCGTTTGCGCCGTCCATTGCTGTGATGCCGTTTATCAATCTGAGCACGTCTGAAGAAAACGCGTTCTTTGCCGCGGGCATGCACGAGGATGTGATGACCCAGCTGAGTCGAATCAACGGACTCAAGGTGATCTCCCGGACGTCCATGATGCGCTATGAGGGCAAACGGGAAAAGAGCATACCCGAGATTGCGAGGGAACTGAATGTAAATCATATCCTTGAAGGCAGCGTAAGGCGCGCCGGAAATGATGTACGAATCACGTTTCAGTTAATTGATGCGTCAAAGGACGGTCATATCTGGGCCGAAAATTATGACCGTAAACTGGAGAATATTTTCGCGGTGCAGAGTGAAGTCGCCAGAATCGTTGCGCAACAGCTTGAAATAACACTGTCACCCGAAACCGTTGCACAGGTCGAGCGCAAACCCACCGAGAGCTTGAAGGCCTACGACGACTACCTGAAGGGGCGAGAACTGTTATTCACGGCTAACAGCGAGTCCATTGCCTATTTCAAGCACGCCATTGACTTGGATCCGCTGTTTGCCGAGGCATACGCCGGCCTCGCGCAGGGGATCGTCTGGTCCGAGCGACTGGGGGCGGAATGGCAGCTCATTAGGAACAACGCCTATGAAGTTGCACGCAAAGGAGTAGCGCTCAAACCGGCATCCTATGAGACCAACCTCGCACTGGGGCGGGTTTATTATCAGGATGACCGGTACGCGGATGCAGAACTCAGCTTCACTGCCGCCCGCGCTTTAAATGAGAACGGTGCCGAAGCATTACTGGGTCTTGCTGACATCGCCATGTCACGGGCAGGAGTGCTGGAAGCATTGCAGTTTGCTGAGGAGGCGCTGCAACTCGACCCGCTGAACGCGGAAGCCCATGGCCGAGTCGGCCGCTACCTGGTCGGCATCGAGCCCGAACGGGCACTGGTTCACCTTGAAAAAGCCCTGGAGTTGGACCCGAGCCTGGCTTTTGCTTACGCCAATATTGGCAACATCGCGCAGCGTCGCGGTGACTATGAAAAGTTCTATGACAACTGGCGCAAGGCGATGGATGAGGGCGGGTTTGATCTGATGGATGCTGTGCAGATCATGAATTTTCTGCTCACCAGTATCGGTGCCTATGATCATGCGGACCGTTACCTTGACCGGGCGATGCAATTGTCGCCCAACCATGACCAGGCATATTTTATGCGGGTCAATCTGATGCTGGCGAGAACTCCCGTTGCAGACCGATTTGGGCCAGCGCATGGAAAACTGGTTGATGAGTGGCTGGCACACAATCCGAGTAGTACCCTGGCGCTGCGAAACCAGGGAGATTACCTGGCAGCCCAGGCGAGACGATTTGACCGGGATGAGAACCATAAGCAGGCCATGCAGTTTCGCAAGCTGGCTTTGCGATCCTACGAGCAATCCATGGCGCCCTTTCGGAAACCGGATGGTCATTACGTATACCAGCCTACCAGCAACGGCTGGACGATGATGCATTACGCGGGCGCACTGTTTCTTGCAGGCGAGACGCAACGGGGCCAGGAGATCATGGAAAACGCGCTTGAGCAAACGAATCAGGGTTCAGCTAACGCATTTGCCTACCTGCACAGATTCTATGCCTATGCCTGGCTCGAACGGGATGAAGACGCGCTCGATGCGCTGGAAGATGCCTACGACAGTGGATTTATCGCCCCGTGGATTCTTGAATCCTATCTCGAGACAGGGATACAGCGGTTCCGGAACAATATCCGTTATGTGCAAATTGTCGACCGCATAAATGCACGCAACGACAAAACGCTAGCCTATATCAATCGGCGTGAGGCCGCGGGGTAGGAATAAATGGGGTCGGGGTGGGGTCGGGGTGGAATGGGACTATTACTCTCACTCCGCCCCAATATCCTGGAGCATTTGTAAATTTTACCTCGACCCCATTTATTCCATTTATTCAAAAAGTTTCCGCGGAAACATAATGGAGAAAAACTGCAGGGGCAGGGAATACTGTTTTTATATACAGTATTGTACGCCACCAGTGCTCGATGAACAAGGCTATATATTTTCTTAGTGTCGTGCTCGCCGCTATCAAATTATCACCTGAGGTTCGGTCGGCCAACAGCCTCCACACAAACCACGGTTATCGCCCTCGATACCAGATGGGAATGCCCTCTTAAATATGGGCTTGATGATCACCTCTGGGATGCCCGTAGGAACCTCATTTGCATTGTTCGTGCTGCCAACTTTCTATTTGCTGTTGGACCAGTTGGGGAGCCGGATCAGGCGGTTGCTTTGGTACCCTTGAGTTGAATGAGCAGGTTATATTCGGCGCCGTACCCGAGACTTGTAGGGCCGAAACTGATCCCCGAACACTTGCCCAAGACGAGCTTCCTCTTCTGGAATCACATAGCTGTCGATGATCAGCGGGTGTGAGCGGGATCGGCACCCAGAGGTTGGTTAACGTCACCCCTATCCCAACGAACAGGAGAATCATGGCAACGTAGGATGGATTCCGCGAAAATCTGTACAGTCCGTCTGTGATGAATGCGGGACTGACATCATGGTGCCTGTTCTTGGAAAGGCAGCACCGATCAGTCGCATGATAGTTCTCCGGCGCCGAACCAACAGGTTAAGTTCACGCTGGCTGAATTCCAGGGAGAGGCTCATGGAATCGCTCGGAGTTGGGACTTTCAACAGCGGAGCCTGGAGTTCGCTGCTCCAAAACCTCATCAGAGAAATGCGAGGCGCCCGTTGAGTCTTCACCGATCATCCAGGGCGTCGATGGATGGAATTCAGTCGCCCGGCTTTGCACGGATGAGATTTGCAAGTGCCCAGGACTGGGGTCGGCCTTGTCTCGGCCTGCCGGAGTGAACGGTGATGGCCTCTATTTGTTCAGGATCAGAGCAATACAAAGAGGCGCCATCATGCCCGGTCACATCTAAACTTACCTGCACTCCAGGTGCAAAGCGGTCGCACCCGGAAAGGCCAGCTTGAGTCGCCTGTACCGAATCCGTTAGTAAAAGCTCGATCGGGAGATTCGCCTGCCGATTCACAGCGCAGCTGAGTCGTGTGCCGGTGCGTTGATCATTGCTGTATCCGAGACCTTCTGAGTAAAGAAACTTACATCCAGTACATTTGGAATCTTTCCTGATGATGTCCAGTATGCTTTTGATATTCATCGAGGTACCTCGAACTTATGATTTCTGGTTATGCGACGATGACTTTCTGGCCGCCGCCTTAAAAAAGAATCAGTGACGTGTCGTAATACTGTTCCACGAAATGAGTTCTCGTTTTGATCACTTGCGGATCAATCTCACCTCTGGTGACCACTAGTTTGTGCTCATCGTCATCGCGGCGCACGATGACCGCAACACACTGGCCGTCGAAGGAATCGATTGGTTGTTCGATGCCAAGCACATACGCATCAATCTCATCACCGTCACCGGCACGCGTACCCGGGATGAATCCGTAGTTCGTTTCGTAAATAAAATTCAGCGTCGGATGTCTGCTCCCCAAGGGTCGGTCTATTTTGACGTGTACCTGCTGCCCGAGGAAAGCCGCGTACATCGAGAGGTCGTCCACTCGTGTGCCTACTTTATCTCAACGATCGAGAGGATGTTGCCGCTACTGTCTGTGACATGGGTCATGATTCCGCCCCAGGGCTGATTTTCCGGTGGACCGGTAAACGGTACCTGAGCTTTGAGACTTTCGTAAAATTCCATGATGTTTGGAACTTCGAGACTAAACCCCAGGTAGCGACCTGCGTCGAACTCACCGGCTTC
>JAJFKA010000098.1 GCA_021773555.1 Gammaproteobacteria bacterium
CATCGTGAAAGGCATAGCCGTAGCTATGTCTTGAGCGATTTTGTTCAAGATTCGAAGGCAGAATTGTCAGAAAACCATTCAGACACAGACTGTATTTCACGAATTGACCTCCATTTTTACCTAACCTATTGAAATATAATACCCTAACGATTACACTGTGTCGCCTTCGTGAATAATGCGGGCTAGCAGCTCATCCAGTCGCCCACAAAGGGTGCGGAGTCGCAGATGAACGGCAAACTCAATAGTAGTCATCGTAGTTCTGGGCCAGGTCTTCAAACTTTGTATACTGGCCCACGAACGTCAGCTTCTTTTTGCCGATGGGTCCGTTGCGCTGCTTCAGGATAATGATTTCTGCGATGCCTTTCTCCGCATCCTCGTGATACACCTCGTCACGATATACCGCCATAATTACATCAGCGTCCTGCTCAATTGCACCCGACTCACGCAGGTCTGACATGATTGGACGCTTGTCAGGTCTTTGCTCCAGTCCGCGATTGAGCTGCGAGCCGGCAACCATCGGACAATTGAATTCCTTGGCGATACTTTTCAGTGATCTGGATATTTCAGAAATCTCCCCGGCACGATTCTCCGGCGTTCCTGACACCTGCATCAGCTGCAGGTAGTCCACAACAATCATGCCCAGTGAACCAAATTCACGGGCAACCCGCCGGGCTCTTGAACGAATCTCATTGGGTGTCAGTGAAGGCGTATCATCGACAAACAATGGCCGGTCATTGAGTAGCGTTACTGCGGATGTCAGTCTCGGCCAGTCATCATCACCGAGTTGTCCGGAACGAATTTTACTCTGATCGATTCTGCCGAGGGATGACAACATTCTCAAAATGAGGGAATCTGCCGGCATTTCCATACTAAACACGAGCACCGGCTTATCATGGGAAATCACCGCGCTCTCGGCCATGTTCATCATGAAAGCGGTTTTACCCATGGAGGGACGTCCAGCAACGATGATCAGATCGGACGCCTGAAGTCCGGAGGTAATGTCATCGATATCGCGGAAACCGGAACTCACACCGGTCAGGGCACCTTTGGTCTGGAACAACTCATCAATACGTTCCACTGCTTTGGTCAACAGCGGACGAATTGCCTGTGGACCGCCTCGATTGGGACGATCATCACCAATCTTGAAAACCCTGGATTCGGCCTGATCAATCAGTGTGGCGCTGTCCCTGCCCTGGGGATTAAAGCCACTGTCTGCTATTTCGTGTGCCGCAGATATGAGCTTTCGTACCGTCGCACGTTCCTGCACGATTTCCGCATAAGCCCTGATATTTGACGCGCTGGGAGTAGTATTCGCCAGCTCGGAGATATACGCCAGACCACCGACGCTCTCGAGTTCCTTAATACCGTCCAGCGCTTCTGAAATGGTGATGATGTCGAGTGGTGTGTTGCTCTCAGCCAGTTCATACATACAACGGAAGATCGTTCTGTGGTCACCGCGATAGAAATCTTCGGCAACCAGAAGGCCGGAAATGCCATCCCAGGCATTGTCGTCTAACATCAATCCGCCAAGAACCGACCGTTCCGCCTCGATCGAATGAGGCGGAATTTTCAGCATAGTTGCTGCGGTGTCGTCTGGAGCTGTGGCCAAAAAACGCTCGATGTTTTACACGGGGAGACTAGAGTAAAACAATGCGCTGAGGATGAAAATGTCTAACTTCGATTTACCCGATAAACGCACCGCTCAGGTTTCGGCGATGACGGAAACCTTGAGCATTGCGTTTACTTCACTGTGTAAATGAATGATGACTTCATAGTCACCGAGCTCGCGCAATGGACCATCGGGCAGGCGAACTTCGCTCTTCTCGATCGTAACGCCCCTGGAGGTTGCCGCCTCAGCGACATCGCGAACCGTGATTGAGCCGAACAATTTACCTTCTTCACCAGCCTTCGAAGTCAGTGAGATGTTCATCTCTTCAATCTGAGCTGCGCGGCCTCTGGCCTGATTCAGTTTGTCATCGGCCAGTCGCTGTAACTCGGCTTTGCGAGATTCAAACTCAGCAACATTTGCTGCTGTCGCCGGAATGGCTTTCTGGTGGGGTACCAGATAATTTCGCCCGTAGCCTGCCTTAACAGTAACCCTGTCGCCAAGGTCTCCGAGCTTCGCAATATTTTCCAACAGAATGACTTCCATTACCTAAACCTCTTTCGATTGAAATCGTGTTCTTAAATTAAAAAAACTGTCCATTAGTGCCAGTGATGCCAACAGGGGATACAACACCTGAAAGAACACCAGCACGAGCAGATAGAACCCAAACACCCAGTTACCTGACAGATTCCTGTGCTTGATCGCCCAGTGTGTCAGTGCCAGTGCCGCAATCATTAACGGTACCGTGAGCAGCGGTATCCATCGTCCTAACTGTTCGCTGAAGGCAAAACATACCATCAGCAAGGTGACCAGAATTCCACTCAATACCGGTGAGATCCTGATCTGGTGGAATTCCTGCTGGAATCCACCCGGATTGTATAGCTGGCTCTGCCACCACCGCGCCAGCATCACAAACACCAGCATCGCGTACGCCTGGCCCATGGCAAAAAACCCCATGATTGACTTCTGCGCCGCCTCGACAGACACGGTGTTGGTCTGCTGCAACTGTGCAGCAACCTGTCGCGTGTACTCAAGATACCACTCGACAATCGCTGCCAGCACCTCGGTGGCGGTCATCTCAAATATCAGGCTCCCGATCGCTGAAACTATCACTGCGATGGCAAGGGTTACCTCCCATGACATCGTTGTTCGTAAAACATAGGCCAGCGTTGCTGTACCAATAAGGGCGATGATCGGGCTTGGATCACCAATGAAATAAAGCGCAATCCCCAACGGCAATAACGCCCACATCATCACCAGTAATCCCTCCATCGGTCCTTTCCGGAGAATCACCAGACCAACCACTGCATTGCTCAACCAGTTCAACAACGGCAAGGTGGCGCTGAGTACAGTGACACCAATGGCATGGGTGCGACCACGCATGACGAACGCTGCTAGTGCACGCATGCCGGCGTTCTAAACTACTTGTGGCCGTCAGTATAAGGAATCAGGGCCAGGAATCTTGCTCGTTTAATTGCTTTGGCCAACTGTCGCTGATACTTCGCCTTGGTGCCCGTGATTCGGCTCGGAACTATCTTGCCGGTCTCGGATACATAGGCTTTTAAAATCTCAAGATCCTTATAGTCGATCTCGGTAATACCTTCCGCAGTGAAGCGGCAATACTTTCGCCTTCTGTAAAATCGTGACATTGCTTACTCCTCCGTCTCGGTTACTGCGTCGTCTTCTGAAACGGTTTCATCAACCTTCTCGGCCTGCTCCCTGGGAGCGGCACGCGGGACATCATCCCTGACCTTCTTTTCCCGGGATTCTTTCTCGAGTTTCATGATCGGAGACTCTTCTGTGTCGGCGCTCTTGCGACCCATGATCAGGTTACGAAGCACAGCGTCGTTGAAACGGAATGCGGTATTGATTTCTTCGAGCACTTCTTTGCTGCATTCGATATTTAAAAGAATGTAGTGCGCTTTGTGGATTTTGTTGATCGGGTAGGCAAGTTGCCTGCGACCCCAGTCTTCGACCCGGTGGATGCTTCCGCCGCCCTGGGTAATCGTTGTGGAATATCGTTCGATCATTCCTGGTACCTGCTCGCTTTGATCAGGGTGAACCAGAAACACTATTTCATAATGCCTCATTAACAGGCTCCTTTCGGTTAAATGCTTCCCGAAAACCGTTTAGTCGGTCGACAGTGAAGCAAGGAGAATTTGGGGGGCGGATTGTAGTTAATGCAGGCAGGCGATGCAATAGCGGCTTTAAGCCGATTTCAGCTGCCGCTGGCGTTCGACTTCATACAGGCAAATCCCGGCCGCCACACTAACGTTAAAACCCAGATCACCCTGAACCATGGGGATGTTTGCCAAAAAATCGCAATGCTTGATCGTGTTCTCGCGCAAGCCGTGACCTTCTGAACCCAGCACAATCGCAATATGCTCGTCGAGATCAATATCCGCAATGGCTGTGGCTGCGGTCAACGTGGTACCCACGACCCACACGCCCTGGGCTTTCAATTGCTCCATACACCGCGCCAGATTAACGACCTGTATATAAGGAACGAGATCCGCACCACCGCTTGCCCGCTTGATGGCATCGGCGTTCAAGGGGGCACTGGCATTTTTTGGCGCAATCACCGCTTCGACACCCAGAGTAGCCGCGCTGCGCAGGCAAGCGCCGAGATTACCCGGGTCGGTGACACCGTCCAGCAACAGAAACAGGCGCTTTCGTGCCCCGGGCTCGATTGACCGCTGCAACAATGCATCGAGACCGGGCAGTTCCCGTTTACTCCCGGTGACCTCAAGAACGACACCTTGATGAGATTTGTTCCTGCCGACCAGCGCGTCAAGGTCAGCGACTGAGCGCCGTTCCACCGGGCAGTTCACGCGGGTTGCCAGTGTCATTACCTTTGTCAGGCGCGGACTCAGGCTGCCGCTGCGGATTAACAGTCGAATCGCTCCTGCGCCCTGCAGACATTGCTCAACCGCATGCACCCCGTGAACTTTCTCAGCCTGCTGGTCCATCTTAGCGTTTGCGCCCGCGTGGTTTACCCGAGCGACCGCCTCCTCCGGACTGCCGGGTCCGCTCTTTTCCTCGACCTCCACCTGTCGACTTTTTCTTTCCGGAACGTTTTTTCCCTGGCGCCGATCGAAATCCGGGCGTATGGGTGATCACTTCAAAATCAACTTTGCGTTCATCAATATCCACCCGCACGATCTGTACGCTCACCTCGTCAGCCAGCGCATACGCCAGCCCGCTCCGCTCACCGATCAGCGCCTGGGTTGACTGGTCATAATGAAAGTAATCGTTGGGCAGAGTACTTATATGGACAAGCCCCTCAATGTAAATATCGTCGAGTTCGACAAACAATCCGAATTTCGTCACCCCGGTAATGACACCCGGTACAACCTCGTCGACGTGGTCGCTGATGTAGTCGCATTTCATCCAGTCCAGCACGTCGTAAACTGCAGCTTCCGCCCGCCGCTCTGTGAAGCTCGATCGTTCTCCACACATCACCACGTCATCAATGGTATAGGGATAGAAATTCCGACGATCCTTGGCACCGAATCGCGCCACCAGGTTTGATTCGGTCTTGCTGTGGACAATTGATTTGATTAACCGGTGCATCATCAGGTCAGGAAACCGCCGTATCGGGGAGGTGAAATGTGCATATTCCGGGTAATTCAGGCCAAAATGGCCTTTGTTCTCGACCTGGTAGACCGCCTGGTTAAGGGAGCGAAGCAGCGACATCTGCAATACCTGGCCGTGCTTTCTATCTCGCAACTGATCGAGCACGATCTGGTAATCCAGCGTTGTCACTTTTTCAGCCACGGATAAATTCACCCCAAGATTCGCCAGGTATTCACTCAGGCCTTCAAGCTTTTCGGCTTCGGGTGGTTCATGCACCCGGTACAAACCCGCATGCTGATGTTTGTCTATAAATCGAGCCGCACAGACATTCGCACACAGCATGCACTCCTCGATCAACCGGTGTGCATCAGTGCGCCCGGTTGGCCTGATGGCCAGGACCCGACCTTCATCACTAAAATCAAAGGCAAGTTCTCTACTGCCAAAATCCAGTGCACCACGCTTCTCCCGAACTTTCGTTAATACCTGATACACATTGTTGAGTTCACTGATACCGGCACGAACTGCTGGCTGCTTGCCATGATCTTCTCGCTCACCCTTTAGGATGTTAGCCACCTGGACATAGGTCATACGTGCATGCGAGTGGATGATACCCTCGTAGAACTGGAACCCACTGATGCGCCCGTTCTCGGAAATGGTCATCTCAGCCACCAGCACCAGCCGGTCAACGTCGGGTTTCAGGGAACACAAACCATTGCTCAGTTTCTCAGGTAGCATGGGCACGACATACTGCGGGAAATACACCGACGTGCCACGATCAAAGGCCGCTTTATCAAGCGGGCTGTCAATATCAACGTAGTGGGCCACGTCAGCAATTGCCACAAATAGCCGCCAGCCACCGGACTGTCTGGCCTCACAGTAAACGGCGTCGTCAAAATCGCGGGCGTCTTCGCCATCGATTGTTATAAATGGCAAGTCGGTCAGGTCGCGTCTGTTTTTCTTATCGCGAGCGGCAACTTCAATCGGCATCGCATCGGTCTGGCTGTGTACCTCATCTGTAAACGTGAAGGGAATATCGTGACTGCGCAGGGCCACCTCAACTTCCATCGCCGGTGTCAGGTGATCGCCAAGGGTTTCCAGTATTTCCGCCGTGGGAATACCATGCATCGACGGCTGCTCGATGATTCCGGCGACAACAATCTGGCCAGCCTTGTGCAGTTTACGGTCCACATCGGGGATCAGGATTTTCTGGATAATCCGATTATTCAACGACTCAAGCAGGGTCACTTTCCCCTCGTAATAGAGTCGACCGACTACCTGATCTGTGTTTCTCTCGATGACCTCGACAATCTCACCTTCAATCCGGCCGCGACGGTCTTTACCGCGAATACGGACCTGCGCAATATCGCCATGAAACACGGCGCGCATCTGTCGATTGGACAGGAACACATCTTCATCCTGATCGGTAACCGAGAGAAATCCAAAACCATCCGCGTGGGCAAGCACCTTGCCTGCGACCAGTTCCATTTTGCTGGCAATGGCGTATACATTACGGCGGTCAACGACCACCTGGCCATCCCGCACCATCGCGCGCAGGCGGTTACGCAGCGCGTCCTGATCGGCTTCATCGGCAAGCCCTAGCTCGCTGACCAGTTGTTTGAATCCCAGGGGGACACCCAGGTCAGCCATTAATCCAAGGATAAATTCTCGACTGGGGATCGGATTGGCGTATTTTTGCGATTCTCGCTTATGGTGAGGGTCTTTCTTCACATTGTTCCTTGTTGGTCAATTCGGCCACAATCCTTAGTTTCGGCGTATGGCGGGTAGTTTATTCCGGGCTATCATATACCCGTAACGCTTTGTTGGTCCGATCGGGATGCAAATTGGTCGATGATTGCGGCCTTATTCCTCCGTTCCGGGCCTCTGCTGCGAACATCCGCCAGAATTGACAGCGCTGCGACTGCCTAGTAATCTTCCGCGTCCACTTGCCGAGGTGGTGAAATTGGTAGACACGCTAGCTTCAGGTGCTAGTGGGGGCAACCCCGTGGAGGTTCAAGTCCTCTCCTCGGCACCAAATTGTAGTCCCCGCGCCCAGTCGTCCGGAATACCCGAATGGCCGGGCGATTACCGGGGTGGTTCCTACCCGTATTAACCCTCGAATGCCCTTAACTCGTGACCCCCTGTGTCCGGCGACTGCCGCCGCGCTCATGCGAGCGGCGGTTGAACCTCTCGACACCTTGATCTGATGAAAGTTTTAGGTGCAGCCTTCAGTAGCCTCTCGCAACCTGAAATTGGAAAAATGCCGTTATGCATTCGCGTCCATCACTAACGCTATTTCCCTGACGGATCTGTGATAACAGCGGCATGGTTCGACTGAAGGGCCTTACTTTGTGTTCGAGCGAGGTATCTGCGAATGGCCAGGCTTTCTGAAATAGAGATTCCATCGGTCCCCTCAATGCTGGGAACTTTCCCAAGAGCATGTCTCGAGTGTGACTGCAGAACCGATTCAAACACGGAGCGTTCTGGTGTGACCATTGCGAGAGTGATTGGTACGACTGGTTGTGTCGTCCGTTTTGACCTCACGCTATGCCCCGGAACTCCTGGATGTTGTCCGACGATCTTCGGCCTCAGCCTGACCATGCCCGATCCGGAATACGTGACCATCCACAATGCGTCCAACAAACTCACGCATCCCCCATGATGTGTCCTGAATGGGTGTAACAACCTCGGCGCTTGCCTGGTAGCGAGCGTAGAACGCGTCGGCATCGTCGACTTTAAAATACAGCGTCACCGGCTGTGGGTTTGCATCCTTTCGAAGATAGATCTCTATGTCACCATCTCCGAACATACAGGCAAACGAATCCTCATAGGTCCACGCGTCCCGAAACCCTAGTTGACGAAGCGCGTCGATTGCTGCGCCTACATCCGTCACGGGGAGTTCTGGTGTGCAAAAATTCATTTTCACTGAGGCGTCTCCTTAATCTGCCGGAGTTCTGTTGTCCGCGAATTTGCTATTTGATATCGAACCCCACTCTAACTGCAGATTATACGTCATCTTCATAAGTGCGTATTTCA
Source organism: Gammaproteobacteria bacterium (assembly GCA_021773555.1). GTDB lineage: Bacteria > Pseudomonadota > Gammaproteobacteria > Pseudomonadales > Azotimanducaceae. The sequence continues at coordinate 8,216 of JAJFKA010000098.1, forward strand.
ATGAGGTGATTATTGGGATCGTTAAAGTAGACAGTTGGCGCATCACCTTTCGCTCCAGATTCTGTCCCGGGACCCGTGTTAGCGCCAACCGAATCGAAAGTGGGACCATACTCCAGCCCCGATTCTTTTACCTTCGCGAAAATGCGATTGAAGTCAGTTCTCGACACTGAAAAAGCATAGTGTTCGAATCCCGCTGTGCCCCAGGGAGCCAGCTGCATTTGAAAATCCGGACTGGTACGAATGACCGTAAAGGGGCCATCAATCCCTACATTCTCAAAACCCATTACTGAAGTGTAGAACTCTACGCTTGCTTCCAGATCGTTCACTTTCAGGATGATGTGGTCCAGTTCTGCCACACTACCTCCAGGATGTATAACACCAGGTTAATTGGCGTGACTGACGCGCAAAGTCACGTGAGTACGGCTTAAAAATCATGGTACGCGTCGCCATCGCCGCTATTAAACTGAATACTAATCGCCAAGTATATCCAACCTCTCGATCCAGTCCAGATGTTGGTATCCCTTCGCTGTTCAGCTTTACGTATATTTCTGAAAGTTCTTGAGAACCGGAGACGTGAAGCCTGTCCGACCGGTGTTTCGGTTGCGCCTCATGCATTCGCGGGACCGACCTGAACGCCACGTTATGCACCTCGCCGAATATAGGCAGTGTAGAGAATACATAGAAACCAGAAAAAGCCCAAAATGGCGGAGTTCAGGTAGATGGCTGGTATTTCTTCAGGGATAGGCAAGTTTGATCTAAGCGCCTCAAGCTTCGCTCGTAATAACATCATTTCATTAGCCGATCGATGAATGCCCATCATCGGAAGAGTTGACCATGCAGAGTATCCAATCGTGATTCCGTACAGGAAGAAAGCGGGCAACGTCCTTCCCACTAAATGTATCGCTATTGCATAAGCTGACGACAAGGTTATAAATCCCATTGAGGCAGCAATCGTAACCTCCTGAGTACTATTTAAAGCATCGATGAGTTCGTACTCAGTCACATTGTCCCTCGCCTGATTTTCAAATGATCAGGAACTAGTTTATTCAATCCTCGCACCTTAGAAAGTGAAATTTGTTGATACCTCACCCCGATGGTCTCGGAGGGGTTTCGATGGAGGAGACGCTGACGATTGGGATGCACTCGCTAGTATTCTTCATCAGCCGCGCGACCTTTCAGGCACATAACATCTGATTGAGTCGCGGGATTGCAGCTGAAAGCGGAATTGCGGCTAAACTGCATGTCATGACAGATTGAAGTGATTCTGCATCGCATCCTGCCACTCAATATTACCAGCCTCCACTTCCGCTCGAGCTGCACTGTGTTTGTTTACGATTGATTCTATGTGTATTGAAAAGTTCTTAGGATAATGTGAACGATAAACGATCGAATTTTTCCACACCCATCTGTGGGGCCCAATACCCATCACATTAATGAGATCGAGAGGTAAGCTCTGTTCGTCTTCCAGAAGCTTCTGTTCTCTCTGGTAGTACAAATTCTGGAAGTACACCAGCTCAATTGTGAGCGAGTTTGCAAAGGCTCGCCTTTCTGCACTGGTCAAGTACTCCAATTCCTGGGTACTTACTTCGCGATGAAAATCTCCATGTTCTTCCAGTTTCGCCAAAGCAGATTGCAGTACCCCGGCATCTAGTTGGGCGTTCCAAACGTTTATTCTGGTATTGATCCTGTCTTGTAAGCTCTGAGCGTTTAGCTGACGCCGAGTTTGGCTTAATTGGAAGCCTACATAGAGCAAGGATATTACTACTGCCAATCCACCGACGAAGTCACCAATATTTCCGAGGGTTTCGATCACAATACGACACCGGGCGTAAAACACCCAGCTAAGCGGACAACCCGTTTCGCGCTGGACCGAATGAGGAGCCATGCGCTGGGCGCGTTCCACCACTTCCTATACGCCTGAAACAAACTCATCGCGATGAGACCTTAACGCGCTGCAATGCGCTCATCGGCGCTCCAGGAGTTGAGCCTCGTGCTTAAGTTTTTTGGCGTTACTTCGATCTGTTTTTTCCGCTCTCTTTTTCTTCTTTCGCTCATTTTTCTCGGTTACGATCTTGATCGCCTCAGGTTTTGTTAGATCAGGATGTTTAGTGAGTAGCTCTTCGACCCTTTCATCGAACTTGGTCATTGTAAAACCTCATAGTGTGTAAGTTCAGATAGTACAGGTGTTTGCCTGCTACCGGAATCGAGAGGTGACACACAGTTAAGCTACGCTGCTGTTGAACGGATGATTGCAAAGCAATGGCGAAGCCATCTACAAAAAGCCAGCAATTGAACAAACTCTCCGAAATCGCGTGGCTGTTCCAGCATGCCATGCACCTATGTCAGCGATGTACGTTTGTGAGAAATCCCACGAATCCCGCCGACCGATAATCTGCCTAAACATGCTCGCAAGCCCACGCACGCAGCCAGGATGAGAATGCCGATTCCGGCTAAAATCCACATTTCCAGTACAAATGCCAGCATCAAACCAATGTACAAAAAAAGAGCCCCTATCAATATACATACAAACGATACAAGAAACTTCGGCGCAGTGACTGCTATCACCGTTTGGCAAGAAAGACACTGCAGTCCGTGGCCCAGGGCAAGATGACGCGCCATTGAGGATAACGTAATTGTCCGCCTGTGACAGTTTGGGCATCTGCGATTAGTCGCTGCGTACATGATGCCTAACACCCGGTTAAGCGGCGCAGACACGCTGGGATTACCTGGATCGCGTCTGCGAGCCAGGTGACAGGTTGCCGCATCTGAGCCAACGAAATATTCAGCTTCAACTGACTGTTATGCGCCTGGTTCACGTGTCCAAAACCTACTGATTTCACCATGGTCAACGTACTTCAATGCAGTATTAGTACGATTTAGCCCATCTATAAGTCTGGCATTTACACCCATTCTTTCCCGAAAGTTTGGATCAGTTGCTATCCAGTGTGTAGTACAACCACACTCAGAGCAGCTATGAAATTCCAGTATCTTTTTGTTCCAAACGTATATGTTCGTTGAGCCGCTACCCTTTTCGAATTTAACGTCATCACACGGATAGTACGCCCAAAGTACGCCGAGCCTGCGGCAGATTGAACAATTACATTCGAAGACCTCTGCCGGCTTTTTCGAAAGCTGCATAACAACAGCGCCGCAATGGCAAGAGGCCATGTTCAGCATCGATCCGCCCATGACGAGTAACCCCCAGTTATGCGGTGCGACTGCGGAACGTGCGTTTGCAAGACAATGGCGAAGCCAGTTGCAGACGAACCGGTAGTAGTCACTTGCCTGCGCTTGTTCTGTTCATGTTTTTGACGATTACTGATCCGGATAGACGACAAATCCGATACCCTCCATCAAAGCAACCATTTGCCACTCAAATATTTCAACACCCGAAAAGTCCAGCAACCTGATATCTACTCCCGATATTTCAGCATTTCTAAAATCCGCCTTAAACAGGGACAGACCATCATACTTGCTTGGCGAGAATACAGTATTCGTAAGATTGGCTCCCTCAAAATTTGCACGTGATAGAACAGTGGCAACAAAAATGCTATCCGAGAGATCACATTTTTCAAGGTAAACTCCCTCAAAGTCTGCGTACTTAAAGTTTGACCTGGTTAGCTTTGCGGAGCTAATCAACACGGTTCGACTAACAACACGAACAAAATCTGCAAGTGCAAAATTGCTCCCTTGCGCCTGACACTCATTTATTGCGATATCGAATAACTCAGAACGGCAAAATCTACTCATTGATATATTGCAATGTTGAAACTCAGAGTGCCTTAGGTCGGCAGTTTGAAAGTCGCATCCCTTTTGGCTGTTTTTATCATAGAAGGTACTCTCTTCAAAAATACAATTATTTAGGCTTGACCCAGAAAAGTCGCAGTTATATATGCGACAATTTTCAAGACGCAATCCATCCAGATTTGCTCCAGAGAAATCTGAATCAGTTATCGTACAATTATCAAATACCAGATTTTGTTCATATACATTTTTCCAGTCCAGGTTCGAAAATGAACGCGCAACAATCAGTTTCTCATCTTCATTTAGAACCAGATCTTCTTCTACTAATGAACTAGCATCTTCGTCTGTTTCTTGCTTACTAACGTCGATCATGATCACCTGCACACTATTGCAAAGGTTACACCACAATGATTCTCATAGGCATCTTCATGACGGGCGATCCATTCCTCTGCAACTCCATCCTCATACGGATGAGGAATCGTGAAAATGGTATCAGCGATCTCGAAATCTCCCGCGAGCCTTTGTACATGAGAAGCATCTGAACTTAGAAGTCCTCTAAGGATTAATCGCTCAGATTGGAGTGTCGGGATACTCATGGGCCGGAGTGGGCCAGCAAGAACTGAAGTTTTGCATCGAGCTTCCGATATACGATGATCGATGCACCAAATGGTGGCTCATTGGCAATGGGGTATCCATCATACGTGGTGTCTTGCGTCATTGTGGGCCCTAATACCCAGTTAAGCTGCAAGGCGATCTGGCGCGCAGGTTGCGCACACAAGCCGCTTGACTGGTTCCGTGGTCAGTTTCAACTTCATGTCAGACGCCACACTGGAATTTTCGATGAGCGCCGCATGAATCCGCTGGTACTTTTTCCACGTCGACACCATTTGACGCGAGCCCTGGAGGAAACGCGAAGCCACGGCTTCAACTGCACGTTATGTGCCGCTTTCGAATCTATAGATATTCGTCGAACGCTCGATAAATCCGATGTCTTTATACAGATTATTGGCTGCTACTCTAGATGGTCTTGATGTCAGGTCAACGGTTTTAGCCCCATTTTCCCTCGCTATATCAATGGCGTGCTCGGAAAGCAGTCTACCAACTCCTTTGCCTCGCGCCTTTTCATCGACAACCACGTCTTCGATCCAAGCTCGGATTCCCGTGGGAATCGGAAATGTGACTAAGGTGAGACAACCAAAATACTCACCATCTTCTACCGCCACAAACAATTGTGTACAACGAGTAGAAATTATGGTGGACAAGAACTCTTCATCTAAAGGGACAGCGGAACTTGATAGTTGGGGAATGAAACTATTCATCGCCTCCTTCAAATTCTGGGAGTACTCCGTGACTTCTACTATTTCCATGTGGGTATCCTCGCCAAACTATACCTAGGCACATAACACCCAGTTAAGCGACGTGGCGTTTTGGCGGTAAAATTGCGAATAGCAATTTTGACGACAAGTTGCCACGTCCGAGCGAATGAAATGAGCGGGTTCAACCGATAGTATGGACTCCCCCTACCAGGATTATTCGGCGCATTATCGCCAGTCCACATAAAC
>JAJFKA010000099.1 GCA_021773555.1 Gammaproteobacteria bacterium
CATCGTGAAAGGCATAGCCGTAGCTATGTCTTGAGCGATTTTGTTCAAGATTCGAAGGCAGAATTGTCAGAAAACCATTCAGACACAGACTGTATTTCACGAATTGACCTCCATTTTTACCTAACCTATTGAAATATAATAACCTAACGATTGAACTATGTCGCCTTCGTGAATAGTGCGGGCTAGGGATGAGCGGGGAGAATATCATTACGGGATGCACTGTGTAATGCCTTGACCTTTGGAACGACACGGGTGAACAGCGACTCCAGACTTAAAGACATTTGAGCCGTCCGCAATCCCGGAGGGATTGCCATGGTGACAATATCGGTCATGCCGAACGTTTCTATAAACGTCGTTAGCTGCTCAACACATTCATCTTCATTGCCAACGATCCATGTCTGGGGCACGGGTTCGCCAGGATCACCAAATCCCTCCCCGCTTTCCTCGAAAAACCGCTGGTACAATTTCATGCGATATTTCTCCGCGGCTCTGATTAACGGCCAGTCAGTGTTTCGGTCATCTGTCACCAATATGCTGCGAATAATTCCAACGCGGTGGTCTGAGGGGAGTCGATTCTCGGCCTGCAACGCGCTTATCCATGGATCAAAGGAGCGGGCTCTCAATCCCTGGGGCAAAAGGTTGGTCTTATAGTGGGCAGCGCGCCGGGCACCGGCTTCCGACATGGCGGCGACCCATAGCGGTGGGCCTCCCTGTTGCACGTAGCCTGGGGTAATAATCACATCTTCGAAGTTGAATCTATGGCCCTCATAGCTGAATTTTTCGCCGGAAAAACACAGCTGCAAAACCTCAATGGTTTCATTCATCAGTGAAAGGCGGTGGCTGATCGGGAGCCCGAAGCCCCTGAACTCGTGCGGTGCGTATCCCATACCCAGACCGATTTCGACCCTGCCTGCGGAGAGGTTATCCAGCACAGCAAGATCCTCCGCTAGTCTGATGGGATGATTGAAAGGTGCGAGACAGATATCAGTGCCAAAACGCACGTGAGAAGTGACCGCAGCCATGGCGGACGCAACGGGTATCCAGCTGGGCAGGTAACCATCCTCCACAAAGTGGTGTTCAGTAAACCAGACCAGGTCGGCGCCGATCTTGTCCAGCCACTGCACCTGCTCCAGTGCTTCGGCATAAAGTGATTGATCAGAAATTCCGGAATCAGGTGGATTTCGAAAGTCGTAACAGACCCCTATTCTCAGTTCGTGCATAGCGTGTCCTTCCCCAGGAACTCAAGTGCGGCCCAGTTTAACGCTGTTTGAGGTTAGCCGCGCTGGCGGGTTTGTTCTCTGTTAGCATGCGCTTAAATCAGTTGCGAGGTGAGCTATGCAAATTGGACTCTTTCCGTTTTGTACAGACTATTCAATGCCCGTTGACAAGCTGGCGATTGCTGCAGAGGAGCGAGGATTCGAGTCGATCTGGCTACCTGAACATACTCACATTCCCGCCAATCGGGCAACCGCGTATCCCGGTGGTGGTGACCTGCCAAAGGAGTATAGCCATACCCTGGACCCGTTTGTCGCGCTGGGTATTGCTGCCGGGGTGACCGATCGGTTGAAATTGTGTACCGGAATTTGCCTCGCCATTGAGCACCAGGTGCTGACGCTCGCCAAAACAGTGGCAACACTTGATCACGTTTCTGGCGGCCGCGTGGTGCTGGGTCTTGGCGCAGGTTGGAATCGAGAAGAAATGGAAAACCATGGTACCGAGTACGCTTCCCGTTTCCGCAAGCTTGAAGAGCAGATGAATGCGCTACGCGAGATATGGACTCAGGATGAAGCGTCCTTTAATGGTGAGTTTGAGCAGTTCGAGAACGTCTGGTCCTGGCCCAAGCCGGTTCAAAAACCACACCCACCGATGGTGTTAGGCGGTGAGACTGAACATACCCTGCGCCGCATCGTGCGTTGTGCAGATGGCTGGTTGCCACGGGCAATGAATCCGGAACGGGTTATCAAAGGAATCTCGCGACTTGAGTCTATCGCTGCAGAAGCTGGTCGGTCTATGGATACCATATCCGTTTCAGTATTCGCTCCTCCACCAAAGGAGGAGGTTGTTGCGCAGTTTCGTGATACAGCTGTCGACAGGGTGATCCTGATGGTGCCACCTCGAGACGAAGACAGTACTCTGGCCCGCCTCGATCGGTATGCAGCCTGGATCTAATGGGTCTGTGAAGCGTAAGCTGGTGAGGAGGTTTTCATGGCGCGAGACTGCATCCGCAAGGACGCAACCAGATCACCTTTGCTGTTGGTCGCGGTCGTGTCATACCAGACGTACTCCGTCTGCGGGCTTTGCCCCACGCAGACCACTTCACTTTCGATGTGATATTCGCGATTTAGCATAAACGGTCCATTGACCTGCCCAATTTCAATTGCACCAAATAATCCCACGGATTCCCCTACCAGTGGCTGTAGTCCCTTCATGGGATAAGCCCACAAGTATTCAACGAAGGTTGCCGGGCAGGCGATCACGTCTCCCCAGGGGGATCCGGTGCGATAATAGTCGAGTGGATCGCTGATCACGCCTTTATCGAAGCGATCAAATTGTTTGTCTGGAGTGGCCAGCACATCGTAGTGACCGAGAGAAAGTCCAGGCGACAACCGGTTCAGAATTCTGAGTTCAGAGGGGTCACAGGGACGCAAATCCCTGTCCCGCAACTCGGATTTAGAATGATCACCGACAGCGGCGGTCCCGCTGCTGACCAATAACCCGTCCTCCCGTTCCATCCACACCCGCGTCTGGTTTGCCCCCGGGGCAAGCGGCTCTGCAAATACCTGAACTTTTTCCCGATCGACGGTTGCGTTCTTAAAATTGAGTGACAGGTTCCCGGATTCAAACCACTGATTACCGAAGACCCGTAACAGGACGGGCGGAAACTGGTTCATATGCACATCACCGGCGACGGTGCCGCCCCGGAATCCCAACTTGGCGGCCGTTTCATCATCATGGATGCTGCCTTCCCCGGCATCCGCGGACCAGTTAACACCGGCCCAGAGAGGCCCCGCAATTGCCTGGCCTTTATCTGCAGTCATGTTTATCTCCCGGTGACTCTAGCCCTTAATCAGAGATACCCTGGTGTTCGAATCTTCCTGACCGAATGGGTGCTGATTTTTCGGAGAATATACCGGATACCTGTTTCGAAGTCGTTCACTTTAGAGTTTTATCATCATAGTATGAGGCGGATCATTACCCCTTTTCGTTTTTCAGTGAAGAGAACCGACTATGCTGATATTGCACCAGTTCGTAGCATCGCATTTCAATGAGAAGGTGCGCTGGGCGCTGGATTACAAAGCTGTCCCTCATGAACGCCTGAGTTATCTTCCCGGCCCGCACAGGGTACCTATCAAGGCGCTTTCGGGAGGACCCGTGACCACGCCGTTGCTACAACATGATGAGGGAACTATCTCAGGCTCGGCGAGTATTATTGACTGGCTGGAGGGTAGATTCCCGACACCTGCATTGTACCCGGTAGATGCTGCACAGAGAAAAGCGGCACTTGCGTGGCAGGAACGATTTGACGAAGTCGTCGGTCCGGCAACCCGAACGGCAGTATTCTCGGTTTTTATTCACGAACCGGCGCATCTGGTCGCGACCTTTGCTGCGGGTAAACCCTGGCTTAAACGGGTGGGGTATCGCGCCTTGCTCCCGCTGGCGATGCCGCTTATTAAAAAAGGTAACGGCGTCTATCCGGACAATATCGAGAAATCACTGATGCTTGTGCAGGATACGCTGGATGAGGTCGCAGGCGTCATCAAGCCTTGCGGTTATGTGGTCGGCGAGTCCTTCACGATTGCGGATCTGGTGACTGCAAGCCTGCTGGCACCACTGGCAGAGATTGATCATCCGGATATGAAAAGAGCTCAGCCGGTCCCGGCCGGGCTCACGAGTCTGGTTTCCAGATGGCGCGATCATGCCGCCATTCGCTGGGTGCAGAAAATGTATAGCCAGCATCGAGGACCGGCCAGCCCCCCGGAACGCGCAGACGGGCACGGGTAAAAATGGGGCAAAAAAAACGGGGCAAAGCCCCGTATTTAGTCGTTCAGTTACAGATCAGGCAGAACGAGCCTTCCTCACCCGTGCCAGGCCGAGTAATCCAATAGCGAAAAGGGAAAGTGTTAGCGGTGCTGGAACAGTGGCTGCAATCTTGTCAAAAGCCAGGGCGTTATGTGAGCCATCGCCGATTGCGATACTGCCGTTGTTACCGTCGCGAAGGTTGATCGTATCAAATCCACCGCCGGTGATGGCGAGCCAATGAAACGGGGTTTGATGCCCACTTAAGACGCCCGCGGCAATCTGGATACCGTTATTAAGCAACTGATAGGCGAGATAGTTGTGCCCACCGTTGCCGCTGCCAACAAACAAACCCACATCAACAAAATCCGCGCCACTGGCCAGAACGATCTGTGTGTAGCCGGAATCACCACCATTAGGATACCAGCCGAGTCCAGTACCGCCGCCTGGATTGTAGGTTGTCCAGATACCGTTGGTGTCCCCATTGACCTGATCGAGGGTGAATCCATCAAATGTCATGGGGTCACTCAGGCCTCCTGTTGGAGTTAACGTGGAAAAATCCGTAAAGGCATCTGCGCCTGCAACGGGATTTCCACCCTGAAACTGAATAACCACGGCCTGGGCGGCGAATGACGCGAACATAAAACATAACAGGGTGACGATAGCACCGGCTCTTTTAATCATTAGATAAGCTCTTGAGGGTTTAAGTAGTCCAAAACAAACCGCAATACTCGTGCCATCATCTTAATAGTCATACAAATCAACTGATTGTAATAGTTGCCACAGGGTTAGCAGTTAAGAGTGGAAAGAATCTCGACGTTTCCTGTCGGTATATCGACATCCCGAAGATCGCTTTATACTCAAGTGAAGACCACTGAGCGCTTGAGACCTGATACATGCCAATCCGTACAGACCCGATTACCGGTTTAAAAACATTCAATACCAGGGCAGCCAGAGCATCCGACAATATTGCCGGTCAAGGCTATGCAACGATTTCGGATGAGGCGCTGAAGACTCTCCCGGAGCCGCCACCGGGAGCAGTGTTTAACGCGGAAGAGCAGGCAAAATATCGGGCTTTCAAGGAGGCACGTGCTGGTGCTGCAGATTATATGGCCATGGAGGGAGAATTCAGCAAGTACCTGGAGGATGTGTATTCGGCGGATCCGATCCCGAGGGAGGCATTGTCTGATGAGTGTGAAATTCTGGTCGTGGGTGCCGGTTTTGCGGGACTATTGTTGTGGCACAAGTTGCGTGAAGCAGGCTTTAACGATGTGCGATTTTGCGAGAAGGGTGGCGATGTCGGGGGCACCTGGTACTGGAACCGCTATCCGGGCATAGCCTGCGATGTGGAGGCATACAGTTACCTGCCGCTACTCGAGGAAATGGGCTACGTGCCGACCATGAAATTCGCCTCGGGGTTCGAAATCATGGAGTATTGCCAGAAAATGGCAGACAAGTTCGGCTTCTATGACCACTGCCTGTTTCACACCACGGTAGACCGCACTGAATGGGACGAAGCGAGCGCCAGGTGGACGGTGATTACTGATCGCGGTGACCAGATACGAGCGCGCTTTGTCATCCTCGCCAATGGCATTCTGACAACGCCGAAACTGGCAAGAATCGAAGGGATGGAGACGTTTGCAGGTGATGCCTTCCACACATCACGCTGGAACTACAATTACGATCTGCATGGCAAAACAGTCGGAATCATCGGCACTGGTGCCACCGCCGTACAGGTGGTTCCTGAACTGGCTAAAATTGTCAAACAACTCTTTGTCTTCCAGCGCACGCCGTCCTCTATTGATGTGCGAGATCAGCGCGAAACCACGGCGGAAGAAATTCAGGCGTGGGCGAAGGAACCCGGTTGGGCGAAGGCGCGAAGGGCGAGGTTTGCGAAGATTTCGGCTGGCCGCACGGCGATGAAAGCGAACGACGATTATCTGGCCGGCAAGGTCGACGACTTCAAAGAACGCAAGCAGCACCGCCGTGAACTGTCGATGGAAGAACTCGTGCAGAAGCAGTTGGATTCCAACTTTCGTATCATGGAGCAGATTCGAGCGCGGGTCGACGCCATTGTTGAAGATCCGAAAACCGCAGCGGCATTGAAACCTTATTACCCCTATGGCTGCAAGCGACCTACTTTCCACGATGAATACCTGCCGGCTTTTAATCGCCCCAACGTGACTCTGGTGGATACTGCACCGAGAGGTGTCAGCGAAATCAATGCGCGCGGTGTCGTTCATGATGGTCAGGAGTATCCACTTGATGTGTTGATTTATGCGACCGGATTCCAGTGGATGGCCACCTCAACGTTTAACATGATTAAGGGGCGGGATGGCATCACGCTAAATAAGAAATGGCAGACTGAGGGTACAAAGACATTTCTCGGATTGCACAGCAATGGCTTTCCTAACCTGTTTATTGTCTCGGGTCCCCAGGGCGGCGGTGGAAGCTTCAATTTTACCAATGCCATTGAGGAACATTGCGATTACATTGTCTGGATGTTGCAAACCATGCGGGAACGTGGCGTCGATATTGTTGACGTTGAAAAGCAACCTGAAATTGAATATGCGGAACACTGCCGTCGGGCCGACATTAACACCGCACCCTTAAGGGATTGTATTTCGTACTACAACGGGCACGGTGAAGGTGACCCGGGATCTCTTGCCTACTATGGTGGTGGTCAGTGGCACAAGTACCGGGTCCTGGCACAAGCCACACTTGCGCCTTATATATTTGAAACTGCGGGTGACCGCAAAGCGTAGTTTACGGGTTGCGTGTCGAAAGTGGATTTACCCCAGATACCAGGCGGATCGGACTAGCGTGGTTCAGCCACAAACACCGGAATTTTTCGCGTGGTTTTTGCCTGGTAGTCGTTGTAGGGAGGGTAGGCATCAGCACTCGCCTGCCAGAGTCGCTGACGCTCGGCGTCATCTGAGACCTCTCGAACCCGCATCTTAAAGACCTCGGTTTCGTCTCGTATTTCCACATCCGAATTGGCTCGAAGGTTGTAGACCCAGACTGGATTTTTTGGTTGCCCGCCCATAGAACCAATCAGTACATAGCTGTCATCGACTTTAACCCGCATCAACGGGATCTTGCGTATGCCACCGGTTTTATTGCCGGTGTGAGTCACGATGATACAAGGCATGCCAGTGTCGAGCAGTTTCGTACCTTTGGTGCCGCCACTGCCTTCGTACACTTCGACCTGCTTTCGCACCCAGTCAAGCGAGGGAGGAATATAGTCGGCCATAGTAGGTCCCCGTATGTTTTGTTAGAGAAGGGATCGTAGCAACGAACCTGATAAATCGCCATCGGAAGTTGTTTGCCACGGAACCCGCTGGCTAAAAGCAGCGCGTCACGCAATAATAACCTGTCCAGTCAGGAGTGACGATGATGAGTGAAGCCAGCCGAAATCTCGAAACAGATCCCTATGATATCCCGCTGGATAAGATCGACGTGTCAAATCCAGCCCTTTATGAAACGGACAGTCACTGGCGATACTTCGAAAGACTTCGCAATGAGGCCCCGGTGCATTACTGTGCAGACAGTTTGTTTGGACCTTACTGGTCGGTTACCAGATACGACGACATCATGGCAGTCGAGAAAGACACCGAAACGTTCTCGTCATTTCCGACCATTGTTATCGGGAATCAGGATCCGGACTTCACGGTAAAACAGTTTATTGCAGCTGATGGTGTGAAACACGATGAGCAACGCAAGGCGGTTACACCGGCGGTTAGCCCACAAAACCTGTCGAAGCTCGAACCGCTGATCCGTCAAAGGGTTGGTGAAATCATGGACGAGTTGCCAGTTGGTGAACCGTTTGACTGGGTTGATCGGGTTTCGATTGAGCTGACAACGAGAATGCTGGCGACGCTCTTCGATTTCCCATTTGAGCAACGGCGGCGGCTAACCTACTGGTCCGACATGGCGACCTCCAGTGAGGAGATAGCAGGCGATGATAGTGTCTCTGCTGAAGTGCGACAGGCGGCGCTGCTTGAATGTCTGGAAGTTTTCACCGGTTTGTGGCGGGAAAGGGCGGACATGTCGCCTGAAGGAAAAAACGATTTCATCACGTTGATGGCCCACAGTCCGGCGTTTCGGAATATGGACCCCATGGAACTGCTGGGAAATCTTGTTCTGCTTATTGTTGGGGGCAATGACACGACTCGGAATTCAATTTCAGGTGGTGTATTGATGTTGAATGAAAACCCGGATGAGTATGCCAAACTTCGAGCGAATCCCGCGCTGATCCCTGGCATGGTGTCGGAAATAATTCGTTATCAGACACCACTTATGCATATGAGAAGAACCGCAACCCGGGATACTGTGCTTGGAAACCAGCACATTCGAAAAGGTGAGAAGGTAGTCATGTGGTATGTATCCGGAAACCGTGATGAAACGAAGATAGCGAATCCGAATGATTTTCTGATTGATAGAAGCTTGCCACGAGGTCACATTTCATTTGGCTTCGGCGTCCATCGGTGTATGGGGAATCGGCTGGCGGAAATGCAGCTGCGCCTTGTCTGGGAAGAAATAGTGGCGCGATTCGACCGTGTAGAGGTTGTCGGCACCGTGACCCGTTTGAAGTCTAATTTCGTTCGCGGTATCACGTCCATGCCTGTTGTCCTGCATCCACGCGGTTAAGCGCTGTAAGCACCGGACCATCTGGTAATTACATATTTTGACAAAGGAGCTAAGTTATGACGAGTCGGTTGATCCCAAGATCACTTGATGAGTTGACACCTGATCAACAGGCACAGTACGAACGAATCAGGAAAGCAAGGCAGCCCAGGGAAGATGGTCAATTTGGTGGTCCTTTCGATCCATGGATTCGCAGCCCCGAGGTTGCCCAGCGTGCAATGAGCCTGGGGAATTTCGTATGGGAGCGTACTTCTGTTGGACGCCGAATTGTCGAACTTGCAATCATTGTCACCGGCCGGCACTGGCGCAGTAACGTTGAGTGGGTTGCCCATGCGCGTATGGCGAAAGCGGAAGGTGTTTCTGATGAAGTGATAGCCGCCGTCTTTGAACAGCGTGAACCGCCAGAACAATCTCCGGAAGACGAAAAGCTGACGATTGCAGTTTGTCGCGCGTTGCACGAAACCCGGGAACTACCTTTGCCGCTCTATGAACAGGCAATCGCACTGTGGGGAGAGCCCGGCTTGATGGACATTATCCAGACCATCGGGTTTTACTCTTTTGTGTCGATGACGTTGAACGCATTCAACATTCCAACGGCTGAAGGTGATCCGACCCCTTTCCCCAAAGAGGATTAGTGGATCACCGCTGGTGCGCCAGTGTCCCCTCGCTGACGGCAAAACATCACCGGCCTGTCACCCACGCCTACCTTGAGGGAATGGACGGTGGAGAATCCGAGGGTGGTTACGTTCCTGATGACAGCAGTGGTCGGTACACAGCGGATTGACGCGTCCGGTTGATCGAACAGACGGCTCTGGTCGCTGTCAGCATGCAAGACCTTGGCGGCCATTAAATCAAAAGGATAGAACCCGTCGATTCCGAACTTGCTGCGCCAATATTCCTGCCATGGGGTTGCGGATTCGATGAGCAAACCGAGTAGCGGATCCTTGATCTGCCAACTGCTTATTAGCGAGGTAGTTACCGCGAGATCCTCTGCAAGTTCATATCCTGCCAGCCAGATAGCTGTTGGAGTCGCAAACAGTTTTGCAAAGGCGTATCGATCCTTGGCCAGGTTAAAGTCACGGAAGCTGACCATTCGGGTATCCCCAGGGAAAAATCTCCGCGAATCACCTGTTGTTCCTGCGACCAGAATCAGTTTCTTTATGTTTGCGCTGATCCCTGGGTTTACCCAGAGCGCCGTTGCGATATTGGTCACGGGGCCGAGTGCCACAATGACACCCGGGTGCGCCCTAAAGTAAGTGACGAGCTGGCGGCTTGCAGACGAGTCAGGGAATTGTCCATGTCGTCTCTTGCGCTGAGTAGCCCCGGGATAAACGGGTGGAAAGGTTTTATCGGGATACGATCTCCGGAAGGTGCTCCTGAATTTCGCCATGGCCGATTCGACATCGACCAGTTCCGCGTTGCCGAAGACCAGGCTGATCGCGACGATATTAACATCATCCGAGAGCAACAAATAGGTCAGTGCCAGGCAATCATCGATGTCCCTGTTACCAGCAATACCGCAGGCCGGGTCTGTATCAACCCAGACATTTTGCATTTCAGCCTGTAAATCGACCGCGACTGTGATCAGCAATATTGCTAACCGATTCGGCCAGGACAGGGTTCCGGTAGGCCGGATCCAGTGATGCATGTCGTCGCAACCGGCGTTGTGGGGACGGGCCGATTCTGCCAACACTGATCGACCCATGCGGTCAGGTGCAGAATCGATTAAAACCGGCGGTCGATCACACGACAGACGGTTTTAACGGTGGGTTACAACGCGCTACAGATAGTATATTCATTGCTCTCGTTGTAAGGGCTGGCGAGAGCAACGTTCGTTGGATTGGTATTTGTACCGGGTGTGCCCAGAGTGGCACGCAAGCGACCAGAGACACCGAGGCCATCATCGATTTGCAAATCAAGTGCAGAAGCGGCTTTGCCAGGCACCTGGCTCATGCAGAGCTTGATCCCGTTCAGACCTCCGCCCATGGCAGGCAAAGCCAGGCCCATCAATCCACCCCAGGGATTTTTCGGCAGCGCCGCGGCACCCTGATCAGCTGGATTACCAGCGATATAACCTGCCGCGCGAAGGTGCTGCCAGACGTTATCGTGTTCGCCGCCACCATTCCAGGTGTTATTCAGGTTTGCGGTCAACGCACCATTGTTGTTTCCGAATTGGGTAACACTGACCCAGTCGCCGCCGCGAGAAGTCAATGCCGCGAGATTGGGACCATCGTCGCCGGGCAATCTTTTGTATCTATCCTGGTAGGACAGATACGCGGCCGAGATGCCGCTTATATCAGCGTTAGCTTTCTTGATACGTGAGTTATCGATCAATTCCGTACCCTGCAAAATTGCACCAAGCAAAAGGCCAATAATCACCAGCACCACAGCGATTTCTACGAGCGTGAATCCCCCTTGTCGCGATTGTTTGAAATGTAGCTGTTTGAAAGGTAGCTGTTTGAAAGGTAGCTGTTTGGTAGGTAGTTGAGAGATGCGCGAGTGACTTACATGTTGCGCTGACGGTATTGATAGGTTTTCTGGCACTACTTCCATTTCTCACCTCTTGCGTTGTGCGGCATTCATATTAGTAGAAAATATGACGTACAAGGATAAACCCTGATCGTTAGCTTGACCAGCCTTAGATTGTAAGCCTCGTGTAAAGATCATCACGGTTCACACTGGAAAACGGCCAGAGATTGCTAGTTTAATTGTCCAGCCTTTACGAGTTGGTAAACAAGTGTATGGGGCGAGATCCAGATGAGATGGTCATCAAACTCATTGCCAGTTTGTTCTGATTTTGTGCGAGTAACAAATATGTTGTCGTTGTCTGTGTTTTCAATCTGATCTGGAGAGGTCGTCGTTGTACCGTCTTCGCCCAACGAAAAAATAATAGCAACGCCAATATCGGTAATGACGTTGGTGCAGGCCGCCTCCCGACAGACTCTCAGGTCTGGATTGATAACAAGGCTGAGCGCGCTAGTGTAGTTACCGGCATCGGCAGTACTGACGCTGTATCTGACAGGGTTCAACCAGGGGTCAGTAATCAGCATATTTGCGTTTACCGCACCGTTCAGTCCGAGGGTCCGTCCTGGAACGAAACCATTAGCTGTGGTGCAGGCTGTAGTCGCAGTGGTGGGTGATGATTGACCATTTGATGTTGCCGTAGCAGGACACGGGAGTCTGCCCGTGGCGGCAGCGAATCCCAGAATTGCATCGTGAATGTCATTGAGCTGCCGTTCTGTACCTTTTCTCTTGCTAACTTCCAGTTGGGTCGAAAAAGGGGTTATCAGGCCTCCCAGAAGCACACCGGCGATGACAAGCACAATGGCCATTTCAATCAGATTGAAACCTGTCTGATAGGGCCGCACCGGTAATCTCTTATGGTGTAAGCGCGCGAGTAACATCATTGTAGGTTGCCGTGTGATTTAGGGGCGTCGCAAATTCGAACGCCGTGTAAGGGAGTGTGCGGTTACTGGCCTCGAAATACTGCTGCATGAGTGCGCCAGGTCTTGCCTGCCCGGCGAGTATCATACCCGGAGCCAACAGCGCTCCGGTTGCGGGAGAGTCCGGCGACCCTGAAATTGTGACACAATTTCCCTGTGTTGTTGTGCACATCGAATAGAAAAGCTGATCTTGCCAGTTAAGCGCAAGCCAGCCAGGTGGGGTTGGTGCAGTCCCTGCCAGACAAATGGAACCCCAGTCAAAAGGTAATGCCGTGGCCAACGGAATGCCGCCTGCCTGAAGCGCGACAGTGCTGATGTAAGGTCCACCGAACGGCGCTGCCCAGGGATACTCGCCACAGGCAGTTCGGTAGTCATTTAGCAGCAACCTTGTTTCTGCCAGCACCCGTCTTTCAATGAGCGACCAATAGAGCCCCTTTCCCTGGCTACTTACCTGATCATTTTGGACAGGTGTTTGACTACGCGAGTAACTCGCCAGATTCGCGTCTGCATTGATGCCTTCCAGAAAGTCCGAAACAACCAGCGTTTTTCGCTCCTGCACGTCAAGCGGCGGACCCGGGGCAATAACCACGAAGGCCGTTGGGTCGCCGTCCACGCTCAGTGAGCTCGCGGTGCTGGAGTTCCTCGCTGAGGCCGCATTGTTAACGTAGTTCAATTCCACTGCATACCACAGCATTGCACCAGATGAATCATCGGTTTCCGGGAGACCGATAGTTTTGTAAGGCAGGAGACCCAACTGGCTTGCGCAGCTTCCGGCTGCGGGATTTTCAATGCCGTCGCCATCGGTATCCGGGCAAGGCAAAGTTCCCGGAGTTCCGTGCGTGATGGCGTAGCCATTGAGTGCTTCATGTGCCCGTGACAATACCTGTGCGCTGACAAGTACACGGTCGACTCTTTGGCCGTTTACGGAGGTCTCGAAAACCAGCAGTGTGGTCATCGCCAGCGTGACGATGGTGAGAAACATCAGAATCGCGAATCCCCTGGAATCAGTCTCGTAAGGCTTAGCCTTTAAGGGCTGGTTGTTCACGTTGGCGGTCAGGGTGTTTCTGGGTCTTTACTGATGATCTCGGCACCTGGGCGTTTGACGTAGACGGCGTCAATCTCATCGGCAGGAATTCTCCAGGTATCACCGGGTTTCAAGATGCGCCGCTCGTTTCCTGAGTGAAAAACCGCGGAGTTCTGCCGATCGAATTTGATGGTGGTGTCTGTCAGGCGAGTACCTGCTGAAAGGTCGCTGGTTCTGTTTACCCAGAGCATGTACTTGCCATCAGCCCTGCGCAGGAATCCTGAATAAGTAACGGCATCAATGGGTGGAGGTTGCGAGGTTTCGACCTGTGTGACTGTGTCGTCGATTTTCTCTTCCGGGCCACGAATCCGAATTGTGTCGAGTGCTTTGCGTTCCGCGGGGCTGGTGAATAATCTACCAAACGGATACAACTCTTCGGCGTAACTTGATTGGGCACACGCGGTGATAGCCATGACTAAGCTTACAAAAAGCATCGAGCGAAGCTCTGATAGCACCCTCATGACCCGGTATCCAGCCAGGCTGAAGTCACATCCGCGAGGGTGTACCAGCGTAGCTGACATTCGCCGCGCAATCTGGAGAGTGCGAATTCCGGAGAGAAGCTGTCCATCCACCTGAGTCCACATCGTTCCACGCTGAACAGTCCCTGTGCATCAGCACGAAGACCTTCAAGCAGGCGATACAAGTCTCCTTCGTGGCTTAGTTGCAGCAGGATTTTCATATTCGTGGCGCGAATCGGCACTTCCGGGTGCCAGTAGGGATCCATATTCTGTTGAATCAGTTCGGTGCCTTCCAGGGTAAATTCAATCCCTGGAATCTGCAGACGATCTCCAGTACGACGAAGCGTTTCGAGCCACTGTAACCTTCGCGGTGTACCCACTGCGCCCCGGGTCACCAGTTCTCCATGGGTTCGCATATTTTCCTGGAGAACCAGTTTAAAACTTTCAGCCTCGTCATTGCTGAAAGTCTGGGACTCATACTGAAGATTCGCCTCGGCGAGGCCTGCCTTCTTGTCGAAATAATAAAAAGTCGCAACGATGAGAACCAGGAGGCTGACAGATAGCTGAGAGAGCGTAAAAATATGCTCCTTCCAATGAATCTCACTTAGCAGGTCATGCATTCCCAATACCTCCTGTTCCTGCAAACACTACCAGAATTTCGAAAGCATTTGAGTCACGCTCCCCCGTATCAGGCCCGCCGATTTGATCGGTAAACCTGGCCGAATCCCTGACGTCCACAGCCGTCCGTATCAGCAGCACTGTTTGCACACCTTCAATTTTCTGCAACTGTTGGACAAACTGCTGCATGGATCTGATGGTAGATCGATAAGCACGGCCGTTTGTATCGATCTCCCCCTTTATGGTGAGTGCCGCCTGGACTCGCAATTCTTCTTCCTCGGAGTCGAACTGGTACTCATTGAATAGCGCTTCCTGGGCGGAAGAATTGTTCTGGTCCTGTTGTTGCAGGCGTTCACTCAGCACAATCTGCCGGATTTCTGTTGCGGTATGTTTTTTCCAATCAAGTTCTTTCAAATGCAGGTTGGCAAAGTCAGGTTGGCCCAGGATATCTCCCAGGGGGGCGAAATATTTTTGTGGCGCCTGAAGGGCATCCTTATCGATTTGGGAAAACAGTGTGACAGTGTCCTGCACCATCGATGCGGTGCTTAACTGGGTCTCGATTTCGCCATATTCCTTCGCGTAGAGTTCGCTCATATGGGCGGTGTCGCGTGTTACCAGGACTTGTTCCTGGCCAAGATCCATGCTTCGTAGCGCCAGCACGACCGCGGCTGTTATACAAATCAGGCTTCCAGTCTCTGCTACCTGCGTGATAAATCGGTTTACGAGGTATTGGTAGTACGTCGACTTTTGCTTCCGGGTAGCGTAGTGATCAGTTAACGGATTCACATGGGTGCACAGATACGAGAACAGTGCTGCTGCTCCGTGTTCCTCACCGCCTTGTATTCCGAAGTGTTTAAACAGGGACTCAAGGCTTACAAACGAATAGTGTACCCGCTCGGCATCGTGACTCAGACTACGGGCGTTTTCAATATGCGCCTCGTCAAGTATGCAGTACACCTTGAGGTGGTCCTGGTTACTCATGATTCGCTGATTGATTAGAAAGTTGTGAATCTCCAATGCGCCCCGTTCCAGGTTAGTCATGACACCTTCAAAGTCGTCTCTGTCCCACATATCCTTGTCAAACTTTGCCTGTCTGGAAAGCAGCAACTTACCGTCCTGAAAGTAGCTGTTCCGCAATGCGCTGCGAACTTGCCTGGACACGATGAGCGCGTTCTTGTCATCTTTTAGTATCGGTCGAAGTAGTTTTTCAGTCAGCAATGGAAGTGACCAGATACCCGCCAGGCGGACATTGTAGGTTGCGAGGCGATCAAGCCAGGGTGCAAGTAAGCCGGTATTGGTCAACGCTGAGAGTAGCAGCCGATCATCTCTTCGTCCCACGTCGCTTCGCCCGATAACCTTCGCGTGAACATAGTCTTCATCACGATAGTGACGATCCAGCTGGCGTTGAATCAGGGTGCTGATGTCGAATCGGTTGACGTGGGGGATTACCTCGCGACGGAAGTCTTCCTCAATCATGTCGACCAGCAGTCTCGTCGGCACCCTTACCGATCCTTCCAGCAGTTCCTCGAAATCATCAAACCCTTCTTCGTCAGGCTGGAAATCCCTGCTGCCGATGAGGAGTTTTCCATCCCAGTCAAAGACGGTCATACGGTAGCCGGAAAAATAGAGAATTCTTTCCATGGTCATTGAATCCCCGTTGCCGCGCTCCAGACAGGACCGAGGACCGAGAGCATAATCCAGCCCAACAGTGCTCCCATCGTTACAGTTAGCACGGGGCTTATCGCCGGTTCGATCGCCTCTATCGTTTCCCGCACTTCACGTTCGTAGAAGTAACTGACATTTAATAGCGCATCATCAAGATTTCCGGTGCTCTCACCGACTCGCAGCATGCGAATGACCAGTGGTGGAAACAATTGCACCCGGGCAAAGCTGTCACTGATGCCACCACCTTCGCTAATGGATTTTCTGGCTTCCTTGATCGCTCTGGCAAGATAACTGTTACCCATCAGTGCTTCGCAGATTTCAAGGGAACGCAGCACAGTGACACCGGCGCTGTAGAGCAGTGCCATATAAGTCGCGAATCTGGCCAGGCGTATCTTTAGCGACATTGGCCCGAACAAGGGCATACGAAGAATTACGCCATCGATGAAGTATTTCAGTTCCGGGCGAGTTCGCGTGGCCGTACGGATCAGAACAATGGCGGCCAGTGGTGCTGAAAAAATGAGATACCAGTAGTCTGCGAAGAACGCCGATGTTGAGATCAGAGCCTTCGTATGCAGAGGAATTTCTCCCCCCAGTTCGCTCACGAATGGAATGATTTTCGGAACGAGGTATAACATCAGAAATGTCGCCACGAGTAATATTATCCCGCCGACTATCATGGGATAGGTCATGACGCGTTTTGCATTCGCGATCAATTCGTCAGTCTTGCGCATGGTCTCGCCCATTTCGTGCAAAACTTTCGGAAGTTCTCCTGACTCTTCACCGACCGCGATCAGGGCAACAAAGACATCGTCGAAATCGCGGGGAAACTGTGCGAGGGATCCTGAGAAATTTGATCCACCCTCAATGGCTTCGACGATACCTGCCAGCACATCTCGAAAATAATTATCTTCGACGCTGTCTCGGAGATCAGAAAGCGATTCGATCAATGGTACGCCTGATGCGGTTAGCTGCTCCAGGTGAAAGACCATGTTAATGAGTTCCCGTCTTGGGATATTGCCTCGAATCAGCTGAAATCTTCGATACCGATGCGGTTTGCAGGAAATCAGATCGAACCCCTGATTCTCCAGGCGATGCAGAACATCCATCTCACCTTTAGCCTGCAGCAGACCGGAGTGGAGTTTGCCGTAGGCGTCCATGGCCTTATAGCGATACTCGGCCATCTAGGATGACCTCAAGTTGTGCATCACGATCATCGAAAGTTGGCGGCCTGCGAAGCGGTTCAACATTCAGCACTCCCCGGTTTTGTTCTCAGAACAGCCATCTACTTCAATGCCGCAGTAAGATCAACGACCCGACTGAGTTCTTCGATGGTTGTCCTTCCACCCTGTACCAGGCGTAGTCCTTCTTCCGGCATGGTTTTGAACCCACTTTCCCGGGCCTGGTTGCGAAACTCCAGCATCGTTGCCTTCTTTGAAATCATCTCGTCGAGTTCATCGGTCACGGTGAGGACCTCCATCACCAGCGTACGACCTCTGTAGCCGATGTCAAAACATTCGGCACAACCAACCGGGTCAAAAACCGTAATCGCTTCTTCGACACCCATGATAATTTGTTCAAATTCCTCTGCCGGCCTGCCTTTTTTGCAATGTTCGCAAAGTACCCGGATGAGCCTTTGGCCGATAATGCCGATGATGTTTCCGGCAAGAATATCGGCAGGTACTCCGATATCAATCAACCTTGGGATCGCGCCGACTGCAGAATTGGTGTGCAGGGTTGTGTAAACCTGGTGTCCGGTCATCGCAGCCCGAAACGCCATTTCTGCGGTGGCTGAATCACGAACTTCGCCGACCAGAATGATATCGGGGTCCTGGCGCATAATGGACCGGATGCCGCTGGCGAAATCCATTTTGGAGACCTCATTAATTGAAGTCTGACGGATCATATTGATGGGGTATTCCACCGGGTCTTCCAGCGTCATGATGTTAACTTCGATGGAGTTAATAAAATTCAGCATTGAATAGAGTGTGGTTGTTTTACCGCTTCCGGTTGGGCCGGTGACCAGGATAATGCCCGCCGGGCGACTCATCAGCAGACGCAACTTGGCAAAAGTATCCGCCTGCAGGTTGAAATTCTCCAATGGCATCAAGCCTTTTGCACGATCCAGAACGCGAAGTACAATATTCTCGCCATAGATTGTCGGCAACACTGACACCCGAAAGTCCACGGTTCGGCCACCCACGCGCATTGAAATTCGGCCATCCTGAGGCACGCGATTTTCCGCGATGTTCAAACTGGCCATGACCTTGAGGCGGACCGATATGGCAGCCCAATAATCCTTATGCAGGCTACGGATCTGGAACATGACCCCGTCAATTCGATAACGGAGCCGTAAAAAACTGTTTTCAGGTTCGAAATGGATATCAGATGCTTCTCGCTTAACCGCATCGGCGAGCAGCGCATCAACTAATCTGACGATTGGCTGGGAATACTCTTCCGCATCATCGAGACTGTCGTAGTCGACAATGCCAGTTGCGAGTTCCTGGAGAATGCCACCAACCGACATCTCGTAACCATAGAACCGATCGATTGCGTCGCTGATCTCGCTTTCGGTCGCGAGCACCGGAACCAGGTTAATGGCGGCTGGAATATTGGCGCTGACCCGGTCAAGCACCATGACGTCATAGATATCTTTCATGGCGAGAACCAGATTGTTCTCTGCGTGGTTAAAACTCACGGGAATGACGTTGTGCCTTTGCGCGAGTTGTTTGGGGATCAACTCGATGGCATCAGCGTCCGGGGTAACGCTGGTCAGGTCAATGCTATCCCGACCCAGCGCCTCGCCTAGCATGTCGCGCATGATGTGCTCGGAGATGAAGCCGAGATCGATGAGTGCCTGGCCGATCATCTTGCCGGTTTTCTTTTGCTCGATCAGCGCGATGGTTACCTGATCTTCCGTGATCAGTCCCTTTTCGACCAGTTGGTCTCCCAGGCGTAGTTTGACCTCGCTCATGGAGTGCTCTTTCCAAGCTCCGCGAGGCGCTTTAAGAGGACAGCCTCTGAAAAACGTGCCTCCTGCAACCTGCCGAGTTCGAGAGCTTGTTGATAGAAACGCCTGGCTTCACCAGTCTGCTTTAGATGATCCAGTGAGACCGCCAGATTGTAGGCATAATCCGGATTCCCTGAGTCGCGATAGTAAGCGGCAAAGAAATCGCTCTGCGCCTGATGCCATTGGCCATTTGCCGCTGACTGAGTACCTTTGAGGAAATGTAAATGTGCGGAATCAGGGTCTGCCAACAGCAGATTCCTTACCTCTTCAACGACAGCCGTTCCGGTACCGACCTGTTCTGCGACCGATAAGATAGCAGCGCGGACATAGGCGTCATCAGGATGACCGGAGAGCCAGTTCTGGTAAAGTCGGGTCGCATCTGCCCAACGTTTTTGCTCGGTCGCAACGGCAGCAGCACCTAAGACTGCGTCCCGATTTTGTGGAGAGACCTTTAAGACAGCAGAATAGTCCCGGGCTGCTGAGACAAAATCACGGCGTTTAAAAGCGTCGTATGCCTGTTGTACAAGCAAGCTTGACTGCGCCTCAGTTGGTTTGTGTCTGACGATGACGCGTTCTGACTGTGCATCGACTCGTTGCAATCGTTGATTGACAGGTTGGAAAGTTGTGAATCGCGTAAGGTAATCGCTGGCCACAGGCGGAACGTCCTGCCTGAAGGTCGGGGTGTTCGCAGCAGTCTCCGGTAATCTTGAAGAGGGCGATTCAGCCTGGACGGGTTTGATTGGTGATTCGCTGAATTGTTCGTCAGGGCGTTGATCGGGTGTCACCCTTGCCAGGGAAGCAGGTTCTGTGGTTTCACCCACCCGGGGTGTGGTTTCACCCACCCGGGGTGTGGTATTCAGTTCCTCGGCGAAGTCTGATTCACCACCTGTAGTACTTGCAATTCCTCCCTGCCTTAGCTCGTCAATATTACTGTTTGCGAGTAAGTAGAAGTAGTAGGACAGGATGCCTCCCAGAGCCGTCACCAGCAGCATCGCATATAGAAATCGAGCCCTGCGTTTGGAGCGAAGGGCGATCTTTTTTCCGCTGGACAACAAATGTTCCAGTGCTGCCTTGTTCTCTTCCAGGTGTACCTCGCGCTGACGGTTTTCCTCCTGGGCGCGACGTGCTGCTGCCGATTGTTGGCGTTGTTCTTCTTCCTTTTGCTGCAGGGCAATGACGTCAGCCTGTTCCCTGGCCGCGATCTCGGATTCCAGTCGGGCAGAATTTTCGCTCTCAGATTCGGCTTCCGATTGATCCTCTAAATCTTCCTCCGCCGCATCCTCGTCGTGATCAAGGTTCCAGTCTTCAATCAGATCTTCTTCGTCAAACTCATGTTCCGTGGATACTTCCCACACCTCTGACTGGTCAGGATCAGCCTCGATAACTTTAGGTTCGTCAATACTAATTTCGTCAACATTAGGTTCGTCAACATCAGTTTCGTCAACATCATCTCCATCCTTCAGAATCCCGCCGGGAGAATTCGGGGGAGCAGGTGCGTTTCGCGATTTTTGTTCGGTCAATGCCTGCAGTTGAGCAGAATCGTTTTCCTGAAGTGACGATAGATCATTTGAAACATTGCTGGTGTGCGCTTGTGTCGCGCTCGCATCCTGCCCAACTGTGTCTTTACCGCGACTTTTTTCGAGTGCGGCTTTTTTAAGGGCTTCCAGCAAGAGGCTCATAATGTCTGGCCTAGCGCTCCGAAATCCTGGGCAGGAACTGATCGAAAGATTTCAGGTCGCCAGCGATACTGGCTTTGTGAATAACTGTTGGTTTCAGGAAGATCACCAGTTCAGTCTTTTCTGTGGAGTCGTCATCAAAACGGAATGCGCGGCCAATCAGCGGAAGCTTTCCGAGCATCGGTACGCCTTTAACATTGCGTTTCACCTGATCCTGCATCAAACCGCCGATAACGGCGATGTTGCCGCTATCAACTTTCAGCACTGACTCAACCTCACGGACCTGGATCACCGGAATGCTGGAAACGACATTGGCATCCGCCAGTGCGGGATTCGGGTCCTGTGCGAAGCTGATCACTCTCGAGATTGTCGGTCTTACATTAAGTATTACGGAGTCCGCATCATCAATGAAAGGCGTTACGCTCATGACAAAACCGACCGGTACAGTATTAACTTCCGTTTCGAAAGTGGTGAGGTTGCCGCCGTTCAGCGCACTGCTGCTGGTATCTATGTTTACTTCGACAGTGAAGTAGATGAGGTTATCAACAACTTTAAGTAGTGCAGTCTGGTTGTTCATGGCCATCACCTTGGGGCTGGACATAACACTGACATCACCAAATGTCTCGAGTGCGCGCAGTGTGGCCTGAAGTTCGTTACCACCCAGATCAAGGTCCGAGAGTGTTAAATTGAACGTTGGTGGGCTTGCAAGGGCCACATTCGAAAGGTTCTGGTTAATCTCTACGCCGCTTGTCAGGTTTGAATTTATCAGGTTCCAGTCAATGCCACCCTGATAAGAGTCACTGAGGCTGACTTCCGCGATGGTCGCTTCAATCAACACCTGCCGCTGGCTGTTTTTCTGGACGATTGCGATAAATCTGCCAATTTCATTGTGTTGCAGTTTGGTCGCTCGAACCGCGATTGTGCCAGATTCGCTGTTCATGATGATGTCAGGGTTCGAGGCGCTATTCCCTTCGGTCGTTGTGCGACCCAGAATCTTTCCAATATTGTCTTCGAGCGTTGCCCAGAATGCATGCTCGGTGACATTTCGAACCAGGGTATCTGAACTATTACCGGTATTTCCGCTGTCACCGGAAGACGAACCCGCGCCTGCGCCGGTGGAACTGATCTGGGTGGACACGGCAACACTACCGATGCTGGTTCGTGCAATATTAAGGTAGTCAACCGCGTACGTGCGCAGAAAAGGGGTGTCCCGTTCAACTCGCAACACGCCATTTTGAATCTGGTAGCGAAGGCCTGCATTTCTGCTAATACGATCCAGAAGAGATGTCAGCGGTTGCTCGATTGCGTTAATGCTGATTGAGACATCGATATCTTCACCAACATCAAGATTCAGCGCCGAATCCCGGGCAAGGGAAAACAATAGTTCTTTGACCGGTACGTCGTACACGACGACAGTATGCGTGGCTTCGGCGTAGAAGGGCTCCGGTGCCGGTAATTCAGGCGAGGCCGAAATCACGTCCGGTATGCTGGACTCGTCCGGATTAACCTCGGCCGATGTCTCCCCGGTGATGTGTCCGGCAGATAACTGATTGGCCGGGCCAGGTACCCCTTGTCCGGCACAGCCTGTGAGCGCCGCGAAAAAACTGATGAAAAAACTGAACAGGATAAGCCGAGAGAACAGAGACTTCATCGCGTGACTTCCGTAGGGGTTGAGGGTGACGCCTTCAGGCTCGCATCTTCCACTGAAACGAGGGTGATGCCCAGTACCGCAATCACAACGGCCTGAGACCATGACCAGAGTCTTCGGGGTTCGTACTGGCTGTCTTGAGCGGCTCGTTTGATGTCTTTGTCTTTAACCTCTGTGGTGCTCTG
The DNA here is from genome assembly GCA_021773555.1 of Gammaproteobacteria bacterium. Classification (GTDB taxonomy): domain Bacteria; phylum Pseudomonadota; class Gammaproteobacteria; order Pseudomonadales; family Azotimanducaceae. Next base: position 22,449 of record JAJFKA010000099.1, read on the forward strand.
GGCGTAGGCCGCGAGCAGTGCCTTGTCGGCAAGGATATTGATGCGTCGAATAAGACCGTGCGAGTACTTCTCAATGGCCCGGGCAGAGCTAACAGAAAACAGGTCGGGTCCGATATATCCGGACGCGCGAATCCTGAAGTTCAGGTATTCGTGGATATCAGCCAGTTCCAATGGAGGTAAATACAGGCTGTGCGTAATCCGTTCGCGAAGTTGGCGAATTTTTCTGTTGGCTAGTTTTTCATCCAGCTCTGGTTGACCGAACAGTACAATTTGCAGCAGCTTGTGCTCGTCCGTTTCGAGATTACTGAGCAGCCGTAGTTCCTCGAGTGTTTGCAGCGGCATTTCCTGTGCCTCTTCTACCAGCACCACAACCTTCCGATTGGCTGCGAAACGCTTCAGCAAAGTCGCATGTAGCGCTCTCATCACCATGAGCTTGTCACTGTACTCATCAACGTCGAGGCGGAGTTCCCTGGCGATTTCCTGCAGGATCTGATCCGGAGATAAGCTTGGATGGGCGAGGTACACCCAATCGATATCATCATAGAGAATCGTGGGGAGCATTCGACACAGCATGGTCTTGCCGGTGCCGACTTCACCAACAACCTTGGTAATGCCTTCACCGTTTTCGATTGCGTATTTCAGGGCGTGGAGAGCCGGACCCCGCTGACTACCTTCGAAGAATACGTGTGTGTCCGGGGTAATGCGAAAGGGTGGTTTGGCGAGGCCAAAATACTCTAGATACATGGCGCTAGTTTATGCGAGACAAGCAACTATTGCACCAGCTTATCCTGTCATTTCATTCATAATTCTAGAACTGACCCCGGCAGGCCAGACAGGTCGATATGCCGGGTCTGCGGAGCGGCCAGCACTTTATTCAGTGCTGCTGTGATTTGTTCCAATCCGGGTGGGTGCTTGCGATTAAATGTCGGCGTCAAGCCGAAGTGTCGGTTACCGCTTTGACGGGCACGTGACCAGGCAGTACCTGACAATACAGTCGACAAGCACCGATCTGCTGGTCATCATTAGCAACATGTTATTTTCAGTTCTCGTGGAGACGGCACGATGAGTGTTGCGCTGGTCCTTTCCGGTGGCGGAGCGCGCGCCTCATATCAGGTGGGTGTACTCAGCGCCGTGTCAGATATTCTGGGTTCACCCGCGGACAATCCGTTCCAGGTGATCTGCGGGACCTCAGCCGGTGCGTTCAACGCTGCTTTGCTGGCGTGTGAAGCTGACCACTTCGCCACGGGTGTAACCTTGTTGAATTCGCTCTGGGCTGGCCTAGACTCGGATGATGTGCACAAAATCGGTTCAGGCGCGATTCTCTCATCGGTCTACGGGCTGATCCGTTCCATGTTCAACGATGGGTATCACGAAGGCGTTCCTTGGTCCTTGCTGAACAACGGACCGTTGCGTGAATTATTGGGAAAGGTAATCCGATTTGACCGCCTGCCGGGACTTTTAGATAGCGGCGAACTGGAGGCGCTGGCGATTACGGCACTGGGTTACACCAGCGGCGCGTCGCTCAGCTTCTTTGAGGGCGCGAGCGCCCTGAAAGGGTGGCGTCGACATCGCCGGATCGGATTGCCAGTGAAGCTCAGGATCGATCACCTGATGGCGTCGTCCGCCATCCCCGGAATTTATCCCAGCGTGTTAATCCACCGGGAGTTTTTCGGTGATGGTGCCGTTCGACAGACAGCGCCCTTAAGTCCAGCGTTACATCTTGGTGCAACTAAAATTTTTGCAATTGGGGTCAGTCACAATCCGAGCGAACCCGAGGATCAGCGTGAAGTCAGTATGCACACGCCTTCATTTGCGCAGATGGCAACCCAGTTTCTGAACGGCTCATTTATTGATGCGCTTGAGGAAGACCTTGAGACGTTGCTGCGAATGAACGAGATTATCGATGATCTGCCGGTCGAGAAGCAGCATAAGCAGGGACTCCGGAAGGTCGATGTGATGTCAATCACGCCATCACAAAGGTTCGATGAACTTGCAGCGACCCATCTTAAAAGTTTGCCGCGTTCGATGCGGGTACTTTTCCGGATGCTGGGTGCAACGCGGGCGGGAGGGGGTGCGAGTCTCGCAAGCTATCTTTTGTTCGAAGCGCCGTTTATCAGGGAACTGATCGACTGTGGGTATTCGGATGCCATGTCCAGAGAAGTGGAAATTTCGGAATTTCTGCGCTGAAGTTCCGCTAACCCGGTAGCTTCCGTGCCGGATTACCCACGTAGCTGCCGGGTTCCTCAAGATCCCTGACGATAACCGCACCGGCGCCGACGATACATGAAGCCGTCACACTCACGCCCGGTTTCGCTGTAACACCTGCGCCGATAGAACAGTCCTGGCCAATGTTCACCGCGCCAGGGAAGGTGACGCCTGGACCGAGGGTTGTCCCGTCACCGATGACGCAATCGTGATCGATAAGGCAACCGGCGTTAATAAATACAAAACGTCCGATGACTGCCTGCGGATTGATGACCGCCATGGCTCCCACAAAGGTGTTTTCAGCGATCTCTGAGAATGCGGAAACATATGCCCGGGGATGTATCAACCGGCTTAACTTGACGCCCTCCAGGGTTTTGGCAAGGTTCGAGCTGGCCTCATGGTCGCGGCGAAGGGCGACAAAATATTCCTCTTCTGATCTGATCACGAGGCTTTCAAGCGGCAGCAGTGGTCCGAGAGAAAAATCGCCCTGATCACCGATAGAGAACAGCCTGACCAGGCGTTCTGCGGCCAGGGCGGCGTCAACCACATCGCGGGCCTGACCGCCTTGTCTCGACAGGATGATATTTGTTCGACGCTGAGCTTCTGCCATTGCCTGTCAATAGAATTGTCCTGGATCATCCAGTTTACCTTTTTTTCCGATGGCGTTGATGTTGGCAGGCGGGCAACCGATTATGGACTGTGGTGATGAGAACAGTGCCGTAGTCTCTGGAGGTGCCTCGCGCGTGTGGATGGCACTTGACTCTGACGCCTAGGCATTTGTCGAGATGACAATATCGTGCGGTGGACCAAAAGAGCTTTCTGGCTTACCCTAAGCGGTTCTGACAGTCAGGTAATTACGATGCAGGGTCCGTTCCCATCTTACCAGGGAGATGAACCGTTTATATTCGTTAGCTATTCACATGATGATGGCGACGTCGTGTTCAGTGATCTGGCGCACCTGAAGGACAATGGTTTTCTACTCTGGTACGACGATGGCATTCGGCCGGGACACAACTGGCCCGAGGCACTGGCTGAAAAAATATCTGGCTGCACGCTGTTCCTGTTCTTTGCCTCTAAGCATCGACCACATCACGCCATTGTCAGCGTGAGCTGCACTTCGCAATGGATGCCGATAAACCCGTCGTTGCCGTTCACCTGGATGATGAGCCGTTACCTTCAGCGATCAGGTTTGTGCTCGGCAATCAGCAGGCTTTGATGCGCGCGGAGCTCGAACGCACGACTTTTTACGATCGATTGATAGACAGTGTTGGTGAGCACATCCAGGTCATTCGAAAATCTGATACGGCGGATTCTGCTAAAAGGCATTATGACAGTAGCAAGCTGGCTTCCATTGCGGTGCTGCCGTTTGAAGTCCAGGGTGATGATCACGAATTACTCGACTACGCGGACTTCTGTGCTGAGGAGCTTTGCATCACGCTCGGTATCAGCAACAACTACCGGGTAGTCCCCAGAAGTCTGCTGACACGTGAACTGAAGAATGACACCGAACCTTCCATGCTCGGCGAAAAGCTATCCGTACGCTGGCTTGTTTCCTGCGCCTTGCGAAGGCGTGGTGAAAATCTGCACTTGAATGTTGAAATGATTGATACAGAATCGGCAAGCGTTGTCTGGAACAACCGTCTGCGCGTACCTGCGGCAGGTGGCGAGGACTACGTGAAAGCACTGGCGTGGGAAGCAAAAGTCGCCATCGAACAAATCATCATCAATACCATTGCCGATGAATCAGCCGATTGTGCGGACGATGAACTGGATGTGATGAGTTTGTGCAATCGAGCCAATCGCATAAGCCTGTTTACTGATCGCAAACGCGCATTAACTTTGCTCGAGAGAGCCATGACCCTGGCGCCCTTGAGCCCATGGCCACCGGCGGTACTGGCTCGCTCACTTGCACTGTCTGTGTCATACGGGCTCTCCAGGGATCCTGCGCCAGATATCTCACGAGTCCACCAGCTCGTAGAACTGGCGAGCAGGCGGGGCCGACAGAATGCCGCAGTCCTGGACTGCTGTTCCTGGGCTTGCTGGAATATTGGCGAGCACTCACTTGCGCTTCAGTATTCTCGTCAGACATATACCATTGCAGACACTTATCTGACAAAAATGAACCTGACTCAGGCGTTAGTAAAAAACGGACTCGCTGAGGAGGCGCTGCAGCATGCGTTGGAGCAGGACAAGGCAACTCCACCCGGTTATATGCGCCCTCATCCGGTGCTTCGCGACTGTTATTGCCTGATGGAGGATTGGGAAAAAGCGCTTGAACATGCTCGCCAGGTCAGTGATTGGGGTCCGGACTTTTTCAACCACCTCTTACACTCGATGATACTGGCTGAACTCGACCGCATAGATGAGGCCAAAGCCCAGATTGTCGTTACCAGGCAGACGTTGCCAAAGCTGAACCTGAGAAAGTCGATTGCAGGCATGAAGCTGGCGTTCAACAATCAACCACAGTTCTACCGGGGACTCGAAAAGCTGATCGAGTTGGGTGCGGAGTAGCCGGTGACATCAGGTATTCGATTAGTCAGAAGCCTCTGACCCAGGGGCGAAAAGCGACGCTATGGTAATCAGTGCCACCAGATAGAAAAATATTATGCCGATAAGCGGTCGCCGAGTCGGCGCTGGTCTGCAAACGGTTAACTTGCTCACGCTGATCTTCTGCCATTACCTGTCAGCGGACTTGCCCTGAATCGCAGCTGCTGTAAATTACGTTGTATCGACAAATCGATTTGATCCGGCATGGGGGATATGGATGAGTGAGACGAGGGGTCGCAAGAGTTATTGGACGTGGGGCTGGCAATCAGACGAGCCCACTCAGTCGCAACGGGAAGAGACAGCCGCCAGTCTTTCCCGCGCCTACGGCGTGCAACTGACTGCGCCGCCGATTGCCACAGTGGATGAAATCAGCCTGCGGCGGCCGCGATTGTCCATACCGTCCGCGCTTGGTGAATTTGTGACCAGCGATAAAACAGAACGGATTGTGCACACCTATGGAGGACATTTCCTTGAACTTAACCGTGCTCTCAAGGGAGATTTCGCGGCACCGCCAGATGCGGTTGCCTATCCTTCGACAGATGCTGAACTCGAGCAGGTATTGAGCTGGTGTGATCAGCATCAATATGCAGTGATTCCGTACGGCGGAGGAACCACGGTGGTTAATGGCGTGGGGGTCCCGGATGAGCCAGATGGTGCCGTGACCATTGATATGGAACGTTTCAATAAAGTACTCGAGGTGGATGATGTGTCTCGCGCGGCGAGAATTCAGGCGGGTATTTTCGGCCCGGACCTGGAAGATGCACTCCGGCCTCACGGATACACACTGCGGCACTTTCCCCAGAGTTTCCCCTGGTCAACGCTGGGCGGCTGGATAGTCACCCGTTCCGGGGGTCATTACGCGACCAATCACACGCATATTGATGATTTCGTCGAGTCCACACGGATGCTGACGCCTGCCGGTTGGTGGGAATCCCGCCGGTTACCGGGCAGCGGCGCCGGGCCCAGTCCTGACAGAATCGTTCTGGGTTCCGAGGGCACTCTGGGCATCGTCACCGAGGCCTGGATGCGAATCCAGAAAAGACCGATTTTCCGGGCTACCGCCGGTGTTGTTTTTGCCTCATTTATAGAAGCCTATGAGGCTACCAGGCATATTGCCCAGGCAAAACTCTGGCCGGCGAACCTGCGCTTGCTTGATCCGGTTGAAGCAGGTCGCGCTGCCGGGCTTGATGGAGATCAGGCTTTGCTGATTATCGGATTCGAATCAGCAGATGTTCCTCAGGGAGCATTTATCAATGAAGCGGTCAGGATTGCCCGACACTGCGGTGGCATTGTTGAAGATGATGCAATCAGTATTGATGATGGTGCCGGCAAGGCGACCGGGCGATCCGGCGCAGTGGGCAACTGGCGCAGTTCTTTTATTGGGGTTAATGCGGGGCTGACAAATGGTCTCGGGCTGATTGGCGATACCTTCGAAACCGCGGTTACCTGGGATCGCTGGCCAGAGTTCGATGCCATTGTCCGGGACAAGGTTGGTGCTGCCCTGCTCGAAGTTGTCGGTGCGGCGCATGCGCTTTCCTGCCGGTTTACCCATGTTTATCCCGACGGACCTGCACCTTATTACACATTTACCGGGGTCGCCAAACCGGGAGGAGAAGCTGAAGTCTGGCAGACCATCAAGGATGCAGCCAGCGAGGCGATTATCGCCGCGGGAGGCACCATCACCCATCATCATGCTGTAGGCAGAATGCATCGTGATGCATTGCGGGGGCAGAGTCCCGAAATGTTTGTTCGTGCCTACCAGGGAGCCAAACGTGCAGTTGACCCCAATGGCATCATGAATCCAGAGGTCCTGTTTTAATCAAGGCGTTGAGATGATTATTACACCTGCCTTCAATCGTCTTTACATAAACGCTTATACTGCCGAAAACGGTCAATGTCGTATGCAGCGTGAACAGCGGGAATAATCAATCAGGAATTGATAGGGACGCCACTCGGTGGCAGATTTTAATTAAGTTTATGGGGTGAATTCGATGTTACAACAAGCTAAGGACCTGCTCGAGGAAGGCACTGAATTGAAGGTCTTGCTCGATACTTTAAGCGACGATGACTGGACCCGTGAGACCACGTTCAAAAACTGGACCATCAATCATGTGATCCAGCATCTTCATGGTGCAGACCGGATGGCGATGCTGTCTTTAAGTGGTCGTGAGAACTTTACGGCAGTGTTGAAAGACCCGGATCAGGTAAAGTCCAGCATGAATCCCACGGTTACCGGAGCGCCGTTACTCGATCAATGGTGGTCCTATTTCACGGACATGTGTGAGTCGTTAGGTGGTAGCGATGAGAATCGACGGCTGGCATGGTTTGGACCCGATATGGGGGTCAAAATGTTTACTACTGCGAGGCAGATGGAGACCTGGGCGCATGGTCAGGAAATCTATGATCTGCTGGAAGTGAAGCGAGTCAATTCAAATCGAATTAAGAACATCGCGGTGATTGGGGTTCGAACCTATGGCTGGACTTTTGCCAATCGGCAGATGGAACCTCCCGGCCCTCCCCCTTACGTGCGACTTACTTCACCTGTTGGGGATCTGTGGGAATTTAACGATCCGTCAGATGAAAATTGTGTGGTCGGCGACGCCGTTGAGTTCTGCCATGTGGTTACCCAGGGCAGGAACATCCGGGACGTTAAACTTCGTGTTGTTGGTGAGCCGGCGCGACAATGGATGGAGATCGCGCAGTGTTTTGCAGGTCCGCCGGAAAACCCTCCTGCCCCCGGTAGCCGGGGCTGATTCCTGAGGATTGTGCCGGCTGATTGCCGGTGTCGGGTTGTTACAATGGATGAACTCGCACGGGTAGATCCGTGATTCCGCGGACGAAACTTGACAGCAGACGTTCGGGTTCACCAACCACTTCGACCTTCTCAAATCGTTTCATGATTTCCTCCCAGACGATGCGCAATTGCATTTCGGCCAGGCGGTTGCCCATGCAGCGATGGATGCCGAAACCAAATGACAAGTGATGTCGGGCGCGGGCACGGTCAATGATAAATTCGTCGGGTCGATCGATGACTTCTTCGTCTCGATTACCGGAGACATACCACATCAGAACCTGGTCACCCGCCTTGATTTGCTTACCGCGAATTTCAATATCCTGGTTGGCGGTGCGCCGCATGTAAGGTAATGGTGTGTGGTACCGAATGATTTCACTGACCATGTTCGGAATGAGTGAGTGATCCTTTTTCAGCTTGTCATACTCGCCCGGATTGCGATTCAGTGCGAGTACACCGGCGCTCATGGAATTTCGGGTTGTGTCATTGCCGCCGACGATCAAAAGAACCAGATTACCGAGAAATTCATGGGGCTGCATGTTCCGGGTTTCCTCACCGTGAGCCAGCATCGAAATCAGATCGGTCCCGGGAACTTCCTGATTTACGCGTTCATTCCATAGCCGGGTAAAGTAAGCGAGACATTCCATTAGCTCGTCTCGTCGCTGTTCTGCGGTATCCACAATACCCGTTCCGGGAGGCGCAGTTGCGACATCAGACCAGCGAGTCAGCTTTCGACGTTCCTCAAACGGAAAATCAAACAGGGTTGCAAGCATTTGAGTGGTCAGTTCGATGGATACTCGTTCAACCCAGTTAAAGGTTTCGCCGACAGGCAATCCATCGAGTACCTTACCGGTACGCTCCCGAATAATAGCCTCCATCCTGGCCAGATTGGGCGGCGCGACAACGCCGCTGACAGTTGCGCGTTGCAAATCGTGCTTTGGTGGGTCCATGGCGATGAAGCTGGAAAAATTCAACTCCTCGGGTCGCGGTTCTGCGCCTACTTTTGGGCCGAGCGCAATACCGTTTGCGGATGAGAACAGCTCATGGTTCTTGTCCACGAACATAATATCGTCGAACTTTGTCAGCGACCAATAACGACCGATTGATGGCAGGTCATTCAAATGAACCGGGTCTTCTTCCCGCAACCGCTTGAAGTGATCCCAGTGGATGTCCTGTTTAAACAAGCGTCCATCAATAACATTGATGTCTTCAATGGGGATAGAGTAAGGATCAGTAACAACGGGTGGGGGGTTGCTGGACAGGAATGGACTGAATGTCGGCGGATCTTGCTCTGCTTTGGCTTGCTCACTCATGATGAACTCGGCTGGATACTGGATTAATTGAGCACACTAGCAGATGCAGTGTGTGGATGTGAACCGGGCGCCCCACGGTTTTGTATCAAGCTGCTGGACGAGGTGGGGAATAGCACATTACCATACGGGGTATGGTGCGGTGTGCAGGTCCATTTTTTCACAGCAGTTTTGCTGGGCAGAATTGCAACCTTTCCATGATCGGTCGCGAATGCGAAGTAAAAAAACAACAATCGGGGAGAAGGCTGATGAGTGAATCTGGCGTAAAACTCAAATCTGGTTCGACCTTAATCGTGGCGACCAGAAAGGGTATTTTCTTTCTGCAACCGAATGGCCAGTCATGGCAGTTGTCCGATCCGGTTTTCCTCGGTCACATTATTAATCACGCGATCCTTGATCCTCGCGATGGTCAGACGATGTTGGCGGCAGCGCGCACCGGCCATCTTGGACCGACGATCTTCCGCTCCGAGGACGCCGGCCAGACGTGGCAGGAGGCGGTACGACCGCCAGCGTTTGATAAGGCTGGTCCCGGTGAGAAACCCAGAGTGGTCAGTCATTCGTTCTGGCTGACTCCTGGTCATCATAGTGAACCTGGAGTCTGGTATGCCGGCAGTTCGCCGCAAGCATTGTGGATTAGCGAGGATGGAGGTGCCAGTTGGACTGGTGTCGGAGGATTTAACAATCATCCGGACTACGAGAAGCGAACTGAAGACCCGCAGGCGGGTACACCGGATGGACCCGTACTGCACTCTATTCTGATAGACCCGCGGGATGCGCAGCATATGTATCTGGGATTATCCGGCGGCGGGGTCTATGAAACCCTGGACAAGGGAGCGTCGTGGAAACCGTTGAACCACGGTATGGCGTGTCCGATTGCCGAGCCGGTGGGACCGGGAGAGCCCTCAGAAACGCCCCACGGTTCCATAGAGTGGCAGGAGACTGGTCCCCAGCATGATCCCCATTGCGTACAGCTGCACACGGCCGACCCGGATGTGCTTTACCAGCAGAATCATTGTGGAATTTATCGATTACAACGTCCTGCGACCGTCTGGGATCGAATCGGTAAAAATATGCCTGACGAGGTGGGTGACATTGGCTTTGTCATGGGAGTTCATCCCCGGGATGTGAATACCTGCTGGGTGTTTCCTATGGATGGCACGGACGTGTGGCCGCGAACCTGTCCGGACGGTAAGCCGGCCGTTTATAAAACTGCTGATGCAGGGCAAAGCTGGATTCGACAGGCGGTAGGGCTGCCGGAGCGAGCCTGGTACACGGTAAAACGACAGTGTATGAGTATCAGCGATGGTGAGCCTGCAGGTGTCTATTTCGGGACAACCTGCGGTGAGCTATGGGGCAGCCACAACGCCGGGGACAGCTGGCAGGAACTGGCAGCGCATTTGCCGGAAATCTATTCCGTTGAAACCGCGAATATTCTGTGAATCCGGTGATCAAGCTCCCATGAGAGTATTAATTCCTCAACCGTTGTTATCCTATACCCATCAGGTGGGCCGTGTAGAGGCCCAGGGAGAAACCCTGGATGAATTATTGTCTGACCTGGACCAGCAGTTTCCAGGCATTCGTTTTCGTATCATTAATGAACAGGATGAAATGCGGCCGCACGTGGTGTTTTTCGTGCGCGGGGAAAAAACACGAAATCTGGGTGAGTTGCTGGCCGGTAGCGAAGAAGTCGTGATAATGCAGGCGCTTTCGGGTGGCTGATTACGGGCGAAATTGTGCGTAATGTGCTATTTTTGTCAGCGATAGACTGGTCGAAACGGGACGACTATTGGCATTACTTGTCGAATTATTTTACAAGTTGTCGTGGTGAGGAATGGGCTGGGTTATAAAGTCCTGATAAAACAATGACCTATCGCAATGGTATAAAAATTGCTTATATATTCTGATACCGTAAGTTTGTGGAACATGACGTGAATTTAAATAACAGATGGCAGATCGTGGCAGGGATTCTCAGCTGTGTTCTGGCGTCAGCAGCCCAGGCCAACACCATCCTTACTTTTGAAGGTTTTGATAAGGGCACCATCATCGACAATGAGTACACCGCATCACACGGTGTCACCATCAATGGCTATAACGTAGATCGGAATGCGAACAATATGGGTGTGATTTTCGATACCGCGGCGCACCCCACTGCGGATCCGGACCTCGAAGCACCCTTTTACAATGTTAATGGTCAGAACCTGGGTGTCGCCAACCCCGGTAATGTGCTGATCATTCACGAGCATCCGGGGGAGTGTGATGGCATAACCTGCGGCGATGATCCCGATGATGAAGGTTCGCGACCTGCCGGCTATTTTGACATTTTGTTCGATACCGCGGTTACGCTTAACAGCATCGACTTCTTTGATATTGAGGCCCAGGAAAACGGGAACTCAGTGAACAATTTGATTTCGATTTTTGGAACCGGTACCTACGATCCGTTTTATACACCCGCGACTGGTGGTGACAATACCTGGGGCAGGCTGAACTTCAATGTAATGGGTGTAACCTCACTGCGAATTAAACTGCACGGTTCCGGGGCGATTGATAACATCAATTTCACCGCGGTACCGGGGCCATCGACTTTCATTCTGTTCGGTCTCGGTGTGCTTGGCTGTGTCATTCGCCGCAGGACTAACGCCTGAGGCGGTCGGGTCAACGTCGCAAGACTAAAAGCTACAACAGCGATTCATACAAAGCCCTCGCATCATCGATTCCGTCAAAAGTACGCCCTTCAGCAAGAATTGCTCTGAGTTCTTTCAACGCCGTCGATGATTGTCCATTGCGATGCAGCGCGACCGCGTAGTGATATTTAATCTCAGGAACATTTGCCGAGCGTGCCATGGCGTTGCGTAAAATAGCGATGGCGACCGCAGCATCTCCCTCATTCACCAGTATCCACCCCAGCGTATCCATCACGGCATAGTTGTCGGGGGCAAGCTCATAAGCTTTCTGGGCTAATGTTCTGGCTCTTTTGTCCTGTGTTTTCAGGTACAGAATCGCCAGGTTGTTCAGCAATATCGGATCATTGGGCTGACCTTTCATCAGGGTTTCGTTCAATGCGATGGCTTTCCCGTGTGCGCCCACATCTGCATACCCCGCGGCAACAACGCGCAGGATCTGATAGCTAACTGATTTTTTCTGGCTGACGTGGTCTTCGAGAAAAGCCAGAGCGGCTTCGGCACCCTGCAGGCTACGTAAAGACGTATAGTAGCTGAGGATGAGATCGACATCCGCCGTGGGAAGATCCGTGCCGCGTTTGTAAGAATCCAGGGCTTCTTGCGGCCTGTTTAAATTGTTGTAGTTATCGCCCATGAGTCGATAACCCACGGATAAACCAGGCGCCCGATTGACCAGTTCCCGGGCAAGGGTGAGTGCATCCTCATATTTCTCTTCATAGGCCTTGAACTCTGCGCGAGCGACGAGGATAGTCAGGTTGTCCTTGTCGAGTGTCTGGGCTGCGTCAAGGGTGATAAATGCGTTAACTTTGTCATCCAGCGCCAGTTGTAAACGTGCAATGGAAACCAGATCACGAACAGATGCGCTTCTCACCGCCTGTTCTCGCATGATCACATAAATCTGCCTGGCCCGATCCTTGTTGTCGTTGACAGTGTTCCACTTGGCATCCGCGGCCATCACCTTGAGGTCTTCGGGATGCTGCAGCCTGAGTGTGGTGAGCGCGTCCCGTGCTTCCTGGCCGCGTTTACTCGCTATCAGCAAATTGACCAGATGTACGTGGTTATCAACATCGGAGCGGATCTTTAATGCATCCTTTAAATAGCCAATGGTATCCCGCTGATTCCCGGCACGGTCTGCCAGGGCGGACAGTTGCAACAGCGACGGCCGATGGGCGTTATCGATGCTGAGAATGGATTTGAATCGATTCGTCGCAGCAGCCAGATCCCCTGATGCCACGTCCAGTACGGCAATATTGTAGGCGGCTGCCGTGGATTTTTGATCCTTTGCCAGCGCACTGTTAAATGCCTGCCTTGCGAGATCTACATTCCCCAGATTCAGGTATGCCTTACCGCGAAAAATTTCGGACTTAACGCTTTTGCCAAATCTGGTTTCAGTTTCAGACGCAAGTTCAAGGGCCTGTTCTGATCTGCCCATCGCCAATAAAAATTCTCCGAGGGTTAAATTTAACGACAGATCAGATGAGGAGCGACGCATGAACTGTAATTCTTCAATCGCGCTGTCATGGTTGCCGAGGCTGGCGTTAACTTTTGCCCGGTTTAACCGGGCTTGCTTGTTCATCGGTTGGACTTCGATGACTTTGTCCAGGTAGGGCAGGGCTTCGGCATATTTTTTTTGTTGGATGCTGGTTTCTGCGGACAAGATCCAGTAGTCAGGGTGATCAGAGAAGTGTTTTGCGGCCCTGTTCAATAGTCTCGCAGCCGCGGCAGGCTGCTGCTGTTCGAGGTGAGCAGTGACCAGTAGTTTGATCGCGAACAGATCATCAGGCACAAATTCAAGGTATTGCTCCAGCGCGGAGGCAGCCTCTGGCATGCGCCCTGAAAGGTGGTGGATACTGCCAACCAGAATCAGGCCGTAGGGGTCCTGCTGCAATTTTCCATAGTCCAGTTGATCAATGATCAGCTTGGCATCGAGAATTACATCAGCCATGCGATCGGTTTTCTGCTGCTGGGTGAGCAGCATCAATTCAAGTAATAAACCACGGAGGTCGGTCGGATAGACCTTCCTGATTTTTTCTATAGACGTTTCTGCAGCGCCCAGGTTACCGAGATTTAGATACTCGTTGGCGATTGCCTGCAAGGCGAGCAGGTGGTCTTCTTCCAGACGCAGTGCCTGTTTAAAGAAGTCGATTGCCTGCTCTGGCTTGTGGTTGATTCTTTCGAGTTCTCCTTTCAATAACCAGTAATCGGCGATGTACTCGCCTGCGACTGCGATCTGATCCAATTGCGTCCTGGCATCTTCGGAATTGCTTCGAAATACTGCCAGGCGGGCCAGTTCGACATGCGCGGTAACGAGTGATTCATCAGATTGAAGGGCTTCCATCAGTAGCTTTTCTGCGCGCTCATATTGTCGGAGACCCAGGTACGCCCGACCATGCATTACCCGAACTTTTGCCCGGAGATCTGGTGAAAACCCGGAAAGCGTCAGTTCGCTGAGCACCTCGTCGAACTGGCCACCGGCAAGCAGGGATTCTCCAAAGGGGATCAGCGCGAGGTTGGGATCCGCACCGTGTGCCAGCGCCGCCCGAAGATTAATCGCAGCGGCTTCGTGAAACTTCATTTCGTGATAGGTTTCTGCCAGCAGAATATAGGCTGAGAGGTTGTTTTCATCGGCCTTGATGGCATTGTTGAGCTGGATGATGGCCGCCTGTTGTTCGCCTTTATCAAGGCGCTTAAGTGCGTCCTCATAAAATGCACCGGAGGTTTCCAGGCCCTGGTTGACCTCATTTTCGGAATCCGCTGCCGTGCGCTCTCCAAAGCCCAGATAGGATTTCGCCAGATAAAGGTAGGCTGTCAGACTGCCGGGACTAGACCTGATCGTGGTCTTAAGCTCCTCGGTGGATTGCTCTTCCAGCGGTTTGTCTTCCGCAATGGCAAACGCTAATGAACAACTTAAGATCACCAGGAGGAATACACGCATTGCGCTCGACCTTCTCGCCAGCACGCAAGTGCGCGCGGCGGATTTGTGTGAAGGGAAGCATATCTGCATGGATTGGCCGTTATCACATTAGGTGCGGCATTGTAGCAAAAATCGGCAGCGCCCGAGATTTGAGTACATTGAACTCTGCGCCAGACCGGTGTCGGAAGTTGCGTCGTTTGTTGGATTCACAGAGGAGTAAAGCCTTACATAATCACAGCGTCTAGGTGAAGAGGTTACGCCAGTCCTCGAGATTGGTTGTTGGGTGCTCCACGAACTCGATACCCAATTGAACATCTCCGGACGCGTCAATGCTCGCCCAGCGAACCTCGCCCATGAGGAAGAAACGTTGTTGTACATGCCTCACCTTGATGAGGCAGTCGACGCTGGCACCAGCAATCGGCGTATCTGCGGTGATGCGGATGCCATAGGCATTCAGGTCGACGACCTCCGAGTCAAACCGGACATAATGTAACGCCCCGCCGTCGTCATCGACAATCTGGACAATGGCGTGGCCGTCGCCTATCAGGCGCTCCTCGCGCAACAGGTGCTCGGTATTTGTATTTCGTTCTCGCGCATGCATGTCTACGGTCCCCTGAAAAGTTGGATGTTGAGTTAGCTATGCGACTTTTGTGCCAGATTGTAAATCATATATAAAACAATGAGTTAGCCCGGGGGTAATAATGCCCTGGGGACAGCGGCTGACCCTGGAGGTCATGTTGTTCGCTCGTGTAGCTGCCTTAGCCAGTGCTAAAGCGTTGAAGCCGCTCGGTTACTCGATGCTTTCTCCCGCGGCGCGGGCACGTTCCAATCGGGACGCTTCTTCCCGTGGCAGATGCTTCTGGGCAAGATATAAAAATCCGAGCGCCGGTATAAACGTGAGCATGGATACTCCAATTGCCCACTTCAGCGATTCGGCGTCACTCATGCCCGAGGCGAAAAACATATCTGAAAACTGACCCATGAAGTAGGGGCCGAGTGCCAGGCCCAGAAACGTATTGACCAGAATATAATAGGCACCTGCAGTCGCGCGCATTCTTGGCATGACCAGATCGGCGGCGGTGCTGGGCGGGACGCCGCCACCGCAGGCAGAAAATGCGGTCAGCAGAAAATTCACCCAATAGGCGGTAACCAGTGAATCTGTGCTTAGCAGCAGTATCAACAGCGGGGTCGAACCACCGATCACGATATAACCGAGTACCATCCGGCCGGATGGAAATTTCCGTTTCAGGTAGTCCGCAAGGAAGCCACCTGCGGTGATTCCAAGAAAACCGCCCGCTGCTGCGCCCATGCCAAGATAGAGGCCGACCTCCGCAGCGCCCACGTCGTGCAGTCGAAGCAACAGGGGAGGAATCCAGAAGCCAGCGCCGTAACCGACGAAGGCAGTGGTTGGGAAGGCAAGCATTGTGTAAATAAATGCCTTCGATTTAAACATCATGGCATAGGTAACCGGATCACGAATTTTCAGGGACTGGATCCAGGAAAATGTAACGTACACGCCAAACCCGGTAGTGACCCACTGGGCGATACTGCCGGTCAGCAATACCAGACCCCAGGCGGCAAAGGCGATGACGCCGCCGCCGAGCAGGTTGTTGCGGAGCACGACCGGATTTTTTCGAATACCAAGTAGATTGAATGGGGGAATGACTGCGTAGAGTTCCTTCCCCAAAACGCTGAAAGGTGCGCTGTGGGTTTTGGTCACGAGTCCCTCACTGATGCCCCGGACTGGCTCGCGGAGCGTTCGGACCCAGATGGACATGATCAGACCGGGTATGCCCACGGCCATAAATGCAACCTGCCAGCCCCTCAGTCCGAACGGTGAATTGCCATCAGGATATGCGGCTGCCCACGCTTCGAGTATGTATCCGCCAAGAAAGATTCCGATCCCTGCGCCGATGTAGACGCCAGCGGCATAGATCGCGATAACGGTTGCGCGCAGGCGTGGAGGATAATAGTCGGACAACATTGAGTAAGCCGCGGGTGAGGCGCTCGCTTCACCGATACCAACCCCGATTCTGCATGCTGCCAGAGTTCCGAATGATTGCGCCAAACCGGATGCAGCGGTCATCAGACTCCAGAAGCCAAGGCCCACGGAGATAAGGCTGCGCCGGGTCCAGACATCCGCAAACCGGGCCAGCGGTATCCCAAACACGGCGTAAAATACCGCGAACACTGTGCCGTAGAGGAACCCCATCTCAGCATCGGAAATGCCCAGGTCTGCTTTTATATCTTCGGCCAGAATTGAGAGAATGTTGCGGTCGATAAAATTAAAGATGTAGACCAGAACCAGTACAGCCAGAACGTAATTTGCGTAGCGACGAGCCGGCATGGACTGAATACCGGAAGTCCCCTGCGATTCCGGAATCGGGTGTTCAGCTTCCATACTATTGCTCCAGGGTGGTGTAACTAAACCTACACGCGCCGGTTCACGATAGCAATTCGTAAACGGACGACCTGCTCAGTCCGCTTCTTTTTGTTGTGCCTGGAAGATCGTTCCCATGCGAATTGGTGGTACCTGGCAGGGTCGTTAAGTCATGGCGTGCCCATCTTGCAGCCTTCCCCCTGACTATCTGTTCACCGTGTGGGGTATTTCTAACGAGGTCAGTGTAGGCGAATGCATCTGCCGCCGCATAGGTTTGCAGCAACAGCGGGCGCTCGTCGCTGGAATGATTCGGAAACGCCAGGTTCACGGATACTACGTCAATCCAGCGGTGATCACCACGGAGTGTACCGGGAGAGACAAGCTCTCCCGGATATCGCCTCGCTATAGCAATTCCCCGCCGCAGGCTGATGCGGTGGTGCCGTGTTCTTCGAATGCCTTGATCACATTAGCACCCGTTCTCCAGCGGTGAACCTCATCCGGACCATCAACCAGACGTTGACTGCGTATTCCGGTGTACCAGCGTGCCAGCGGAGTGTCGTGGCTGTAGCCCAGCGCCCCGTGTAGCTGCAGCGCGGTATCCACAACCTGGTGCACCATGTTCGCGAGGAATACTTTTGCGATACCGTTTTCCTGGCGCAGGTCCATACCATTCTCTGCCTTGTAGGCGATGTGCAGCAGCATCAGGCGAGCCTTGTAGATTTCAGCGGCGCAGTCAGCCAGCATCCAGCGAACACCCTGGCGGTCTGCCAGACGCTTGCCAAATGTACTGCGGCTGATTACGTGCCCTGCGGCGAGATCGAGCGCGCGTTGTGCCATCGCTACATTATGCATACCGTGTCGAAGCCGACCATAGGCAAGACGATGCTGGCCCATGTTAAAACCCTGACCGCGACCACCTAAAATGTTCTCCCGGGGAACGATCAGGTTTTCAATGTTGATCTCGGAATGTGACCCGCCGAGCTTTAAGCCAAGTTCCGTATGAGGCTGCATGGTTTCAATGTTGCGCAGGATCTGATAACCGGGGTTCGGCAACTCGACAATGAAGGTGCTGTACTGTTCGTGCCTGGGCGCATCGGGATCGGTTTTCGCCATAACCACCGCGATGTCAGCAACGCTCGCTGATGAACTGAACCATTTCTCGCCGTTAAGTACCCAGTTATCGCCTTCGAGCACGGCAGTGGTCTGCATTCCCGTGGCGTCGGCTCCAGCCGCTTTTTCGGTCATTGAATAACAGATGCGTTTCTGACCATCCAGCAGCGGCTTCAGGAACTTCTCTTTTTGATGATCAGTACCGTGTTCGAGAAGCGTCAGCATGGTGGCGTCGTCGGGTCCCTGGGTATTCATTGACAGTGCACCAAGGAAACTCTCTCCGAGTTCCATCTGTACCAGTGCATTGGCCAGGGGCCGTAATCCCATACCGCCATGTTCCTCGGGTACAAACGGGCACCAGTAACCCTGTGCCCGGGCTTTGCCCCGTAAGTCTGCGAGTACTGATTCGAAATTGTCCGCAGTGCAGTTCTGCTCTGCGGGAATACATTCTTCCTGGACAAATTTTCTAATTTTCGCCCTGATGGCTTTGGTTTCTGGAGGTATTTCAAAGTCGAGCATGATCTTCTCTTAGTTGCCTAGTGGTGAGCGGGACTATATCAGCATCGAAACCCAAAACGGTAATCGGCGCCCGGGGCTGCCCATTCCTTTGCCCGGGCGGTTTGGGTTATTCTGATCAACCTGGAAAGTCGACCGAGGATTGAAGATCCATGAACGACGCCATCGTCACGCCGATTCCGAACAAGGTATTTGGTGCAGTCGTTACCAATGTCCGTTTGAACAGCCTGAATGAGGAACAGTTCGCGGGCATTAAGTCTGCCTTCCTTGAGTTTGGATTCCTGGTTTTTCCAGGACAGTTCCTGAGCGATGATGAAAATATCGAGTTCGGTCAACGTTTCGGCAAACTGGAGTTTGGTGCGCTGCCAATCGCCAATCAGGTGAAGCATGACGATGGTTCTTACGGCAAGATCGTTGGATTTGATAGCCAGCGAATGAGAACCAATGTTGGTAACGAAGCGTGGCATACCGATTCAACCTATTGGCCGGTGAGTAGCAAGTGCGCGATGCTGACCGCAGTGACGGTACCTGACGAGGGAGGTGAAACGGATCTGGCTGACATGCGTGCGGGGTACGCCGCCCTCGACCTTGCCACCAGAGATCACATCGAAAGTCTGAGCGCTTATCATTCAACTCAGTATTCACAGGCAAACGATGTCGGTGATTTTCCGGCCACTAAAACTGGCACCATCTATCATGGTGAAGCGTACCTGCGACCGCTGGTGAAGGTACATCCGGAAACCGGCGTAAAAAGCCTGTTTGTTGGGCGACATGCGTTTGGTATCCCCGGACTTGAACGATTAGACAGCCGCGCACTTCTAAAATCGTTGGTTGAATCTGTCGTGAGCGATCCTGTTCGGGTTTATCGCCATCAGTGGACTGTTGGGGACGCGCTGCTCTGGGACAACCGCTCCTTGCTGCACCGGGCTCGCCCTTACGTCTATACTGAACCGCGGGTATTGATCGCTACCAGGGTCGCCGGTGATCCGCTAACCGAACTCGCGTACTACCCAACAGATCCTGAAGCCGCGGCCGGGCGAACGGCGCTGGCCGCTGAGCTTGAACTGCTGGCGAAGGAAAAGCACAGCCTGGCTTGACCATAATCGCCGTCGCTGGCCTCAGCAGGAATCGAGTTTCGGCGGCAAGCATCAATCCCCGAATAACCATTTCCCCACAATAGTCTGCGGTGAGACCTCGCCTGTTAACACGTATTCCAGGGCGGTTAGGTTTTGTAGCGTCCAGTTCATTTGTGACCTGCTTGACCGGGTGCCGGCAAACAGCAGTCGGTCACCGGCTTTCAGTGAGGTATCGATGGTTGGCAGACAGAAACTGCCAGTAGCACTGGCATGCAGGAGGGTGATCGCAGATAGCGCATTGGCCCGGTCGGTGTGATCACGGAGCAGGTGGTAGATGGTCACGATCTCCCCGTTGCGAAGTGCCTGGGAGACGGCGTGGGCGAATTCATGGTTTATCACGATTTCCCACAATTCGGGGATCCGATTTGGCGATACGATTTCCAGTTCCCGGAGCAGCGAGGCCGCCCAATCGTCGCTGTGTGCATGGGCCAGGCTGAGAAAATCGTCTACCCGGGGATTGGTCAGCAATGTCTTGATTTTTCGCGCGACAACCTCGCTCGGCGCCATCACCATGTTCGCGCCGGAATGCCTGAACACGGCACGATTAAAATGTTCGGTCTGTCGCGCAACTGTAAACAGGTTGGGATTCAGGGCTCTGGCGGTAACGATGATCGAGAGGTTGTTAGAGTCATCGTTGGTTCCAGCGACGATGCCAACAGCGTTTTCGATATCCGCTTCCAATAGAGTCACGGCTTCCGTACCGAGACCCTTAACACAATTCGCGGGGGCTCCCTGGCCCTCTGGATTCGGCTCGATTACCTGTACATCCATATCCTGGTTGATGAGATGTTCAAAGATTGGTTTGCCAAACCGACCGTAGCCGCATAACACCCAGCGACCTGGTTCAACATCGGTAATTTCTGTCAGTGAGTCACCCGCTTCACTCCGTAACCATGCGTTGAGCAGATGCTGATGCGGCGCATGGAGTGCGGTCGCGAGATTGATCGCGAAGGTATCGAAAGGGTCCACAATGTAGTCGGTGCCGAAGGACGCCATGTTAGCTTCGATGTCATGAGATTCTGCGCGGCAGACGACTTTTACCTGTGGTCGCAGCACCTTGGCGGTAATCGCGATATGAAGATTGACAGCATTCTTGTCGGTCAGGGCGACGACACCCTGACACATGGGGTGCGTGGCGCCGCCGAGAATCATATTTTCCGGGTCACTCGCATCGGCACACAAGCGCGGGATGTATAGTGCGTGGCCACCAAGAATCAGCGAGTCGATTCGCTCCGGTTTGATCTCCAGTACTACCGCGGCAATCATTCGCCTGGCCAGTGCATCCACCAGCATTTCTCCAGTATCGCCATATCCACAGATCAGGTAGAAAGGTTCGCGTAGTTTGGCGACTGTGGTTTTGAACTGATACTGGGTAATCGCTCTTTTTAGAGTTTCATCCTGCAACAGGTTCAGGATCGTGCCGATTGTGTATATCCAGGTCACGACCGTGATGTAAATAAAGATGAGTGCCCACAGCCTCTGGGCATCTGTGAAGGCGTATGGAATCTCGCCAAAACCGATCGTTGTTCCCATGAACGTGACGAAGTAAAAAGCGTGGAAGAAATCCATGTACCAGATGTTGCCCGAATCATCTATCCCGGGAATTGCGGTAAGCCCCAGTGTAGCGACAGCATAGACGGTCGAGATCAACAGTAATGGTGCACGCATGCGCCGCAGGACGAGAAACAGAACAGTGTCCATGCTATCTGCGCAGTGAAACGGTTTCGATGACCAGCAGTGTCACGGATACCAGGTTAGCCAGTAGCGCACCGCCGGAGAGAGACACCACACTCGCGAGAGCGGTTGGTGTCAAGCCTGTCCCAATGACGTAGCTGGCGAAACCCCAGACACCTGCGGCCGCCACGAGTTGAATGACAGCAACCAGACTTGAAGCAAGCAGCACAGAACCGATGTGTGAACGATCGCCAAATTTTAGAATTGTCGCCACCGCGTTAACAAAGATCGCTGCATAGAGTTCATAAACGTGGTGGTCGCCGGCAATGTGCATATCACCGAGGAAGAACCCGAAGTTTAATGTCATCGCGAGGATGATGGTAAATGCGTAAATTACTTTTTCCGGATTCATCGCTAACGTCCTGCAACTGTCTGGAGCTAGTTTAACGCTTTTTTGGATGATAAATCCCGGACAGGTCCTGGCGATGTCGACGGATTAGGTCTGCGCTGGAGCTGTCGATTTTTTGTCCAGAAGTCTTGATCAGCGTCAACTGATAGCACGAATTTGTAAGGTAAATTTGACCTGAATGCTGACAGGAAAACCCGTGAAGACAATTGCCGAACTAATGACTGACAATCCTGGCTTCCTTGACCCGGAGGAGAGAATTGAAGAAGCCTGGCGACTCATGCGTGTGAATCATGCCAGGCACATACCGGTTTGTAAGAACGGCAAGGTTGTTGGCCTGGTAACCCAGAAGGACCTGCTCGTTAACTCCCACAGTCCTTCAGTTTTGTCGCTGCCGGTGGCAGAGGTCATGGTGCTGGATGTACTCACTGTTAATGTTGATTCGAGTGTGAAGGAGGGGGCGAGGATTATGCGCGATCGTAAGATCAGTTGTCTGCCTGTCCTGGACAATGAAGTACTCGTGGGCATTGTGACTGACACGGATTATCTCGCGCTGGTGTTGGAACTGCTGGACTAGCTTCCTGCACCACACGTCTGACCGACCAATTCGTACCTTCGCCGTCGGATGGGATATGCTTTAACCTGATTAAAAAACCCGCAGGACGGGTAAATAATATGGTTACGCTGTTTCTCGTAAATTCCATTGTGGTGGCAGTTGTCGTTATCATCCATTACGAATGTCTGTTTCGCATGACCCTTGCCATACCGAAGATCAGCATTCCTCACCGATACAATATTCTACTCGGTGTTTTTGTCGGCCTGATTGCACATGCGGCAGAGATCTGGGTATTTGCTTTTGCGTTTTATTTTATGCATCACCAGCCCGGTTGGGGCGCGTTGACGGGAAACTTCGATGGCTCCGTGATGGATTGCGTCTATTTTTCATTCACTACCTATACGACGCTGGGTTTCGGTGATATTGAACCGCTGGGGGACCTTCGATTTCTGGTAGGAATCGAATCTTTGACGGGTCTGGTGTTGATCACCTGGACTGCGTCCTTCCTGTTCCTGGAAATGCAACGCTATTGGAAGACTCGATAAGTAATTCTCTCTAAGTTCCCGGGGGATCTCCCATACTTAATATAATATTCGCGCACAGCTTTTAACGTCAGTAGCCTACTTCGGGACTCCGCTGGCATTGTCAGAATGTATGTATGGAAGAACGGCACTTACTTAACATTGAACCGGGTTTTTCCGCAGAAGGTGCAGTGGTTCCTTTCCTACGCGGCTTGCGGCTCTCCGAGCTTCCCTCACTTGGTCGAACGCCCCTGGGGGTCTTTCTCCACGCGCTCGGCGCTACGCCTGAAGGCTGCGGAAAGGAACCACTGCACCTTCTGTTAAAGTCTTCGAGATGGCACTTCGAACGACGCAATTTGCTTGAGTAAGCGCCATTCATCTATGGAAA
>JAJFKA010000100.1 GCA_021773555.1 Gammaproteobacteria bacterium
GGTGCGCACACTTGGCAACGATTCCTTCACAGCGATTATTGCACTGACCCACGATCCACGCATTGATGACATGGGCTTGATGGAGGCGCTGAAAACCGATGCATTCTTTGTCGGCGCGATGGGCTCGACCAGAACCTCGGCAAAACGACGCGAACGCCTGCTGCAGCTGGATTTGTCTGAAGAAGAAATTGGCCGGTTGCATGCCCCGGTAGGACTGGATATCGGTAGTAAAACACCGGCGGAAATAGCCATCGCAATACTGGCCCAATTGACCGCGCTGCGTTCCGAAAAAGAATCTGTGGTGAATGCCGACTACCGGGCGGCGACTGCCTGACCGACCACCGATGATTGGGGCCATCCTGCTGGCGGCTGGACACTCTCGACGATTCGGGGCCGATAAACGTATAACCCCGCTAACCTCCGGTGACACTCTCCTGGAAACTTCCATTGGACAGGCGTCCACATCCTTTGACGATGTCCTGGTTGTGCTCCGATCTGGTGAGACGGACTTCAAACTCAGCCTCGAGTCACAATTCAGTGACGGAGTTTCATTTTTCTGTGCACCAGACTCGACTCTCGGCATGGCCCATAGCCTTGCTAACGCTATCGCGTACGTTGCAGCCCATCCCGGCTATCAAGACTGGACTGCCGTCGCTATCCTCTTAGCAGATATGCCTTACGTGTCCACCAGCACGACCGATTTCCTGAAAAAGACGTTCGCTGATAACCTGAGTCTGCAACCCATCGTGGTGCCAACCTTTGATGGGACACCGGGCCATCCAGTGATTTTTCATCGGCGTTTTTTTAAGGCAATGCAAAACCTCGAAGGCGACCAGGGCGCAAGGACCGTTATCGAGGCCAACCCGGATCACCTGATCCGTGCACCCGTTGAAGATAACGGGGTGTTGAAGGACATCGATACGATCCAGGATCTGGCGCCTGACTGATGTATCAGGGCGCTGGTTGACTTGTGGGCCTAGTCCCCTACCCGGCTCGCCCAGTCCAGCTTGCTTCGGCAAACTCCATAAAAACTATGGCCAGGTGGATGAATCAGCTTGAGCTTTTCCCGCTTCTTGCGAATGACGACGGACTCGCCCGCTTTCACAGGATATTCAACATGTGAGTCAAAACTCACTTTGGTCTCCGTGCCGTAGATCGCACTCACCACCAGTCTGAGCTCTGATCCGCCGGGTACCACAAGTGGCCGGCTGTTCAGGGTGTGCGGAAACATCGGCACAAGCACAATGGCATCCAGGCTCGGGTGCATGATCGGACCTCCAGCACTCAGGGCGTAGGCAGTGGACCCGGTTGGTGATGACACAATCAGGCCATCCGAACTCTGGTTGTAAACAAATACGTCATTGATGAACAGATCGAAGTCAATCATTTTTGCCATTGACGCTGAATGCAGCATAATTTCATTCAACGCACAGGCCGTAACCAGGTGCCCACCGACACTGAGCTCCGCCTCGAGCAGGAAGTGCTCCTCAATCTTGTAGTTTCCCGCGAGCACCTCACCGACCCGAAGCGCAATCTCGTCAGGAGAAACATCCGCCAGAAAACCCAGTCGGCCCCGATTGATCCCCAACAAGGGCACGCCGTGTGGCGCAAGGGCGCGAGCGGCGCCGAGGATGTTCCCGTCACCCCCCACCGCAATAACCAGATCACAGCATTCACCCATTTCCTCGAGCGTGCAGACCTGCTGGCCACGGTTATCCAGCATGGTCGCTGCCGGTTGTTCCACAAACACATTCACCGACTGGGACTGAAGGAAATCTTCCACGGTGACCAGCGAATCGAGCACCAGTGGACTACCCACCCGGGCAACCAGACCGACATTGTTGAACTTCTGCATGTAGCGGTAACACCAAGGATAAGGATTCGGCATTAAATGCCAGAACTAGCGCCTTTTCAATGACAAAGACCGCGTCTTTGCGCTTCAGATGCCTTCTGGATGATCGCGGCCTGCTGCAGCGGCGGCTCTATGAAACGTGCCTTGAGGCATAAATAGCAGCGATAACTCATATAATCTATTCGTATTTAGAATGCCTATATGGTTGAAATTGTCTGCATATTCGTCAAACTTGTCGCCTGTTCGCGCCATGAACACTGATGGAGTCAAACCAGTGAACTCGAAAATTAACCAACGCTATATCGCCGAACTTGCTAAAGAGGAAGATATCGCGGATATCGCTGACGCAGGCTCCCTGTGGATGGCGATTCGCGCAGAGGTACGTGCAAGAGCCGAATTCGAACCAATCATGTCCACCTTTTTTCATGCCACGGTGCTGAATCACGAAACGATCGAGGGCTCACTCAGCTTCCTGTTAGCGAGCAAGCTCGATAGTCCGGTTGTCTCCAGCATGGCAATCCGTGAAATTATCCAGGAGGCCTACCGCAAGGAACCCTCCATCATTCGCGCCGCTGAAATAGACATCAAAGCCACCCGAAGCCGTGATCCAGCCTGCAATAGTTATTCAACGCCCTTGTTATTCTATAAGGGATTCCACGCGTTGCAGGCCTACCGGGTATCCCATTGGCTATGGAGTCAGAATCGGCACAGCCTCGCATTTTATTTTCAGAACCAGATGAGTTCCATCTTCGCTGTCGATATCCACCCGGCCGCCCGCATTGGTTGCGGCATCATGTTCGATCACGCAACCGGTCTGGTCGTCGGCGAAACCGCAGTTATCGAAGACGATGTGTCGATCCTGCACGGCGTCACCCTGGGTGGCACGGGTAAAGTCTCCGGTGATCGCCATCCAAAGATCCGACATGGCGTGTTGCTGGGTGCGAACGCCTCAATTATTGGCAATATTGAGGTGGGAGAAGGCGCGAAGGTAGGCGCTGGCAGTGTGGTGATGAGCGATGTTCCCGCTCATGTTACCGTCGCTGGCGTGCCAGCAAAAATTATCGGCAGACCGGAGGGGGATTCACCCGCCCTCGATGTTGATCAGTGTTTTTAGCTGGCGGTCCTTGCCCACGAAAAGATTAATCTTAAATTAAATCGAATCCGCGACGCCCCTGAAGTCCTCCCGTGTGGATTGCCACCACCCGCTTATCTTTCGCAATCAAACCCTGTTGGCTCATCCGCTCAATCGCGAACATCATTTTGCCGGTGTACACCGGGTCGAGCATCACGCCGTAGCGAGCCTCAAAATCGTCCAGGTAGGCCCGCAGGTAATCCGGAAATTTAGCGTAACCGCCACAGTGGAAATCGGTATTGAGTGACCAGTTGTCATATTCCAACCCCGAGGCATGCAGCATCGTTGCGAC